>NZ_JAMPKE010000009.1:0-205097 GCF_039961955.1 Trichocoleus sp. DQ-A1
GCAAGGGGGCATGGCGGCGGGAGTTGTCTCTTTCATTTATCAAACCATAACGTGAAATGGTTGCCATGCCTGTATTATACCTTTTTAGAGTCTTGTTTTTCGTTTAAGCACCGCTAATCGGTATGCGCCTCAGCCAGCTTTCTTCCTGGGGTAGCCTCCCTTCGGCATCTGTGAGCTTGGGGATTAAAATGCTGCTCGTTCCGCTGGTACTGGGCGTTGGGGTTGGGCTGCTGGGTGTGAGTGGGGCACCCCATCTGGTCATTGTTTTACAGATGGCAATGCCTCCAGCGTTTGCCACCCTCATCTTGGCAGAAACCTACAATCTCGACCGAGATTTAACCGTGACGGCACTGGTTGTCGGGACGATAGGACTCCTATTGACTCTGCCGGTTTGGTTGGTGTTATTTGGTCGCTGAAACAGCAGCATAGCGTTGGGCTAACTCTGAGGGATCGACCTGTTCGTATTTTTCAAAGGGTTGGTGAATCCAGGGGTTTTCCGGGAGATAGTCCACATAGTAGTCAGGCGCGATGACAGAGCAAGCTTTGTACCAGATGACGGCGGATCGAATCTGCTCGACATCAGCCGCATAATGATGTTTCAGCCAAGGAATGGCTTCCCGGAGGGTGATGCCAGAATCCACTAAGTCATCCACCAGGAGAATGCGGCTACCCAGATGAGGGGAAGTCATCGTGAGGTCGCGGGCAAAGGCGAGAGAACCTCGAAAGCGATCGCCTGTGCCGCCGTAAGAAGTGGCAGCTAAAATTGCCAACGGTTTGTGGTAAATTCGCGATAAAATATCACCCACCCGTAGACCGCCCCTGGCAAGGCAGACAATCTGGTTAAACTCCCAGCCGGATTGATATATGATTGCCGCCAACTGTTCGATTTTTTGGTGGTACTCTGACCATGACACGTAAAGCTCTGGCATAACAGGCACAATTGAACAGGTTTAGAGAACAGTACAAATGCTATAGAACAAATGCTATAAAATTCCCGCTCTTGGGAGACAGATGCGATACTTTTTTGAAATTTTCAATCCCCCTGCCATCAGCCAACTGCCATGAGTGATTCCTCTTCTGAGCATTCCCCCGCGACACCCGACAGCGAAAAGCTAAAGTTAAGTACGAAACTGGCTTATGGTGCCGGTGATGTAGGTGCTGCGATCACCGCAAATATTGGGGTGTTTTATACCGCCTATTTTCTGACCGATGTCGCTGGAATCGCCGCTGGACTAGCGACTTGGATTCTCCTGATTGGCAAGGTTTGGGATGCGGTGAACGATCCGGTTGTCGGGGTGCTTAGCGACAGAACAAACTCGCCACGCTGGGGGCGTCGGCTTCCCTGGATGTTATATGGGGCGATTCCGTTTGGAATCACGTTCTTTTTGCAGTGGCTAGTTCCTCGATTTAGCGCCAATGACTCTGCAAATCAATGGGGATTGTTCTGGTATTACATAGTCATTTCGATTTTGTTTAATTCGTTTTACACCGCTGTTAATTTACCCTACACTGCCCTAACTCCAGAACTGACTCAGGACTACAACGAACGCACCAATCTCAACAGCTATCGGTTTGCTTTCTCGATTGGGGGAAGTATCGTATCTGTGATTGTGTTCGGAATCATCGCCGCTTTGATTCCTAATGACCGCATCCAGCAATATTTGGTGATGGGCGTCGTTTGTGCAATCTTGTCGGTCTTACCGATTTATTGGTGTATTTGGGGGACACGCGATCGCATTTTGGCAAGGGCGGCACAAAATCCCACCTTTGAGCAACCTGTCTCCCTCCCAATTTTGGAACAAGTACGGATTGTTTTGAGCAATCGCCCCTTTTTATATGTTGTTGGAATTTATCTGTGTTCCTGGTTAGCTGTCCAGGTCACAGCGGCTATCATTCCTTATTTTGTTCTCAGTTGGATGCGCTTAAGCGATGCAGTCGTTGCCCAAGTCATTCTAGCGGTGCAGGGAACAGCATTGTTGATGCTGTTTATCTGGAGTAAGCTTAGCCAGCGATACGGTAAAAAAGCCGTATATTTTATGGGAATGAGCGTGTGGATTATTGCCCAGGCGGGATTGTTTTTCTTACAGCCCGGTCAAATTGCTTTCATGTACGTGTTAGGAGTGATGGCAGGTTTTGGCGTTTCTACAGCTTATTTGATCCCGTGGTCGATGCTGCCAGATGTGATTGAATTAGATGAACTAACAACTGGACAGCGGCGGGAAGGGATTTTTTACAGCTTTATGGTGTTCTTGCAAAAAGTCAGTTTAGCTGTTGCCGTGGCTTTAGTCTTGAAAAGCCTGGAGTGGAATCAATATATTCGGTCTACCCCAGAGAACTTAGCCCCAATTCAACCGGATTCTGCACTTTTAGCGATTCGCATCGCCATCGGACCTCTACCAACAATTGCCCTAATTTGTGGATTAATCCTGGCATACTTTTATCCTCTGACTCGTGAGGTTCATGCCGATATCTTACTGAAACTGAAAGAACGGAAATTAAAGGCTCAATAGCTCTTATCAATGAACTTTTCGGTTTGAATGGGTGGGTTAGAAATTCACCCATTCAAAAAAGTTTTTTTCTGAATACTATGGACTTTATTGATTTTTTTTGGTAAACTGAAATTAATAATAAAGAACTGACTAGTAATATTTTTTTGAGATATATTTTCATTACTTTAAGAATACCTTTTCAACGCATAGCTAGTAGTTGTTTGCAATACATTTTTCAAAAAAATTGTTTTTTAAAGTTTTGAATCATTGCATAGAATACCAGCATCATTCATTTAGCTAATCGCTCATTTAAGCATAAGAATCGCTACAACACGTCCAAAATCAAGCCAATCAATCTTTTAAGAAAAAAACAAATGGGGAAAAGGTAAAATTTTATTTACCCTTTCCCTAAAGGATTTCTTACCGGCACGAACTTATTTAAGCAGTTGTAAAGTAGAAATTAACCCATCCGGGTATTTCTCAAGCGCCTTTTGTTTGGCAACCTTGTGATCTACATCCAGAAAATACTCACCGCTATCTGCCTCAATCGCGATAAACCAGTCAGGATAATCCTTCATCAATTGGGGACTAACTTGTTCAAAAATTGCGCGACAACGCTTAATAAAAGTGGGAATACCGGCGGGTGCTTTTCCAGTCATTGGTTGCCCGGTTCCGAAGAAAACGCGGGATTCCTTCTTAACCAAAGACTCAATTACATCGGCATCGGTTGGCAATGCTGCTGTAAGAACTTCGCTGCCTGATTGGGTGACTAGAACATCATCTTCTATGCGAATCCCGCGCACATCTTCAAAGTGAGAGAGGCGATCCCAATTCACCACATCCTGATATTTTGCTCGGAAATTGGGGTCATTTAAAATTGCCGGAACTTGATAGAATCCTGGTTCAATGGTGACTAACATTCCAGCGCGTAAGGGGCGATCGAGCCGCAGGTAAGCTAAACCAAAGCGATCGCTTCGAGTTCTCCCCTCTTCATACCCCGCCAAATCGCCCAAATCTTCCATATCGTGGACATCCAAACCCACTAAATGACCGATTCCGTGAGGGAAAAACAAGGCATGAGCATCCATTTCTACCAAATCTTCCGCATTGCCCCGCAGAATACCTAAATCCACCAACCCTTGGGCGATCGCAGTCGCTGCCAGTAGATGAATCTCCCGATACTCCACATCCGGGCGGATTTTGGCAATACAAGCATCGTGAGCTGCCAAAACCAAATTATAAATGTCTCTTTGGGTAGAAGAAAACCTCCCCGATACAGGCCAAGTGCGCGTGACATCTGCTGCCCAGCCCATTGATGTTTCAGCGCCCACATCCGCCAACAGCAAGTCTCCCGATTGCAGGGGGTGCCAATACTGCTGATTGTGGAGAACCTCCCCGTGAACGGTGACAATGCTGGGGTAAGCGCAGCTCATATTATTGGAGATGATGCTGCTCTCCATTGCCGCACGCACACCTGCCTCCAACTTAGCGCTGGCTGTGGCAGCCATTCCCGCTAAGTGAGCTTCCACGGTGACAGATGCAGCTTGTCGTAATTCTGCCAAAGCACCTGCATCGTGGCTGAGTCGCAAAAATACGATAGCTCGTGCTAACTTCCCGTCAATTCCCTGAGAGGCATTTGCGGATGCGATCGCGCGATGCATTATCTGCGCTTGTTGCTGCCTAGTCGCGGCATCCTGCACGGAGATCGTCGCGGCATCCGCTGAGCGTGACTCCAATTCTGCCATCGAAAATGCCGCATCCGCCCCAATCGCCTGGGCACTTTCCTCACGTTTCGGCATTTCTCCATGCCAGAGGGCACTGGCAGGAGACTCATCATCCATAAACAATTCTAGTTTCCCAGCTTCGAGTCGGATCGCCGTATTTTCCAGAGGTAGCCCCGCAAAATAGAGGAAATGACTGCTGGCGCGAAATGGGAAAGTATTAGCTGGATAATTTCGGGAACTACTACGCCCAGACCAGAGAATAACTGGAAAATCAATTAACTCGGCAAGTCGTTGCCGCCGGTGAAGCAGAGTAGCGGCAAACGTGCGATTTCTCTGAAGTTGCATCATAGCGAGTAGCGGCAGGTTATGGCTTATCCCTTTTGTATTTAAGTTTAACCTGAGCTAAAAAACCATTACCCATTGGCTATAAACTGCCTCAAGACAATCGAGGACGTATCCCGTAATGCCGATAACGCCAATAATCGTGCAAAATCTTGTCGTGATCGAAGCATAAATCCGTGGGAATTCGCCAAGGTTCAAAAATTCCAACCGCCTTGGCATCATCAGCCGCTTGAGGTTCGCCCGTCGCCGTTGCGATAAACACAACGCTCATCGTGTGACTTCGCGGATCGCGGTTGGGATCGGAATACACCTGGAATTGTTCAATTAACTCTACCTGTAAGCTAATTTCTTCCGCCGCTTCGCGCTGCGCCGCCGCTTCCGCTTTCTCTCCGTAATCAATAAACCCACCCGGAATTGCCCAACCATAAGGTGGATTTTGGCGTTCAATTAATACAATCGGTCGATGCGGTCGATCGATTAGTTCAATAATGATATCGACAGTCGGAGCAGGGTTTCGGTAA
Organism: Trichocoleus sp. DQ-A1; assembly: GCF_039961955.1. Lineage (NCBI taxonomy): Bacteria > Bacillati > Cyanobacteriota > Cyanophyceae > Leptolyngbyales > Trichocoleusaceae > Trichocoleus > Trichocoleus sp. DQ-A1. The sequence goes on from NZ_JAMPKE010000009.1 coordinate 5,077, forward strand.
GTCATTCTGATATATTGCCCCTAAACGAGCGGGATCGAGGGAAAAAAGGCTGAATTTATTCTGCCGCGATCGCTGTCATTTATGACGGCTGAATTACCCAATGCAACCCGCCCTAGGAGTGAGTGTCAAACTTCTGCGTACCGTGATAATGTCAAATCGTTTGCATCCTCTCCATCAGGTTATTTATGCCGTTTCCTAGATCCAGTGGCATTTTGCTACACCCCACTTGTTTTCCTAGCCGGTTTGGCATCGGCGATCTCGGTTTAGAAGCTTATCGCTTTATTGATTTTTTGGTGGAGAGTTCCCAGCAATTTTGGCAGGTTTTGCCATTAGGACCAACCGGCTATGGCAATTCTCCCTATATGTGCTATTCAGCATTGGCGGGAAATCCCTTACTGATTAGTCCTGAGAAGCTGCGCGACGAGGGGTTACTTACCGAGGATGATTTTTCTGGATTGCCAGAATTTTCCCTAGACAGGGTGGATTTTGAGCGGGCGATCCAGACCAAAATGCCTTTGCTCGCTAAAGCCTGCGAAAACTTTAAAAACCAGGCATCAACCTTACAGCAAAAGGAATTTGCAAGTTTTTGCAAGGCGGCTCATTGGCTTGATGACTATGCCTTATTTATGGCGATCCGGGAAGCTCAGGGACACGCTAGTTGGTATAACTGGGAACCGGAAATTGCTAAACGCCAACCGGAAGCCTTAGAACAGTGGCGGCAGCGGCTGAATGATGAGATTTATTACCACAAATACTTGCAGTTTGAGTTTTTCCGGCAATGGACTCAACTAAAAAGCTATGCCAACTTGGGCAGTATTGAGATTATTGGCGATATTCCAATTTATGTGGCTCACGATAGTGCCGATGTCTGGGCACATCCAGATATCTTTTGCTTGGACGAACAGACGGGGGAACCGGCGCTGATGGCTGGAGTTCCACCGGACTACTTCAGCGCCACAGGCCAGTTGTGGGGCAATCCAGTCTATAACTGGGAAAAGTTGCAGCAGCAAAACTTTAAGTGGTGGATACAGCGCTTTGAATCTTTGTTAGATTACATTGACATTATTCGGATTGACCACTTCCGAGGTTTCCAAGCCTACTGGGCAGTTAAGCAGGGCGAAACGACTGCTATGAATGGGGAGTGGATTGAGGCTCCTGGAGAAGCTTTCTTTAAGCTACTGAACGACAAATTAGGCAAGCTTCCTATCCTGGCAGAGGATTTGGGCGTGATTACCCCAGAGGTAGAGGCGCTGCGAGATAAGTTTGAATTTCCGGGGATGAAGATTTTACAGTTTGCCTTTGGTTCGGATTCTGGCAACGGCTTTTTGCCTTTTAACTATCCGCGCAACTGTGTGGTTTACACCGGCACCCATGATAATGACACCACGGTAGGCTGGTTCTATCAACTTTCAGACTATGAAAGGGAGAATCTCCTGCGTTATGTGGGTTGCATCAGTTCCGACGGCATCCACTGGGATGCGATCCGGCTGGCGATGGCTTCGGTGGCAAATCAGGCAATTATTCCTTTTCAGGATCTTTTGGGATTGGGGGGCGATGCCCGAATGAATTTTCCCGGCAAAGCAGAGGGAAATTGGGAGTGGCGGTATCGACCTGAAGCCGTGAACCAAGAGATCGGCTATCGTCTCAAAACTCTAACTGAAACTTTCGGTCGCGCCCCAATTAAGAATCAGGACTGAGGGGTGAGGGCTGAGGACTGAGGACTGAGGACTGAGGACTGAGGGATCGGGGTCGAGAGGTGAGGACTGAGGGGTGAGGGCTTGGGCGATCGCTTGCGTCACTGGTGTATATCGCGTGTCTTTGAAGAAAAACGCGATCGCGTCTCGACCCTCACAGTTCTCAGCACTCATTAAGACCCAGGAGGATTAGCGGCAAAGGTTACTTCTCGAACTTTACCGGGGGCACCCAGTTTCTTTGCCTTTTCATCATTAAAAGCGACTAGGATACCACCCGCATTACCAGCTTTTACAATCAGTGTCTCCTCTGCAACCCAGATGCGCTGAGTGCCTTGGGGGAGCGTTCCCTCAAACTGCGTCTTGCCATCCACCACTACCCGAATCCATGATGGGGTTTTGACGGTTACGCCAACCCGTACCGGCTTACCCGTTTGACTGGTATTGCTGCTGAATACTGCTGGGGTAAACGGCCCTAGTTTTTCTTGCAAGTCTGTATTGGCTGCATTAGCTTTGGCGAGAGACTCTCTAGGCGATCGCTCTTGAGTCCCGCCCTTTCCTACTTCTAAAGCCGGACGATTCACCACGTAAGACAGACCGTTCACTGCACCAATCACCAGAAACACATAGATCAAGTAAAGGTGAATCGGTCGCAGCTGAGCTGATGGCAAATAATACCGCCAGGTCGGCTTAATAAGCTGGAAAATCGGCCCACTGGGAAAAGTGTCAGAATACTCTACCCCATCTAATCCCAGTGCATCAGCATACCGCTTGATAAAGCCTTGAATATAGACGGGTTCAGGCAAGATTTCGCGCCTACCTTCCTCAATTGCCTTGAGCAGACGAACTTGAATCCTGGTTTTGTCGCCAACTTCCTCTAGGGACAGAGATTGTTCCTCACGCACCTGGCGGAGGCGAGACCCCAGTTCTTTTAGCTTCTCAATTTGTTGCTGTTGAAGATGAAGTGGATTCTCCTTCATACACGGCGCTCCTTGATGTCTGCTGGCACTTCTATTGATGTTAGATTGACTTGGTTTTGTAGAAAACTGATTTCAAAATCTTCAAGAAAACGATATGTACCAGGGAACATAGGCTCCCCTGTTCGTTTTAAACAAATGGGACCAATCGCGGCACGGTGTAGATGAATGACGGGATAGCCCAGTTGCTCGGCAATGCGTCGAATTTGTCGGTTTCTCCCTTCTGTAAGAATCACTTCCAAGCAGGTTTGAGAACCCCGCACATCCAAAACGCGAACTTGAGCAGGCAATGTCTTTTTCCCTGACAGTAGAATACCCTGACGCCAGGATTTTAGTACCTCTTCTGGGGGATGACCCTGAATCCAAACTTGGTAAGTTTTAGGAAGATGATATCGAGGATGGGTCAAGCGTAGCGTCATTTCACCGTCATTTGTGACCAATAACGCGCCGGTGGATTCGGCATCTAGACGTCCAACTGGATGCAATCCCTGACCTTCTCGGAGTGCAGGAGGCAGTAAATCAAGAATCGTGCGGCGCTTTTGAGGATCGCGGCACGTAGAAACTACCCCAGCAGGTTTGTAAAGCAAGATATAGAGCATTTGAGGACGATGAGCTGGGAGTACAAGTTTGCCATCAACTTCAATCCGGTCTTGTTCTGGATTTGCTGTTTGCCCCAGATGCACAACAGTACCATTGACCCGCACGCGCCCTGCTTCAATCATTTTTTCAGCTTGGCGGCGGGAGGCAATACCCCATTGGGAAAGAATTTTTTGTAGCCTTTCGGCCATAGGCGAAATCGAGCGACGAATGAATAAAGGTTAGGGCTTAGCTTGTTGAGGCAGTGCCTCGGCTAGACTATTAGGGATTTTTGATCTTAGATTTAGGATTTTGAAGGAATCGCCAGTCTAAAACCCAAAATTGACCTCTAATTAGACTATGTACAAATATTACAGGAAGAAAGCCATTGACATCTAAGCAAGGGAGCAGGATTATCAGCACAACATTATCACCAGCGTTGCGGCTGTGGTTGCGATCGCAAGTTTCGCAAGTTGAAAACCTCCAGTTTAAAATTTCCGGAGGCGATCGCCAAATCCTTACAGGTTATATTCCTCAAGTTTTTATTGCCGCCAACCATGCAGTGTATCAAGGACTGCATCTGTCACGCATTCAGTTAACCGGAGAAAACATTCGCATCAACCTGGGTCAAGTTCTTAGAGGTAAACCTTTACGCCTTCTCGAACCCATCCCCGTTTCCGGTGAGCTAATACTAGAGGAGACAGACCTTAAGGCATCTCTCCAAGCACCCTTATTCGCCACTGCTTTAACTGATTTACTGGGGACACTACTCCAAGCAGTTCCAACGCACCCAGCTGACATCTTAAAAGACCAGCAAATCAGTTGGCAACAGATTACCATCGATCCGGAATGTTTGAAACTCAGCGGCACTTTAACAGACCCATCGGGTAACGCTACACCTCTAGTGCTGCGGACAGGTCTAAAGTTAGCTAGCCCTCACGAACTGCTTCTAGAGTCCCCCTGTATCGAGACGCAACAGGAACTGCTCCGAGGCAATTTGGATGAATTCAAGATAGATTTAGGCCCAGAAGTAGATATTCAGGAATTAACTGTGATTCCGGGTCAGTTAGTTTGTCGCGGACGGATTAATGTCATTCCAGCCGAATAAAAATAGGACTTAGGAGTTAGGACTGAGGGCTGAGGACTGAGGAGTTAGGACGGAGGGTTGGCTAGGACTGAGGTACACAAAAGAGGCAGATAAAAGAGATTTTCACCATTAAGCTTTGCTTACTAATTGCCCCAATCGTGTAGAAAGACTTTTCTAGCGGGGTAATAAAGGTAACAAGAGCGTGACGAAATAATACACCAGGGGAGCGGTAAACACGTAACTATCAGCCCGATCTAAAATGCCGCCGTGACCCGGAATCAGTTGCCCTGAGTCCTTTACCCCAGCATCTCGCTTCATCATCGACTCCGTTAAGTCTCCCAGCAAGCTCGCAATCCCAACCAGCAGCCCTAAAGCCAAGCCACTGAACTGCCAACTGGGCCAATTCAGATACCAAGCTCCAGCAATTGCCACTACCACACTGCCAAGAACCCCAAATACAGCTCCTTCGACAGTCTTTTTGGGGCTAATCTCAGAAAGGCGCGTGCGACCAAAGAATTTACCAAAGATGTAAGCACCGATATCAGCAGCCCAAATACAGAGGAAGGCCAAAAGCGTTGCCGTCAAACCTTGGGGCAAAGTGCTAAGTTCGTGCCAGGAAGCGGGCAAATAGCCATTCAATGGCTCTGCAATCGCGATCGCGGGAGCGAGTCCGACGCGCAGGCGCACCCAGTAGCTGGGCAGATAGCCGCCGTAGAACAACCCCAATATAGAGGCGGAAATATCGGCAATTGTGGCAAGCTTGGGCTGAAACAGAAGATAGAAACAAATCAACGTTCCTGCCAGGGGAAACATGGCATCTGTCAAGGCTGGTGCCAGAGACGCTGTGATTAACAGAACTTGGCTCACTACCAGAGTAGTTTTGCCAGCGGGTGCCATGCCCTTGGCTCGCGCCATCTGAAAATACTCTAACTGACCGAGATAGACGATGATGCACAGACCAACTGTAAAGAACCATCCTCCAAAAAAGAGCATCAGGAGGGCGACAGCGATCGCGACTATTCCACTAAAAATACGAGACCAAGGCATAAGATGCGCTCTTGAGACCGCAACAACGAAGTTAATCTAGTCTTAATAAGATTAAGAATTACTTTTGCACACTTTAACCGATCTAAAACAGATTTAGGCAATTGGTGCCGTTAATTTAGAATAAAGCCAACGCTTTTTTTCAGCATCCTGCTCATTTCTCCTGACACCGTTCGTCAATCCCGACAAAAAATAAATTTCTTGATGGTACGCATCTTAACGGGAATTTTTGTGTTCTCAATCGTCAAGAATGCTGCTCTAGCCTTTAGATTAAGATTTTCAATCCAGTTTCTCGCCACTCAAGATAAAAATTGGATTGACTGCGGCAAAGATCTGATGGGTGCCTCGCGTTTCCAAACGATTGACGGCAGATTGAACCACCTCGATATTTCGAGCTTGTAATTCGGCGAAGCCTTCGGAAACGGCATAGAGACTTTCTAGATTAGCCGCCGTTGCAACCACCCTACCTTGGGGTTCTAAGTATTGCCAAACGACCTTGAGAATATCCTTGATGGGTTGTCCGCCTTCGATGCAAACCCGATGGGGGGGAACGGGTAAGTCTTTTAGGCACTCTGGGGCGCTTCCTTCAACGACTTCGACATTACGAACCCCAAAGCGATCGCAGTTACGACGAATCAAACTTGCCACTTCCTCATCGCGTTCTACGGCAATAATTCGACCTTTCGGACACAATAAGCCGGTTTCTACGGGGATCGTGCCGGTTCCCGCGCCAATATCCCACAACACAGAATCGGGTTTGAGTCTGAGTAAGGAAATCAACAGCAACCGCACCTCGCGCTTGCTGAGGGGAATACCGGGCAACCGCTCGAAGAGGTCATCTGGGATACCAGGAGTTACGTAGGGCCACATAGAAAGTTTTAAGTTTTGAGTAGTAGAGACGCGATCGCTCGCGTCTGAAGTTTTGAGTAGTAGAGACGCGATCGCTCGCGTCTAAGTTTTGAGTTTAAGCCTGTCTCCAATTAGCGAACAACCTTTAACGTTTTGAGGGTCGGATCGCTACAACCCGTAATACTTCCACCCAAGGCGAGAATCTGTTGCAGGTAATCCAAGGCGGAGGGAGCGATCGCTTCCCCTGGCATCAACACGGGAATTCCGGGTGGATAGGGACAAATAAGTTCGGCACTGATGCGTTCTACAGTCTTTTCCACCGGCAACGTTTGGGTTTGGGAAAAAAATGCTTGACGGGGAGAGATGGAAGGATGAAGCACGAAGGATGAAGGATGAATCTGAAGAAATTCAGCTTTCCACCTGGTGAAGACATCCAGGTATGGGGCTATTGATGTGGTGGGCGATCGCTCTTGGACTAAAATTCGGAGTGCCGATACCATCTGCACAATATCAGATGAAGTGTTTCCCAAACTGATGATAAAAGTCAAACTGTGCAGCGATGGTAACTCAGCCGTAACGCCTAGCTGTTGATGGAGAATTTCATCCGCTTCAAACCCCGTCCAACCTAAGTCAGAAACCTTAACACTCAGCCGCGTTTTGTCAAGGGCAACAAAACCCGGTGTTTTGGCAGTTTTTAACACAGATAAACCGGGAATTTGACTAATTTGGGTAGCTGCTTCCTCCGCCAAGTGTAAGGTTTTCGCCATTAACGCTTCCCCATGCAATGCCATTTGCTGACGCGCTGCATCCAGCGAAGCTAGTAACAAATAGCTGGGACTGGTGGACTGTAACAGTTGTAAAGCTTTGCTCAAGCGATCGCAATTAACTCGATTGCCTTGGACGTGCAGCATTGATGCCTGGGTGAGTGCCCCCAGTACCTTGTGGGTGGATTGTACCGTTAAGTCGGCTCCAGCGGCGAGGGCAGAAGTGGGCAAATCTGGATGAAAGGCAAAATGGGCACCGTGGGCTTCGTCTACGAGCAAAGGGATACCGTGCTGATGAGCAATTTGCGCGATCGCTCTGATATCCCCGCAAACGCCATAGTAAGTTGGGTAAACCATCATCACCGCCTTGGTGTCCGGATGCTGTTGCAGGGCGTCTGCTACCGCCGATGGGGTGATACTGTGGGCAATATTTAGCTCTAGGTCGTATTCTGGATTCACAAAAATCGGAATCGCACCCGAAAGGATTAAACCGTGGATTGCCGAGGAATGGATATTCCGAGGCAGAATAATTTTGTCTCCCTCACCACAGGTAGCTAAAATTGCCGCCATTAATCCACAAGTCGAACCATTGACCAAAAACCAAGTGCGTTCTGCCCCAAACGCTGTCGCTGCCAGTTCCTGGGCTTCTTGGATCACGCCTTGTGGGGCAAACAAGTTATCTAACTCCGGTAATTCTGGTAAATCTGCTGGAAACACGGCGGTTCCGAGCAAATCCGCTAACCGCTGGGAAATTCCTTGCCCCCGCTTGTGCCCGGGCGTGTAAAAGGGTGCATGATGCTTCTTGGCGCACGCTTGAAGGGCGTCCACTAATGGGGTAGTTGTTTGAGACCCTGGGATAAAATCCATGCTGGAAATTTTTCTAAAATCGGTGATATCCGGAAGCTAAGCGGGGGAGAAAATCCGAGCGCTTTTTGCCTTTGCCGGTTTAGGATAGATCGTTTCTGCCCAACAATTTCGTAGGGGCAGTTCAACTTGCATCGAAAAGCGATCGCAGACGAGTTAATGCGTTCTCAATACCTGCTACAGTAATGAGTTTGGATGCGGTTGGATGAATCTTCAAGTGTAAGTGTCACGGAATGTCGTTATTCCGGGGGATGTCATTGTTATGCGTTCTTACCTATTTTGATAGGGTTAAATTGTTCAATGCGATCGCCATGATTAATCCCAGTCCTAATCCTATCCCCCAACCAACCATCCCCAGCCCGATCCCCGGATCGGAGCCTAATCCGATTCCTGGATCGCCGCCAGAAGTACCAGAACCCGTACCGGGACCTGTACCAGAACCCATTCCCTCACCTGTGCCAGAGCCAGTGCCAGCCCCCGTTCCCCAGCCGATTCCCTCACCTGTGCCAGAGCCAGTGCCAGCGCCCATTCCCCAGCCGGTTCCAGGTCCGATTCCTCAACCGATTCCTGAACCTATCTAATTGATTCTACCCAGTTTTACCTCTTGAACTAAGATGCTTAGAGCCGGAATTGTCGGACTTCCCAACGTCGGAAAATCTACCTTATTTAACGCCTTGGTTGCCAATGCCAAGGCTGAAGCTGCCAATTTCCCTTTTTGCACCATCGAACCCAATGTCGGTGTCGTGTCGGTGCCAGATGAGCGGTTAAACGCCCTGGCTAATATTTCCAGTTCGGCGCAAATTATCCCGACGCGGGTTGAGTTTGTGGATATTGCTGGTTTAGTGAAAGGTGCTAGTCAGGGGGAAGGACTGGGTAATCAATTTTTGTCCCACATTCGGGAAGTTGATGCCATTGTTCATGTAGTGCGCTGTTTCGAGAATGATGACATTATCCACGTTGCCGGATCTGTTGATCCAGCGCGAGATATTGACATTATTAATTTGGAGCTGGCTTTAGCAGATTTATCTCAAGTAGAGCGACGTATTGAGCGCACTCGCAAAGCTGCCCGTACTAGCAAAGAAGGACAGATTGAACTCGCTGCGCTAGAAAAATTGAGCGCTTTATTAAATGAAGGCAAACCAGCGCGGCGGGCTAACTTAAATGAAGAAGAAGCTGAATCGCTCAAAGGATTAGGATTGCTCACAGGCAAACCAATTATTTATGCTGCCAACGTCTCTGAGGATGATTTGGCAACAGGCAATAAATATGTAGAACAAGTGCGGGAAATTGCGGCTCAAGAAAACGCACAAGTCGTCATTGTTTCTGCCCAAGTGGAAGCGGAATTAGTCGAATTGCCAGAAGAAGATAAAGCTGAATTTCTGGGTTCTCTTGGAGTGGAAGAAGGCGGATTAAAATCTCTGATTCGCGCCACTTACGAACTTTTAGGCTTGCGTACCTACTTTACAACTGGTCCAAAAGAAACTCGCGCTTGGACGATTCATGCCGGAATGACAGCACCCCAAGCAGCAGGAGTCATTCACTCTGATTTTGAACGCGGTTTTATTCGGGCGGAGACAGTTGCTTACCAAGATTTAGTAACAACTGGTTCCATGAATGCTGCGAAGGAAAAAGGCTTAGTCCGTAGTGAAGGGAAGGAATATATTGTCAAAGAAGGCGATGTAATGCTGTTCCGGTTTAATGTGTAGATTAGCATTATCAACTTCATTATCGATAAGTGGCTTGACGCATTTTAGCCCCCTCTCTGATTTTGTGTAGAAATGTCGTTTTATCGCGTTTCTAAAAACCCGGTTTCTTATAGAAATCGGGTTTTTCAGTATTTGTACTGAAACCGCAAAAGCAGCTAGTGAGATAGACTTTGATGAAGTTTGCTGCCAGCTTAGCGATGCAAGGATGGTAAGAAATGCTGGGATGGCTCTTTGGAGATTTTATTAAAAAATTAGAACGTGCTTCTAAAAACGTTTCGCAGGATTTCGTAAAATCGGCAGGGAAAGAAATAGGTGAATTGTTTGATGAAAAACTATATCCTTTAGCTGACAAGCTTGATTACATAGCTCAAAACCGAATCAAACAAGCAAAAAATGAAATGGAGGAATTAGAAACTAAGACGATAGGTGATATCGAATCTCTACTCAACCAGAGTGATGAAAAAGTAAAGGATGCTTTAGAAAACATTAATCAAGTGCGAGTAGCAGCGCTTAGAGATGTAAGAGAAACTATCAGAATAGCTGACAACTATTTAGAAAATCGAATCAACCAAATTTCTTTAGTAGTAATGGAAGCCTTAAAGTTAGGTAGTCAATTTACTCCCGGAGAAATTAATAACAAGTTAATCGCACCAATGTTGGCGGAAATTAATTTGCTAGAAGAAAAATTATTTAAAGATGCTAATCAGCTTGTAGATAAGATAGACGAAGCGATAGACGGGAAACTTGAACAGATTCGGAATGAGTTAAAGAAGCATTTAGCTCACGCTTTGCCGAATCCTTTTGATAAATGTAGACAGAGGCTCAAAATTGGATTGAAGCCGGGTGCTAGGCTTTCGGATATTGAACTTTATGAACTAAGCGAATGCTATGAATTGAGCAAGTTGAATGAGAAAAGTTCTATTGACGATGTACTGAAGATTTATGGGCAACTTCAACACAATGCAGCGATGATGGCTGCTTTAGTGAAAAAATCTCCGGAGTTGAAAAGGATAGCTATTCAAGATTGGCTTAAATATGGCGTACTTTGTGAGTTTTGGCGCGGAACAATCAAGACTTATAATTCTACCGAACCTCTTTTGCTAAAGCCTGAGAAGTCGCAGCGATTTTTGACAGATAAAGAGGATACATAAAATAAGAAAGAGGTTTTTTATGAGTAAAGCTGGTGCTGGTGACTGGAAAACGCCACTGGGGTACTACGAAAGAGCAATCGCAGAACTAGAACGAACACGCGAACAGTTTCATGCAGAAATACAGATATTAAAAGAGCTTCAGGCGTCTCAGGAAAATCTGAAAAAAGAACTTCAGGCTGCTCAAACAGAAATAAAAGTTTGTAAGACAGAAATTAAAACTCTGAAAGATGAGCTTCAAGCTATTAAAGCAGAGCCTCTTGTGATAAAAGCAGAACTTCAGGCTACCAATGAACGCTTGGAGAATGCAGTAAAACAAGCCGAAAAAATAGCTGAATATGCTCACAAAGAATCTAAAAATGCTCAAGACACCGTTAAGGCGGCTTTTGTGGAAATTAAATCTCTTAAAGCTGGAATTGAAAATGGTTCAATTGTTGTTCAGAAAGCCTTAATGTTACAAGGTAAAGATGACAACCATTGGATGAGATTTTGCAAACTTGATAGCATAAATCATCATTGTTTCCAGGTATGGAAAGTTGATGATAAGACATGGCATAATGATATTCGAGTCAAGGCTGCAACATTTTTACGAGCCAGAGATGACAAGCATTGGATGGGATGTCATCGAGTTGATAGTCGAAACAATGATGTTTTTGATATCTGGAAAGACCAAAGATGGCACTCCACTAGCCGAGTGCAGGTAGCGACTCGGTTGAGGTAAAGGCTGAGTCAACAGAGCGATCGCAATTAAATCCTCTTCTGAGCATCCTTAGCATTTTGGCAGTTCAAAATTTAATCTTGCTGATGAGCAAATTGGTAAGCACCGACGAAGGAAAGGGTGTCGCTTGCTCTTGCGAGTTTGCTTTGCCAGGGGTTAACATCGAAGCATTCATCCATAATCTACTGAGTTACTAGCTCTATGAAGCGCAGAAAGTTGCTTCAGTATTCGGCGTTAGGTAGTGCATCCTTTTTAGGAAACCTGATTTTACTCAGTCAAAATCAGCCAGATATTATTGCTACAAGCATGAGCAATAAGCGACTCTACGAATGGATTTTTTTATATTGGATGCCTTATGATAACGACCTCTCAAAGTTTGGCCGTTCTATTATGGATATGCTTGCCAAAAGTGTGAATAGCGATAATATTCTTGTAGCGATACAATCTGATTTTAGCGGAGCTAAAAAAATTTCAAGAAACATCCTTACTAAAGGAAATATTTCTACTCAAAGCTTAAATACAGCAAACAGCGCCAGTGAAGAAGCTTTTTCTGAATATCTTAATTGGGCTAAGTCGCAATTTCAAGCTAAAAAATGGGCAATTGTATTCTTAGGACATGGGGGTCGTTTAGATGAAATTAGCCCAGATGAACACCCTGAACCAGGCTTGAATTTAAAAACTCAGTGGATGAATATCCAAAAATTAAGCGGTCTGATCGCAAATTTTAATCAGCAAGTAGGCAAGCGGGTAGAGTTAGTTTTCTTTCAAAATTGCAATAAAGGAACTATTGAAGCCAACTATACTTTTCGAGATACAGCGAAATATACTCTTTCTTCCCAATTACTGCTAGGTGTTCCCAATTATTATTACGAGCAATTATTTAATTTTTTGGGGCGTCAACCAGAAATTAGTGGAGAACAGCTAGCAGAAAAGATTATGGAGTTTGAATCTAGCGATATGTACCATAGCTATACCGCTATCAATAATCGTGCTATCACGCAACTATCTGCAAAAATTAATCCGCTTATTGATGCAGTTCTGGCAGCTAATATAAAAAATATAAATTTGAGCAACCTGACAACTTATAAGTATATGGGCGAACGGTTTGTCGATGTTGTCTCATTTTTTCAAACTATCACCAATCAGTCAGGCGCAAATCAAAATAGATACAATGAATTCGTTGATTTTTTAAATAATTCAATCATTTATAAAGTAAAACAAAATGGTACATTATTTCGCCCTATTCCAGAATATGAAAATTTTTCGGGGCTTGGTATCTTTTTCCCGAAAAGCAAGCATGAGCTGGAAAAATACCGCGATTTCCAGGCTTTTGAGGACTTGAAACTTCTGAAACTTTTCGACGCAATTCTCGTTAGCTGATTAGTTCAGGAAGGGTGGGCACTGTCCACCTTCCTGAACCAATTAATCTTGTTGATGAGCGAATTGATAAGCACCAACGAAGGAGAGCGCGATCGCCATCACCGCTAAAATCGGCACCGAGTACCAGGGAAACTGCGGCATTGGCAAGTAAGCTGCGGCGCGTAAGCCAATACTGGTATAAGTCAGAGGCAACAGATAGACGACTACTTTGAGGGCAGCCGGGAGAGTTGCAGGATCGAAGAAAGTTGCCCCTAAAAATGACATGGGGATGATTACAAAATTATTGTAAAGACCAACCGCTTCGAGCGATCGCACGCTTAAACCGACAATCACACCCAACCCAGCAAACACCGCGCAATTCAGCACGACCAGCAGCAGAAACAAAGGGTTCAAAAAACTCCAAACCTTGCCAGTAAAGAGTACCGCCACTAAAATCACCGAACCCGCCGTCATTAATCCCCGCACCACACCAGCTAGCATTTTTCCTAAGTGCAAAGCGAGAGGATGCACTGGTACCAGCAGCATTTCTTCAAAAGTTTTTGAGAACAAGCGATCGCCACAGATGGAAAATGTCGTGCCGGTGAAACTAATCACCATCGACGATAGCGCCACCATCCCCGGCAAAATGAATTCCAGATAGTTATTGTAATTACCGCTAATCCCCACACCAGGCTTGATAGAGCTACCCAACCCCAATCCAAACGCCAGAATGTAAATCAGAGGCGATATTAGCCCAGACGCCGCCACCTGCACAATTCGGACACGTAAATCTAACCAATCCCCCCAAAAAACGGTGAGACTATCGGCAATCAGAGTTTGAAACTGGGAGCTTTTTAAGGTTTTGCCCAGATGTAGCGACGTTTGTGATTTCACAGATGCGAGCCAACAACAGAGAACTGCTTAATTTTTACTTTACATTTAATCCAGTCCCCACCTAGCTTGGGACAGAAGCCAAGCAGAGGCGAGGAGGCAATGAGATTTCGCTCCCCTGCACCTCTGTACCGCCGCACCCCTGCCCCTCCTACACTCGTCAGTCGAAGGCAAAATCAGTCACAATAAATCAACGACTACCTTCCCGTGCAACAGATGGAGGCTGGAGGCGAGCGCTGTGCTGCAAAGATTTCTAATCATTCTTGTAATACTTGTACCTTTGGTCATTGCCTATCTGGTTAATGAAAAACGGAAAGCCAAAATTAAACAAATTAAAAATAATAGTGTTGTTTTGGTGAAAGGTGCAGAACAGAAGTACCCCAGCTTACCTCTGAAAAACTATGGAATTCCGCTGATGGTTAGGCGTCAGAATAGAGTCCAAGTTGTCTTTCCCAGGCTGACGCCTGAAGGGGATGTTGAATATATTTATTCCTGGCATCCCCTCAATGATGTGGAGGTGATCGAGCAGAACTCTAAAACGAACGATCCAAAGCTGACTACCATCAAAGAACTAGCTCCCATCATTCACGAACACTGGCAATTAGAGCCAGAAATGTCCGTACTTGAGGAGCAATATCGTAAAATTAATGACTTAGCTGATTTAGTCTCTACCTCTGATGTGTATTCTGTCCAAGTAGCTACCTATGAGAAAGCTTTACTTGAGGTTGAAAAGCTGTTAAGGAAAGCCGAACAGTTACAAAAAATATATGTTCGTTTAATTAGAGAGGCTTTAATTGGAGTTAAGGTAGCTGAGTACAATCCCGATCGGCTTATCGTCTCACATCTGGCTTTTGAGTTGCAGTATCAACGAATGAAAGAAGAATATCAACATCTCAAAGATGTCGCCCATGCCTACTCCCAATTGTTGAATGAAAGTAGAAACTTAGCGAGCGAGGAGTAAGCACTGGGGAGGCAAAGCAGCTACAGTTGCAAGAAATCTTGTAGAGACGCGATGCATCGCTTCTGGTAGCTGGGGAAACTGTAGTTTCAAACTCTTCGATGCCTCTTTGCCCCTTTCCCTTCCTCTTTCCCCTTCTCTTCCCTTCCGCCTAGCGGCACAATCTATAGCCATACTGGGAGAAAGGAGAGCAGTTTGATTACTCCCTGTCCAGTAGGAGTGAAATTACCTAAGCGACGATGAAACGTAAATCTAGATACCCTGCCGATACTCCCTATAGTGCCCCTAAATCCGCTAAATCATCCCCTTTCAATTACACTTCCATCGCTTTGATCGGCGGCGTCTTCGTTCTGGGAATCGGGGTAGGGATTGGCTTTAGCTCTACAGCGACGTTTAGCCCAGAAAACGTCGCATCGCGTGATTTCATTGACCGTGCTGCGCCGAATCCTGAGCTTTGCGTGCAGTTTGGAGCCAGCGCGATGGTGATGGATACTCGCGTCTATGTAACCCTAAATCCCTTTAACGTTTACGTTTCCCAGCCCAATATGCGACCGGGTTGTGTTTTGCGTAGTAACAACTGGTCTATTTTGGAACAAAGAAAGCTGGTAACAGCGGATCAGGTGCGGGATTGCAAGAACCGGATGAACACCTTTGGCTATACCGGCAGTTTGGACGGGCAACCAGATATCCGCTGCATCTATCAGAATGATGGTGCCCAGAATTTCTTCCTGAATCAGCCAGGAGCAGGCGCACCGCCGCCGGAAACAAATAATTTCTAAGGGGAATGGCTAATGGCTAATCGGTAATCGGGATTGGTAATCGGGATTTGTTCGTTCCAATAACCCATTACCGATCGCCTTTGTTTGCCATTAGCAACTCACTTTACCGCCAATCTTCGCTGAGCTGAACTTGCAGTATTTGATTCGGTTGAATAATAGCGGTTTGAGGAGCTGTCAGATAGGTAGTGGCAGCACCGGCGGCAGCGCCTCCCAACAAACCGACGCCTGAAAAGCCTCCTAATAGCATGACGGCTAAGGCACCAATGGCAGAATTCCGGACAACTCGGTTCTGTGAAACTTGACGGTTGCCATCTAGGGAGTCTGATTGGGCGAGGAGGGGAAAATTGCGTCCACCCAGGCTAATCGCTTGGGTAATGAAGCGACTGCCGCGCCGGTCGATCTCAAAGCGTCCGATCACCTGCGTACCGACTGGGGCGATAAGTTTACCAGTGCGATCGCGTATTTCTTCCTCTAGCAGCAACACTTCCTGGCGCGAAACACCATCTCGCAGTGTTAAAACCTTGTCGCCCGGATAACGCAGGCTCAGCGGAGTGCCAGAAGGCAGCAGAACGTCTGGATTCAGAGATGCCGTTGGCGCTTGTATCGGTGCCGATATGGAGCTGGAAGGATCGGGCACAACCGTCGCCGTCTTAGGTAGGGGCGGCACGACAACCATTGGAGAGGCGGTGGTTCTCGGTGCGGCAGTTGTCGATGTGGCAGGTATTGACATGGGCACAGACGCACCCGCTTCTAGAGAAGGTACTGGGGCTACTCTGGTTCTCCTTGCAGGCACTTGGGGGGGATTTTCCTCCATCGGCAACGGTTGACCAAATTCAACCACTCTGGTGACAGAGGAAGACTGAGGCTGCCTCACGGGTACTGGTGGTGCTGTAGCGATCGCGCCAGAAAGAGGAGGTACGCTCACTAACACAGGATTATTCGTCGCAATTCTCCCTGGAGGAACTGTTGGCGTCGCTAAATTGGGTAACGTAGTTGAGTTATTCAGAGACGGCACGCTCACGACACCCGGCGTTGGGTTCCCTGGGAAGATAGGGGGAGGCAGGGACGGAGAAACCCCGCTCCTGCTGGGAGGCACTGCTTCTGGAGCGAGAACGTTAGCAATCAGGGGACGCAATACCCAGCGATTCCCAGGTTCTACTTGCAATTGCACTTGTTGGGGGGATAAAACTACCTCTGGTGCGAGATCCAGCACTATTCGGGTAATGCCAGCCTCGAACTGAGAGACTCGAATTTGGCGGATTGGGCCAGAGTAACTTTGTTGAGTTTCCACCATTCCCACTTGAGTATTGGGTAAATCCAGAACAATCCGAGACGGTTGAGCCAGAAGAAAATAACGCGGCGTCGTTCCCTCATCCAGAGTGATTTCTAACTGATTCAGCGCTGGGTCAAATCGCCAATTTGTTAACCGGGCAGCGATCGCTTTTAACTCCATGCCGCTCCCCATAATCGCGATCGCGCCAACCAAACTAAGCGTTTTCAATCTACTCATAAAAAGTCGAAATCCCAGTATCAATTTTTCTCCCCACATCGCAATTGACTGAAATAACGTTCCAGCTACAACAATTGTCTCCGTAATTTCAGCGATCTACATCACAAATAAAATGGATTTATATCACCAAATCATCACATAAAAGATCACACTTCAAACGCGAGTGCTATCACCCAGTAATTTCTCGGATGGTTTCATACTACGAGTATTGGCTAACTAAACTCTGAGACGTCCCATGTTCCTAAGCCGTGACAATGTGCCAATTGATGCTTCTAGCTGGGTGGAGCGGTGGAAAAAAGTCCAGAGAAAGCTTGTCAAGCGAACGATGCAGTTGCAGCAAGCGAATCGAGAACTAGCGCAGCAAATCACCGAGCGTCGGCAGGTGGAAGAAGCTTTGCAGCAAGCAGAGGAAAAGTATCGGAGTATTTTTGAAAACGCTGTCGAGGGAATATTTCAGACAACCCCGGATGGGCGTTACATGAGTGTGAATCCAGCACTGGCAAGGATTTACGGCTACGCTTCACCGGAGGAACTAATTGCCCATCTAACGGACATCAAGCACCAGCTGTACGTAGATCCCAATCGGCGTGACGAATTTCTGTATTTGCTGCAAGAACACGGTTCGGTGAGTGGGTTTGAGTCTCAGGTTTATCGAAAAGACGGCAGCATCATCTGGATTTCGGAAAATGCACGGGCAGTACGCCAAGAGCTGCGATCCGCGAAGCAATATGAAGCTGCGAGCGGCTATAGTGTGGCATACACCAGGGACGAACAGTGCTTCGGGCATACATTAGGTCATACATTATGCGATCGCGCGGCTGCCTTACTCTACTGCGAAGGCTTCGTCACTGACATTACCGAACGAAAATCTGCTGAAGCAGCCTTAAAAGCATCGGCAGTAGAATTCAAACAACAAGCGAACCATCTGCAATTAGCTCTGTGCGAACTTCAACAAACCCAGACGCTTCTGATCCAAAGTGAAAAGATGTCTAGTCTAGGGCAGTTAGTTGCTGGGGTTGCCCACGAAATCAACAACCCAGTCAACTTTGTTTGCGGCAATCTGGTTCATGCGAATCAATATGCCCAAGATTTGCTAAACCTCCTACAGCTTTATGGCAAACATTATCCCCAGCCAGTGCCTGAGATTGAAGAGGAAGCTGAGGCAATCGATCTGGATTTTTTAATTTCGGATTTCCCCAAAACCTTATCCTCCATGCAAATCGGGGCTGACCGCATTCAGCAAATTGTCCAGTCCCTGCGAAACTTCTCGCGGATTGACGAAGCCCAGATGAAGGCAGTTGATATCCACGAAGGCATTGACAGCACGCTACTAATTCTCCACAGCCGCTTGAAATCCAGAGGAGTCAATACGGGGATTGCCATTCTCAAAGAATACGGCGATTTGCCATCCATAGAGTGTTACGCCGGACTCCTCAACCAAGTATTTATGAATCTCATTTCTAATGCGATTGACGCCCTGGAGGAGACAGAGGCGCGAAGAGGCAGCGCACAGGAGATGCTACATTCTTCCTTGCTCGGCTCTTCCCCGGCTCCCCTGCCTTGTATTCGGATTCGTACCGATGTCCTCGACAATGGAAAAGCAAGTATCCGGATTATCGACAATGGTCCCGGAATGAGCGAAGAAATCCGCACTAGAATTTTTGAACCTTTCTTTACGACAAAGCCCACTGGTAAAGGCACGGGGCTGGGTTTGTCAATCAGCTATCAAATCATCGTCGAGAGACACGGCGGCGTTTTGAAGTGTAATTCAGCACCAGAGCAGGGAACCGAGTTCGTCATCGAAATTCCGATTCGGCAGTAAATTTAGGAATAAGTATCTTTTAGCAGGTTGGTACCGTCTAGTTTCGCGCCTGTCAGGTAAGCCCCCCAAAAGTTTGCTCCGTCCAAGTTTGCCCCGCTCAAGTCTGCTTCTGTCAAATCTGCCATTTTCAAGTTTGCCCCGCTCAAATTGGCACCCCTGAGATTTGCCCGAAACAAATTCGCTCCACTAAGATCCGCCCCGCTCAAATTTGCTCCACTGAGATTGGCTGTGCCTAAACTTGCCTCCATTAAAGAGGTTTGGCTCAGGTTAGCTCCACTCAAGTCAGTTTCGCTGAGCGATCCCTCCTGGAAGTTCGCTAGACTCAGATTTACGCCTTTAAGATCGGTTCCAATTAAGTCTGCACCTTTAAAATCTCGTTCTCCCGCCGCATATCGCTCCAGCAGTTCATCCTTCTCAACGATCATCCACTCCTCCTTTTCTGGTTGGTTAATGTAGCTTGGCGCAACTGCTGAAATTTTTGGTAGTGGTAAATCTGTAGCGCTCGGTTGGGTTCTGAGGCAGCAAAAGAGTTTTTTCATTCAAAACTCAGACGCGAAGTGACAAGTCAGCGCTAGGCTAACGCCTCGCTTCGCTGTTTTCATGCCCAAAGGGCTGTACGCTATCGCTGCAAGTCTTTTCCAACTTAAAACTTTTTACCACTTACCCAAAAACTGTTATTCCCATATCAATTAGGATTGCTATATTAGCCCTCAGCATAATACGGTTACGTTGGAGTGCAACACTTCTTATGGCGGTAAATGACAGCACAATTAAGCTCGATCAGTTTTTAAAGTGGGTAGGGATGGCGCAGACGGGTGGGCAAGCTAAGCTTTTGATTCAACAGGGTTTTGTTCTAGTCAACGGCACCCTGGAAACCCGGCGAGGACGACAATTAGTTTCCGGCGATCGCGTAACGGTGGGAAAACGAACTGTTGAGGTTGAGTTGAACAATGTCGAGTCCTAGCAACTTAGAAATTTGTTCCTTTTAACAGATGTCGTCGGATTGCGTTGACGTAAGCAAAGACTGGGAATTGATAATACTCAACAACAACATCTACGACAAAAGCAAGATGAGCTAAAAAGGTTAACCCAATCCAAAGAGTAGGCACCCAAGATAAGGGAGTACCGGGTATTGGGGGGAAAAAGTAGGTAGACAAGGCAACAAGGGTAGTCGGTAATAAGACTAAGGCAACTGCTGCCAACCCAACACCCCAACCCAACTCATTCCCCTTACGATGGGCACCTTGCCAAGTTCGACCATTCCAGCGCCAAGTTATTGGTGATGCGCTATCTGCCATTTTCACAGATTGTTGAATCGGATCGGCAGTGAAAATATGATTGCAAAAGTTACAAGCCCATGCCTCCATTAACGGCATTGCTGCAATCTCACCGTGCCGACAAACTGGACAAGTGTAAACGCCGTCCAACCTAAAATTGTTGTCTGGATTTATTGAATGAAACATCCGCTTAACAAGTATGAAAATTAATCAAGGCTTTCTTTGAATTATAATAACAACCAAATATTTGCGGTTTAATCGTCGGAGTGATTTATGATTAAATCTAGACAATTTATATAAAAAAAAGACTGAAAATTTTTAATATTTATGCAGAAAAAGATTGGTGGATAGATAAAAGTTTAATCTTATCGTTGTTGCTGAAACAGGGATTCAAGAAAGTTTGATGGGTTTACAGTGGCGGAAAATGCTGCGGTTAGTGGCTGATTTTATAGCTGGAGTGGTGACGCTGAGGTAGCGAAGCGATCGCTAGTCCTCCTCAAAAATTGCCCCTCGCTGCTTAAGATCGAGCTTCATTGCCTCAGAAAGCCCCAAAACCCCTTCAAAGGAAGCATCCTCCACATTCGCACCCTTGAAATCGGCACGCTTAAGCTCAGCCTCTTTGAAATTTGCGCCGCTCAAGTTAGCACCGCTTAAATCAGCATCGCTGAGATTGGCAGCCGTCAGGGAGGCTTTCGTCAAATTGGCATTGGGAAGGTATGCACTGGTTAAATTTGCACCGCTAAGGTCGGCACTGGTTAAATTGGCACGGGGCATTTTAGTCCGCAAATCTGCTTGAGTAAGGTTCGCGTGCAACAGATGAGCATCTCGCAGATTCGCATTACAAAGGCAGGCATAGGAAAGGTTGGCACCGCTTAAGTTGGCACGGCTCAAGTCGGCAAAGGTGAGATCGGCATTGCTGAGATTGGTATGATTGAGATCAGCGTTGCGGAGGTTGGCGCTGCGGAGGTTAACACCACTCAAGTCGGCTTCAGCAAAATCCTCAGATGGATTGATGCCCAGCATTTTCGCGCCGCTGATGAAGTCATCTGCCTTGGCTGCTGCCAATAGTTCCCGTATGATTGTCAGATACTGCTGCTGGTAATCGCGAGCCGCCGGCAAGTCTCCGAGGGCGGTGTAAGCAAGTCGGAGATTTTTAAGCGCCTGTCCTTCCCCTCGAACGTCTTGTAATTCTTTGGCGATCGCTTTTGACTGGTGAAAGCAGAGAATCGCTTTTATATGTTCTTCCAAAGAATGATAAGCCGCCCCCAAATTCGAGAGCGTTTGCACCTCACCTGGACGATCTTGGAGTTCCCGCACAATCGCTAACCGTTGTTGCTGATACTCGATCGCTTTTGTATCCTCACCGAGAATGTAGTAAGCATTTCCCAGATTCCCCAGCGCATTTGCCTCGCCGCGCCTGTCTTGGATACGTTGAGCTATACTCAAGTGCTGTTGATAGAATGCGATCGCCTGAGGTAAATCTCCTAAAGCCTTATACGCAGCCCCCAAATTGCCTAAAGCCGCTCCCTCAACGATACTCGCTTCGCTGCCTCGACAGAGGCTAAGTGCCTGTTGCCAAGACTGCATTGCCTCTTGTAGAGATGTAAGAACCTTTGTTTCTACATACGTCTGATATTGCTCAATTCCTTGTTTCAGTAGTCGGTTCGCTTCGTCGATCATCACCGCAATGTACAGATGAAGTAAAGCTTTTCGAGGCTCAAACTTTTCGCTCCCCAGCATCCTATTCACTCCCGAATCCTCCCCTACAAGGCAGGAACAAAGATTAAATTTTTTTAGGCTGGAGAGGGGCTGGCTCCCCTTCCCCGTAGAAAACATTTATTCGGCTTCCCTCTCCTTGTAGGAGAGGGTTAGGGAGAGGTGGGAAGGGGCTGAGGGTTAGGTTTTTTTGAGTCCACTGAGAACCGCTAGCAGCAGAGATTTTCTCAGGCTTTTGAAGCCATGCGCTCCGCACAGGTTCCAGTCAAACAAGCTCGATCCAAAGTTACACCAGTCAAGTTAACACTATCTAACTCAGCGCAGAGCAAATTTGCTCCTGTCAAATTTGCTCCGGCAAGATTTGCACCCCGCAAGTCTGCTTCTTCTAGATTTGCTTCGCTAAGCAAAGCGCCACGTAAATCCGCTTGGCTTAAGTCTGCACCTTGCAGATTGGCACCGCTCAAGTTTACACCCCGCAAGTCAGCGCTTCGCAAATCCACGCCTTGCAAGTTGACACTCATTAAGTTGGCACCACTCAAGAAAGCACCAGCAAAAGACGCTTGAGTAAGCTTGGTTCCCATCAAGTTAGCGCCTCGCAAATTTGCCCCGCGCAAGTCAGCACCGCATAAGTCAGCTTGCATCAAGTTAGCGCCCAGAAGGTTTGCCCGCAAGTCAGCGCCTACAAGTTGCGCTTCGATTAAATTTGCACCATCAAGACGGGCGCGTTCCAAGTTGGAGCCACTAAAATTTGTGCCGACGAGGTTGGCACCGGCGAGATTGATACCTCGCAAATCTACTCCTGAAAAATCTTCGTCTTCTAAATCTGTACCTGGCAGTTGCTTGAGTTTGCCGGAGCGAATTGCTTCAATGTCCATTTGCTAATTGCTAATTGCTAATTGAAGGATTGCTAATGAGGAAAAAAGTTTTAAGTTGTAAAATGCTTGCGGTTATCGCGTCTGAGTATGGCATTAAAAAGCTCTCTTTTCACTCAAAACTCATAACTCATCACTTTCATTACCCATTGCCCATTAAGGATGGTTGCACTGCTGTCCCGGCATAAAGATTTGCATCCAAGAGCCACATTCCCGCCGTCACTTTAGTGGGCGTGACAGGTAGAGTCAAACCCTGTTGCATCCCCATGACGAGGAGTGAGAGCGTTTCAACCAATTTGGGATCGAAGCGATCGCCCTGTTGTTGCCGACACTCTTCTAAAGCTTTGGATAAATTCTCTTCGCTGTCGGGATTGGCATTTCTCGCTTGCGCCAGTCGCCACTGAAAGTCTGAGACTAATTCCAAAATTCTCGATTCCAAGGGAATTTCATCACCCGCTAACCCGGCTGGCTCACCCGTCCCGTTCCACCACTCGGTTTGGTGAGTGACGATTTGGGCAACTGCCCGCAGTTGTGACATTCTTCTCAATACTTGCGCTCCTGGGACCAACGGACAAGTCAGCGCACAACTCGGTGCCTCCTCGTCGTAGCGACTCGACTTAGCCGCAGCCAATACACTTTCCGCCCCCTGCAACGGATCGATGCGGTGCAGCAACCCGGCAAGGCGCAGGCGTTTCATCTGCCAAGCGGGTAAATCGAGCATTTGCCCGATCATTTCGGAGAACGCTACCACTTCTGCTGCTGCCATTGGGTTAGTGACATCTGCCATATCCATGAGTTGCGCCATCCGCAAGAATGCCTGGATTTCGTTGGAAACTAAGTTCCGATCCAGCGCTTGTTGGCGAGATCCGGCGGGGATGTCTACATTGGTGCCGGTTGATATATCTTCTTGCCCATGCTGGAGATACTCCACTACGGAAGACACCACTGCACCGAGATTGTGAGGGGTTCCTAAGGAGAGCTGCATGGACTCCTTGCAGGCGATGAGTTTTTTCTCTAGTTCCGGGTTGTAGCGACCAATATGGGCGATCGCTATATCCACCGTTTCTTTCACTAACTCTGGCTCAAACGTCCACAGCCCATAGAATTTGCGCTCCAAGTCAGACGCGGGTAGCCCTGCTGCACCATAATCTTCTTCCGAAAGCTCTTGACACAGCACCATCGCCGTGTACGTCGGCGAAAAGATGATTAAGTGCCACTCTTGGGCAACCGGATCGGAGGGATCTAAGCCCACTAAATCCACGTTTGGGCGTTGGCTAGTTGGGTGTTCGGTAAACCCCGAATCTGACGCCGCCATAATCGCGATCTGACCTGCTTTCTGTGCGATGTCTCCATAGCGATCGGCTTCTTGCAGATACCATTTGCCTCTTTGAAAAGCGGCAATGGTCAAGGGAGAACTGTCCTCCGTTAAGATGTGGTCTTCTAGCGCATGGCACAGGGCAACGAGGGTGTTTTTGTAGTACACCCCAAATCGAATTGGTCTTTTACTCGATCTGTGGGCAACTTCTAGCTGTTGCAGAATGGAGCCTTCTAACATAATTTTGGTTTTATTAAATGAACCGCAAAGACGCAAAGAGCAAGGGAAGAAGAGCAATGCAGGCTAGGGTGGGCAATCGCTACTTAGCTATTTATGAAGCTAAGATACCGTAACTAGGTGTTTTTCTTTTGGCTGAATCGGTGCCGCAAGGGCTTCTTCTAAGTCGGCACAACCAAGTTTTTCCTCGAGGATTTTCATCACTTCTCGCCCGAAATCGTTGGGGTTTTGTTGCCATGCTTGCAGGCAAACTTCCCCAAAGAATGAGCCGAGGGGTTCTGGATTCCAAAGTAATTTTTTGGCTGTCCACGGCATAATGCTCATGGGATTGTATCCGGGTTTAAGGACATTCTGCTCGAAGGCATATTCTTCTAAATGAGTATGGGGTTGTAAGCCAATAAAGAAGATTGCCGGTTCGACTTTATCTGCACCAAAGATCCGCTCTAGTTCCCGGTGGTAGGCAATGGTTTGGCGAATCGTTTCATGCGTTTCGTCGATTACATTAAATGAGTAATTGACGGAAACCAAATCGTTGAAACCTGCTGCTTTTAAGTCGCGGCAATTTTCTAATACGGTTCGCAGGTTATAGCCCATCCGCATCTTCCGCACAAGTTCTTGAGAACCGCTGGTAATGCCGATTTCAAAGTAGTTCATGCCGGTTTTTGCCATCAAGTCGCATAACTCAGGCGTTAAATTGTCTGCCCGAATATAAGCTGCCCAATGGATATCTTTCATCCCAGCATCGAGGATTTTCTGCAATAGCTCAACGGCGTCATCGATAAATTTCCGAGCTGGGATAAACTGAGCATCGGTAAACCAGAAGTTACGAATCCCTCGGTTATAAAGTTGTTGCATCTCTGCGACAACTTCATCGGCTGGGTTAATCCGTACCTGCTTGCCCTCAATCACTGTATAAATGCAGTAACAACAGTTGTGGGGACAACCCCTCTTTGTCTGCACGCCGACGTAGAAATCTTCGTCTTGCAGATAATATTGAAACTCAGGCCAAATCGTTTCGATGTAGTCGTAATTGCAGGCAGTTTTTTCGATATTCGTGGGACGTTCGTGGATCATGCGATCGCGTGGCGTTGTCTCTCCCACCACATAGCATCGTTCATCCCGAAAATCTTGCCCTCGCAGCATTTTCTCCAGCAGCGCTTCGCCTTCACCCACCGAAACAACTGTCCCGGATGGCAGACTCTTACCGAGTTGTTCGTAAAATACGCTCACAGCACCACCACCGACAACGGCTTTGGCTTCTGGATGATATTTTTGAGCGCGTTTGAGTCCCCGTTTGATTAATCCCAGGTTGCGCCACAGTTCGGTGTAGTATGCCGTGGTGACGCGCAACCCTCCCAGTGCCCCGCGCAATTTCAGCAGCGGATTTTTGGCGTAGTAAAACTCAAAGGCGTGCTGGAGTGGGTTGCCACCTCTGCCTCCCACGGGCGCATAAATCTGAATATCGCGCCAGGAAAATACTAGGAGTGTAGGTTTAAATTCATCGACACATTTATCCAACGCCCCAGTGAAATCTAGAGGCGGCACGGTTCCTAAGTCAAAGATCCGTTGTTCGACTTCTGGGAATTGCTTGTGTACGTGATCGGATAAGTAAACCACTCCGATCGGGAAAATCGGGTTGCAGGGGAGACGGACGTAGAGAATTCGATTATTCATCGTGTCTTTTTGTATCTAAATTTACTACTACTGAGATGGAAAGCGGCAAATGCGATTGCTTTCTCAAAAATTATTCTGGCTATGACTTGCTCTCAGGATTCGAGCCATGTTTGGTATCTTTAGCGACTAGATGTGAATCCGCCATTGACCCGCAGGACTTACTGGCGACAGCAGCACCTCTGTATCTATAAATGAAATGATTCTGAAAGGTCTTTATATAACTTTACGATAACATTGACTATCCTCAGTCTTGCCCTGATTTTGGTTCTGGAGCCAAAAAAGAAAGCCGAACACTGCAAAATCGATCTCTAGTGGCAGCCGGTTCTCAACAACAGTGGCAGCCGGTTCTCAACAACAAGTCAAAATTCAGCACCAATTCATTGCTTATCCTGGAAAAACCTTGGCTTCGCTTGCATTTTCATCTGGCAATGCTGGCATGAGACGTGAGGGAGGTATTTTTACCGGGAGTCATATGCGAGTCGGAAGCTTAAGCACGGAAAATTGCCGTTACAATCGCCAGTAGCAAAGATTACTAAAACGGGAATTTTTTCCTCTAACTTTGGGGGGATATCTCACCAGAATATTCAGTTGGTATTCGTGTTTACAACAAGCCGGGATCGCCGAATGTTAGCTTAGTTATGGTAATCCTAGGCAGTGGCGCAAAGCTCCTCAGCAGTTATGGCTCAAATACTCGATCCCCTTCCTTCTGGTAACAGCGATCGCATTCTGTGCTGCTACGTTAATGCTACAAGCCACATTCAAATTGCTCGGATCTCTAACGTTCCGAACTGGTACTTTGAGCGCGTTGTCTTTCCAGGACAACGCTTAGTGTTTGAAGCAATGCCCGAAGCGAATCTGGAAATTCATACAGGGATGATGGCAAGTGCCATCCTCTCAGATACCATTCCCTGCGATCGCTTGTGTATCAGTGAAGGCAATGATTCTGAGTCAAATACAATCGACCTACACGATGAGGAAAAAAAGATAATAAACGATAATACCCGGAAGCTTGAAATCCAGAAAAAGAGAAATTTAGAAACCGTAGAATCTTTAACAACCGCTTATATTGGCTAGTTTTGCTGAAAAAATTCAGTAATTTCAGGGTTGTCATAAGCGACAGCTCTTTTTTATAGGATTTTTAGCGATTAGCGATTAGCTTTTAGGGAAATTAACTGGTTAATTCTCGTATACGTAGATAGACAAATTCTTTTTTCTCAGCGATCTAGCAGTCCTATTATGATTCGTAAAAGCGAGATCCTAGGGCACCTCTTCCGAAGTCGGGGAGCTGAAGGGCTGGTATCTCTCCGCTAAAAGTAGGATTGCTATTGCACCAAGCGAACAGCTTAAGATGAAAAGTAGATGCTGCTGTAGCTGAATGTAAGTAAGTAACGAGTGAATCTACCTTCTTTTCTCTGGCTCTGGAAAATTGCTGCATGGTCGATGGGCTTGTCGATATTAGCCTACCTATTGCTGGGAGTTACTGGCAGTTGGATGTTTGCGGCTCGTCAGCAAAGAAGTTCGCAACCGCGATGGTTGCGTCTTTTTCACTACGCCACTGGCGCAATTCTCGTGGCTCTCGTCTTGCTGCTGCTCGCCATTGGGATTGTCGGCACCTTAGGTCATTATGGTAGCCTCGCTCACTCGGCGCACTGGATTGCCGGGTGGGCAGTGGTTGTATTAGTGTTGCTCTCAGCGGGAAGTGCAATTCTGATTAATCCCAACCGAGCTTGGGCGCGTTCGGTTCATATTGCAACTAATCTAGTGTTATTCGTAGGATTAGCTTGGGTTTCGTTAACCGGCTGGAGCGTGGTACAAAAGTATTTACCCTAGATTTAACCTTACTAGGATGGTCACAGACTAAAGTCTATGCTGTTTAGATAACCATCTTTCTTCGCAAAGCTGGTGAGCATGGATGGGAAACCCCCGCCGCTACAGAGTTTTTTCACGGAGCAGGCTGGAAATCCGTCGGTGGGGTGAGTGGCACTAACCGAAAATTCGTGAAAATACACAAAGTTATTTCCTTAAGCGAACAGCTTAGGGTTTTTGACTCGACTAAGATGAATTAAAGTAAGCCTTTACCGCTGAGCGATGCGCGATCAAATAATCCCAGGCGTGATTTTCGTAGTAGCTCTTGCTATTTTTTTAGGCGGTATCGTGGGCGTGCGCTTCCCCCTCGGTAGTGAGAGTGCGGGGCAAGTAGTTCCTGCGGGTAGTCAAACGACAACACCATCGCCCTCTCCTACACCGACCACTACGGTTACCCCAGTTCCAACCGTAACCCCTACGGCAACAACCCCTCCAGTAACGCAACAGCAACAACAACAACAACAACCTGCAACCCGCAGCAATCCTTATACCCCATCGCAGGTAGACCTACCACCCGAAGAAGATCCGGTGCCAGCGTTGTGGTAATCGGCTGTTAGAAATTGCAAAGGAATACAACGTGCGATGGAGTCGCTACACGAGGTTCGTGTAAGCGATCGCATTCCTCTCGCCATAAAGTCGTATCGTCGCCTACAGTAAGACAAGCGCGAACCGACAGGTCGGCGCTTCGCTATCGCCAAGGTTAATACTCATAGAAATATGGGCGGCTTTAATCTCGCGTTCTGCAAGAAAATCAGCCGCTTATGCCTGCAACTTTAATAACGACAAACCTTTTTATAAGACTTTTAAAGTTAATTCTTTATTCTACGATTAGAGTTAAATAGCTTACGACCTATTCTTAACCAAAATCTAATTTTAATTAGTTAGAATTATTTCTATTTGTTTGTTGGCAAAAATTATGCGGCGACGCCATTTTTTTTGGTATTCCCTAATATTAATCACAAGCTGTACCGCAGCAAGTAACCCTAATGATAGAGATTCGCCTTCAAATGCCAGAAATTTCCCTGAAAAGCTCCGATTTACAGTAACCGATATTCCGAGCCTTGAAGAGTTGCAGCGTAATTATGGGGGATTGCGGACGGCACTAGAGGAGGTACTGGAAACGAAACTTGAGTTTGTTCCCGTTGAAACATACATCGCCGCCGCCGCCGCCTTACAGTCAGATCAGCTGGATCTTGTTCTCACAGGCCCCTCGGAATATGTAATCATGCGTGCTAGGACAAATGCGGTTCCTGTCATCGGCATTACTCGACCAAACTACCATGCAGCTATCTGTGTCTCTGCTAACAGCAAGATCGAGTCAGTAGCACAGTTAAAAGGTAAAAAAATTGCCATGTGGCAGTTAGGCTCAACCAGCGGTTATCTGGGTCCCACCAAGTTTTTGATTGATGCTGGATTAGATCCTAAATCTGACCTAAAAATCCTCATGTTAGGAAGTCAGGGACTACCCGCCTTGAAAAAAGGTGAGGTCGATGCTTGGGGAGGGTCTACTGTTAAGTATGAGAAATTCCTCCAAGATGAAGGCTTATCTGAGAGTGAGTTACCGCTAATCGTGAAAGGGCCGCTTCTCCCCAAGGACTTATTTGTTGCCAGTAGTAAGCTCGATCCTGAATTCGTTAAAGAGATGAGAGATCGCGCAATTAAAAATCAGGACAAACTAATTCAAAGTCTTTTATCCGTCGAGGAAGGTAAGTACAAAGGCTCTCAGATAGTTCCGGCGAATGATGCTGATTACAATATGATTCGCGAAGTCTATAAAGCTATTGGACAAGGTAGTTTTGTTCAATAGCTTTAATCGCTTGATTCGACTATTTTTGGATATTTTTCTTGTTTTTTTTAACCTCTAGACTTTCCTCAATGGATCTCAAAAGACATGGGGTTGCAGATAAGCCTAACTTAGATAACCAAGGGAACACCTTGAAATTTTCTACAAACTGGGTAAGACGCTTCATTCCGCGCTTGAGTATAGCCAAAAAAATTGGTTACGGTTATTCCTTGGCTATCGGCATAGCGGTTTTAGGAACAACGATTGGTCTAATTAGCGGAGACTATTACGAAAAGAAGGCTCAAAAGCAGCTAATAATTGCCGAGAAGCAGCAAAATCTCCTCAGTAACTTAGAAAATGCTGTTGGTGAACTGCGAGCGCACCCACAGCGGCTGGTTACTGTACTAGGAGAACCAATTTGGTTTGACTACGAAACTGCTAAGTTTTTTACAAGTGTTAATCGGAGCCAGACAATATTATCAGAATTCCACTCTTTTATAGACAGCTACCCCGATAATTTAGCAACAAAGCCTACAGATTTAAAGAATTTATTGAATGGTTATGAAACCAATACCGAATCCTACACTCAGTTAATTAAGTTTCTCTGGCGGCAGATTGATCCAGCTAACTTGAAAACAGAAGAAATTTCGGTAGCGCAGCAAAAGTTCTTGAATTCTATCACAAGCAAAACAGCGACTAATATCATTGTTAGTTTCGACCGATTAGCAGAGAGTTTAACTAGGCTGAAAGAGACAGCAGAATCTCAACAGATAGAAGCAAAAAACAAGCTTGGGCAAGCCGAGACACTAAGGCTGCAAATTATTGTTGGGAGTATGCTGCTGTCAGTGGCGATCGCAGTGGCGTTGGCGATTATTACGGCTCGTGCGATCGCTCGTCCCCTCGAAGCAGTCACTCAAGTTGCCAGAGCCATCACTCAAGAATCTAATTTTGACCTCCGCAGTCCAGTTACCACTGAGGATGAAGTGGGGTCATTAGCAACCTCTCTAAATTGCCTAGTGCAGTGGGTCGGAGAATATACCCACGAACTAGAGTTAGCTCGTCAGACACTAGAGGAGCGAGTAGAACAACGAACCGAGGAATTGACACAAGCGCTTCAAGAACTCCAACAAACCCAATCTCAACTCATTCAAACTGAAAAAATGTCCAGTTTGGGAGAGCTAGTTGCAGGTATCGCTCATGAAATTAATAACCCCATCAATTTCATCTACGGTAATCTGGAACACGCTAACGTTTATACGCAAGAACTGCTTAATTTAGTACATCTGTATCGGCAGCAGTACCCTCACCCTACCCCTCTTCTTCAACACGAGATTGAAGCAATTGACGTGGACTTCCTTACGGAAGATTTTACCAAAATCCTGTCTTCTATGAAGATGGGCACTGAACGTATTCGGCAAATTGTTTTGTCTTTGCGAAACTTCTCCCGGCTAGATGAATCTGAGATGAAACCAGTCGATATCCATGAAGGGATAGAAAACACGTTGTTGATTCTCAATCACCGCCTTAAGCGGGGAATTGAGGTAATCAAAGAGTATGAAGATTTGCCTCTCGTTGAGTGTTACCCAGCTCAACTCAACCAGGTATTTATGAATATTATCAGTAATGCAATTGATGCTTTGGAAGAGACCAAGAGCAAAAATGAGAGACAGGAAGAAGCGGAAGCAATAAACAAGGGATTTCCCATCCAAAATAAAAAAATAATAACCGAAAAATCGCAGATTATGATTCACACGGAACGGTTCAACTCTAACTATATTCGGGTAAGAATTCGAGATAATGGTTTTGGAATTCCTTTGGAAATTAGAGACAAGCTGTTTAATCCGTTCTTCACAACGAAGCCGGTAGGTAAAGGCACTGGCTTAGGACTCTCCATCTGCTACCAAATCGTTGAAAAGCACAAGGGGAAAATCGAGGTAATTTCGGAGTTTGGACAAGGAACAGAGTTTGCGATCGCATTGCCTATAAAAACTCACAACTAGCGTTAGCTCTTAAAAGAACTGCTATAGCAATCCGATTTGAGTTGTGAGATGCCAGCGAAAGCGAGATCCTAGGGCAACTCTTCCGAAGTCCGGGATCTCGGTTTCGCTGTGAAGAGCGCATCCCTTTGTTAAGGCTACAAAAAAGGAGGCAGAAGTTTATCTGTTGCAGACAAACAACAAAATAGTATATCGCTTCACGCGCAAACCCCGTCCTCTCTATCGTTGCCTCGCAGATGGATGTTAAATTGTTTAAGATCCTCTGCAAAGACTTTCACAGCTTGCCCCCAAAGAGCGGCTGCTGTCTTGAAAGCAAAGTTTTTTCTAAATAACTTTAGCAGGAGTCCTACGACCCACTCTCCCCCATTGAGATAGAGCAAAGATGAATCGTGCCTTTTCACCCCTCCAACAGTTTCTAATCACTTGGCTGCTCGTTCTGACAAGCGGTTGGGTGACGATTTTGGCGCTGAGATATGTGGGTGAGTTGATTAGCATTTTGCTCACCGCCGGACTGATTGCCTTTTTTCTCAACTATGCGGTTGCCGTTTTGCAAACTTTCTTGCCCCGGAGTGTGGCAGCAATCTTAGTTTATTTGATAGCAGCCTTAACTCTGGTACTCATTGGCCTGACTGTAGTACCGCCAGTGTTTAATCAGGGGCGGCAATTGGTGACAAATCTACCTTCGCTCCTAGAGTCTGGACAACAGCAATTAGCTACCTTCCAAGCTTGGAGTGCCGAACACAATTTACCGTTTGACGTGCGAATTTTGGCTTCTGAGTTGTTGGCACGAGTACAAGCGCAAGCCCAAGCGATCGCTACCAGAGGTTTTGGCTTAGTATTAGGCACTTTTAACTGGTTTTTTGACTTAATTCTAATTCTCGTTATTTCTTTTTATATGCTCATTGATGGTGAGCGAGTTTGGCGGGGACTGACGAGTATTTTCTCATCCAAAATTAAAGATGGTTTGACAGAATCATTGCAACGAAATTTGCAGCGATTTGTGTCGGGTCAGGTGTTATTGGGTGTGTTTATGGCAACGACTCTTTCCCTCGCATTTTGGGCATTGCACGTGCCATTCTTCCTAGTATTTGCGGTTTTTATTGGGTTGATGGAAATCATTCCCTTTATCGGAGCAACTTTAGGAATTGCCACGGTTGTGATTGTGGTAGCGTTTATCAATTGGTTTCAGGCGCTGCAAGTCTTAGCCATAGCGATCGCACTTCAGCAGATAAAAGATAATTTGGTCGCACCCCGAATTATGGGCAATTTGACAGGTCTATCGCCAGTGATTATCTTTGTCTCTCTCCTACTCGGAGCGAAATTGGGGGGATTGTTAGGAGTGATTCTAGCAATTCCCCTAACAGGTGTCGGGAAAAGTCTTGCAGAAATTGTCCTCGATCCCATGCTGCCACCTCAAACCGGATCGTTTTTTCACAACCCCTTTGCGAAGGAAGTCCTTATCACCACAGAGGAGCAAAGGGGAATTCCTAGCAATTAGCAATTCCTTAAATTTCCTTAACCCAAGATTGAATGCGGCTGAGCGCTGTTTCTAACGCAGATACTATCTCAGTCGTTCCTGCAAGTTGGTAGTGGGAGGCGAGTTCCTCCAGCTTTTGGGCATTGCTTCGCATCCCCTCTACTCCGACGTTGGCACTCGCACCTTTGATGTGATGAGCTTCTTTTGCAAGACTATCAAAGTCATTGATAGCGATCGCTCTTTTCACCGATTCTAGATGAGCCTGAACTTCCGTGAAGAACATTTGCAACAGTTCCAACTCAAACTCCCTGCTGCCCTCAGAAAGTTGATGCAGATGTTCCCAATCCACTAAATCTTGTAAAGACGAGAATCGCGTTTCTACATCTTCCCGTGTGGCAACACCCCCACTGCTGGCATTTGCATCTTGAAAAATGACTTTCGTCCAATGGTCGATTAGCAATGCTAACTGTTCCCTTGATACTGGCTTACTCAAATAGTCATCCATCCCAGCATCAAGACAGCGTTTGCGGTCTTCTTTCATCGCGTTAGCGGTTAGGGCAATGACAGTGGTACGGCGCGAACCTTCTCCTTGTCGCCGCCGAATCTCTCGCGTTGCTTCATAACCGTCGAGAATCGGCATCTGACAGTCCATCAGAACTAAGTCATAGGGAATTTTTTCCAATAACTCTACGACTTCCTTCCCATTCGCAGCGACATCGGCTTCATAACCCAAAGTATTTAGCTGCTTGAGGGCAACTTTTTGATTAATCAGATTGTCCTCAGCTAGCAAAATTCGCAACTTGCTTTGGGGAATTGGAATTCGGGAAGGTTGGGGTGAAAAATTCTTCTCCTCTACTTCTTTGCCTACCTCTTTGCCTCTGTCCCGCAGTTCCTCTTGCTTCCCCAAGATGGAGACAATGGTATCCAATAAGCGAGATGGCTTGACTGGCTTAATCAAATGGGCAGCAAATCCTGCCTTCGTCGCCCGTTGCGCCTCCCCTCGCTGATCGGCAGAAGTGAGCATAATCAAGGGTAAATTAGCCAGCATGGGATTTCCTTTGATTTGCTCGCCCAAAGTGATGCCATCAACGTTGGGCATTTGCATATCAATCACCGCCACATCATAGGGAATTCCCCACTCCAGAGCTTCTTGCAAAACTCTCATGGCGGCGGCAGCACCATCCGCCTCATCTACTTGCATTCCCCAGTGCGCCGCCTGAGAGCGAACCACTTTGCGGTTCGTGGCATTGTCATCAACTACTAGCAGACGCCGTCCCGCTAGATTGGTAGAAGTTTGGATGGGTGGTGTTATCCGTTCCGCTTGCTTTTTGAAAGGCACTGTAAACCAAAACTTGCTTCCCTTCCCTGGTTGGCTCTCAAAGCCAATTTCTCCTCCCATTAAGGTGACGAGCTGTTTGCAGATGACCAGTCCCAAGCCGGTGCCGCTATACTGGCGCGTGGCAGAGGAGTCTACCTGGGAAAAGGGTTGAAACAATTGGCTCATATTTTCTGGGGTGATGCCAATGCCCGTATCGGTGACAGAGAAGCGAATCGTTACCACGTCCTCTGATTCGCCCTTCCCAAGAGAATTTGCGGCGGTGTCTGATTGTAGTTCTGCCCTGACCACAATTTCACCAGCGTTGGTGAACTTAATGCCATTGCCAATCAGGTTGGTAAGAATTTGCCGCAGACGACCGACATCGCCTTGGAGGTGGGTGGGAACGTTGCGATAGACCAAGGCAGCAATTTCCAGATCCTTGGCATGAGCTTGGGGAGCTAATAAATCTAAGACTTCTTCTACACAAGTAGATAAGTCAAAGTCTAAAACTTCCAGATCCATCTCTCCAGCCTCTAGTTTGGATAAGTCCAAAATCTCGTTAATCAGGCACAGAAGGGCATCTCCACTAATGCGAATCGTTTCAACAAAATCCTTTTGCTCTGTAGTCAGGGGGGTGTCTAAAAGCAGCCCAGTCATCCCCAAAACGGCATTCATGGGGGTACGGATTTCGTGGCTCATGTTTGCCAAAAAGGCGCTTTTGGCTTGAGAAGCTGACTCAGCTTGGTGACGGGCGATCTCTAGTTCCTGGCGCTGGAGGGTTTCTTCTTCTAGGAGTTGGGATTGAGCCAGGGCAATGCCGACTTGGTCTGCGAGTTGTTGCAGCAGTTCGACTTCAAAGCTAGACCACTGTCGGGGTGAGGTGCATTGGTGGGCAATCAGCAGTCCCCAAAGTTCGTTTTTCTGCAAGATCGGGATGACTAATTTTGCCTTGACTGCCAAATGCTGCAAAAATTCCCGATGACACGGTGAAATCTCAGCATTTTCTACGTCAGCCACAATCCTGATTTTTCCGTGGCAGTAGTCCTCATGGTAAGCTTCGGGGAAGATTTCCGCACTGAAGGTTTGCCCTAATAAGGCGGGCAGACCAGAAACGACATTTTCGGTGACGATGGTACCCGTTTTATCGGCTGCCAGACGATAAATCACTACGCGATCGCACGCGAGAGATTTTCTGACTTCGGTAACGGTGGTTTGAAGAATTTCTTCGAGTTGTAAGGACTGGCGAATTTTTAGGGTAATTTCGGAAAATAATTGCGATCGCAAGTTCTGTCGTTTTAATTCCTCTTGTGCCTGTTTACGCTCTATCCAGAGAGCAATCCTGTCCGCTGCAAATTCCAGCGACTGGAGAACAGATTCATTGAGGGGTTGACGAGCAAATATTGCCATCACTCCCATCACAGAGCCTTCAATAATCAGGGGATATCCAGCGAAGGCGACCATTCCTTCCCGCACCGCCCATTCTCTATCCAGAATCTGAGGATCGTCTACGACAGAATTGGTCAGGTAGGGTTGGCGCGTTTGGGCGATTTTGGCGATTTTCAGGGTGGCGATCGGAACGCGGCGATATAAGCCCTCAACCTGCGCGTACATCCCAGCACTGGCTTGCAGTTCCAGCATCCTCTCCTCCCGGTTGAGCGTCCAGATCCGCCCAAATGCTGCGTCCAAATACTTCACCATTGCCTCGGTGCAGCGCTGCAAAATGCTTTGCAGGGTGTCGCTTTGAGTGAGGGCAGAATCCACCTCGGCGCGGAAGTGAGCGAGACGGGCTTGCAGCGCTAATGCTTCTTGTGTCCTTTTGTGGTTGGTAATGTCCCGCGTCACTTTGGAGAATCCGCGCAGGTTTCCAGCGTCATCATATAAGGCGGTTACGACAGCGTGCGCCCAAAACCGCGAACCATCCTTCCGCACGCGCCAGCCTTCGGCAACGCTATTCCCTTGAGCGATCGCGATTTCTAGTTCGCTTTGCGCGATCGCTTGTTGATTTTCTCCTGGCTCATAAAAACAAGAAAAATGTTGACCGATGATTTCCTCCGCTCGATATCCCTTAATCCTTTCTGCTCCCGCATTCCAGCTCACAATATATCCCTTGGGGTCGAGCATATAAATTGCATAATCTTTGACCCCTTCTACGACTAAGCGGAAGCATTCTTCGCTTTTTCGCAGATCCTCCTGCGCCTGCTTGCGACTGGTAATATCTTCAGAAATCCTTAATAAATACTGTGAGTTTCCTTGGGCATCTAAAATCGGTAACTTTTTAGTATGTAATATTCTTAAACCTTTATCTTTTGTCTGTATCCGCTCTTCTGGGATATCTAAAATTTTTCCGGTTGCCAGCACTTCTCGATCGGTAGCGGTGAAAAAATCTGCTTCTTCTTTGGTAAACAAGTCATAGTCATTCTTTCCCAGCAACTCTTCAGGGTTACGACCCATTAATTTTTGACCCGCTTTATTGAAACGCACAAAATTAAGTGCTTGGGCATCTTTGACAAAAATAATGTGGGGAATATTTTCGACAATTGAGTTCAGAAATGTCTGGGTATTCCGCATTTCTTCTTCATGACGCTTGCGCTCGGTAATGTCATGAGCGACTGCGTAAATCGCTTGCTGTTCGGACAAGGGCGTTGCTTTCCACAACAGCCATCGATAAGAGCCGTCTTTGCAGCGGTAGCGATTTTCAAAAGAAATTGTATCTATACCTGTAGAAAGTTGTTGCACTTGGGCAATCGTTGCTTCCCGGTCGTCTGGATGCACAAATTCGATAAACGGTTGGCTTTGCAGTTCCTCATTGGTGAAGCCGAGAGTCTTTGACCATGATGGATTTAGACGTTTAAAATAGCCATCCATCCCGGCAATACACAGCATATCTAGAGACAGGGTGAAGAATTGAAGCTGTTCTTCTTGTGCCTTGTCGCGCTGTTTTATCGCCTGTGCCAATTCACGATTATTCCGTCGCAACTCCAGTTGCGTCATCACCTCCCGGCTGAGTGCTTGCAGCGCCACCCGCTGTTGGGGACTCAAATCTCGCGGTACGGAGTCAATCACACACAAAGTTCCCAGCGCCAAGCCTTCTGGCGTTAACAAAGTAGCACCCGCGTAAAACCGGATATTCGGATCGGAAGTCACGAGGGGATTATTGGCAAACCGCTCGTCAGTGGATGCATCGCGGATAACAAATAGGTCGGTTTGCAGGAGAGCATGGGCGCAAAAAGCAATGTCACGAGGAGTTTCCTGAGCCGTGATGCCAACTTTTGATTTAAACCACTGCCGATCCGTATCAACTAAGCTGACGAGGGCAATTGGTGTACCGCAGATGTGTGCAGCCAAAAGCGTCAGATCGTCAAATGCCTGTTCTGCGGCGGTATCGAGGATTTCATACTGCTGTAGCGCTTGAATCCGTTCTGGTTCGTTTTCGGGTAAAGGTGCTTTCATCTACGTTTTTGAAGGGTAGCATTCTAATTTTTACAGGTGTATTCAAAGCAATGCATATTTGTAAAGTTATTCAAATCGAGGGCGATCGCTATATCTCCTGCCTCGTTATGGCTTCCCTAAGAGCGATCGCCCAAATTTTCTGTTAACATCCACAAAAATGCCGATTGCAAGAAACTGCTGGAACGTTCCAGATTGCCTGCTAATGTAAGTAATTATACAGACAATAAATTTCCGCTCATTTAGGCAAGAGTGAAATCATTCATCATTTCTATGACCCAGCAAGAATACCTAAAAATTCTATTAGTTGAAGATAGCCTTGTGAGTCAGACCGTTGTATTTAAACAGTTAAAGAAGTTAGGGTATGAAGCAAATGTTGCTGCTAATGGTCAAGAAGCATTATGGATGAGATCCCAAGGAAAATATGACCTAATCCTCCTCGATTGCCAGATGCCGATACTAGACGGTTATGAAACTGCACAAAGAATTCGTCAATTAGAAGGTGATGCGCGACAGACAATCTTGATTGCAATGACTGCCAACGGCATGAAAGCAAATCGGGATCGCTGTCTAAAGGTCGGCATGGATGATTATCTACTTAAGCCGGTTCGTGAGGAAGAGTTGGCAGCTAAATTAGAAAATTGGATTGAAGTTATTATTAAAAATAAGCAGGCAATCGCATCCTCATCTGCCTCCTCATCTATAGATTTAACAAGTAAAATTATTCCCGTTGACTCCAGTGCTAACCCGGACGAGTCAAGCGTCAATGACTGGGTGGATTTAAATCGCTTAGACGATATAACCTTGGGGGATCTGAAATTGCGAAACGAAATTCTACAAGCCTTTTTAGAAGATACAAAAGTAAACTTATCATCGATAAAATCAGCAACTTTTTCTAAAAATTTTGAAGCGATTGAACATAAAGCCCATCAAATTCGGGGTGCTAGTGCGAATGTTGGCGTCAACAAATTAAAAAATTTAGCCGACCGATTAGAACTTCAGAGCCAACAAAAAAACTTTAAGGAAGTGACTCAATTGGTAATTCAAATAGAAAATCATTTCCAAAAGATTCAATCTTTTTTGTTTGAGATAATTGACTGGGAGAGGGTGGAGGGTGAAACTCCAGTCCTTCTTCACGCCAATCGGTCTGGAGGGACGCAGGTTGGTTCCACGTCAAAAATTTTAATTATTGATGACGATCCTAGCGTTCGGTTAGTCGTCAAAAACTCACTCCAACTTCTAGGTCATGAAGTCATAGTAGCGGCGAATGGTGAAGAGGGATTAAGGAAAGCAAAGCAGCTACACCCTCATCTAATTATTTGTGATTGGATGATGCCAGTCATCAATGGGCTGGAAGTGTGCCGTCAGGTTAAATCCGATCCAGAATTATCTTTGGCATTTTTTATTTTGCTGACGATTCGTGGGGATGTAAAAGACCGGGTGGAGGGTTTAGATACTGGAGCTGATGAGTATCTCCCAAAACCAATTGATATGAGTGAATTACGGGCGCGGGTGGGCGCGGGATTGCGATTGCAGCGATTAACGCAAGAATTGAGCGAAGCGAATCAGGCACTGCGACAAGCGAATCAGCAATTGACTGCCCGTAATGAATTGCTAGAATCTTTGTCGCTGACCGATCAGTTAACAGGTTTATTAAATCGGCGGGCAATGGATCAGGCATTGCCTCATATGCTGCGGCAAGTCGGCAACCGCGATGCGAATACTCGCTACCGTTATTTGTGTGTATTTCTGATTGATGTGGATCATTTTAAGCGGGTGAACGATACATATGGTCACACAGTGGGGGATTGTGTGCTGCAAGCGATCGCAGGACGACTACAATCCAATGCACGCCCTAGCAGCCTGTTGTATCGCTATGGCGGTGAAGAATTTGTCTGCATCACCCTGGGACTGAATCTGCACAATGGTTTAGAGTATGGTGAAAGTTTACGCTCTTGCATCGCCGAATGCCCTTTCAAGATTTCTAACGATCTGCTGCTACCCATTACGATTAGTATCGGTGGCGCGATCGCTAGTGCTGTTAATTTAGTTGATTCTCAAGATTTATTACATCAAGCCGATCGAGCGCTTTACAGAGCTAAGCATGAAGGTAGAAATTGCCTACGAATGTTTTCCTCGTGGGAAAATATTGTTGAGATGGGTCACGCTTAAATTAGTTTGGAGTTGCTAATTCTCTCAACGATGCGATCGGAGCGTTACAGTAATGCTTGCACTTCAGTATTTACCGTTGAGCTTTATTAATAGAAATTTTTAATTTCAGGATATTGAAAATAACAAATGCAACTATTTTTAAATTAAAACTATATAAACTAATGATTATACTTTATTTGATTTAATTGTCAACGTTTTTAGAAGATTTTACTTAAAATTACAATCATAAAAATCATAAAAAAATGAAATTTAATTTCTGATTCTCGATTGCTTATCAGTGGCTGTACAGGAAACAAAAAGTCAATAGCAGTGATTCCGAGCCTAGCAGAAGGATGCCCAAAAGTTTAGATTTGCCGCCAGTCATCAGAGTAAAATTAAGATGGTTTAAGAGCCTGACAAGAGAACTTCAGACAAGCGAGGAGTGCTAGTTGCAAGACCGCTGCGCTTACCCCGCATCCGCTTGGCGATGCTGTGAGGAGGGAGGAAATGAAAAATTTCAAACCAGGAAGCGTAGGAGCGATAACCGCAGGCCCCTTTAGTGATTTTCAGGGTGTGGTAGTTAAGTTGCAGCCTGGAGAAAAGATTGTTGTTGAAGTCGAAATATTGGGTCGCAAAGCAGAAATCACCCTAAATCAAGAGCAATTCGAGTTACTGGGTGAAGACCCCCGTCCCCGCTTCCGGGACGAGATTGAAAAAGATATCGACCAGATGCTTCAGGAGGAATTTGATAATTGGTGGCTAAAGCAGTTGGATCGACCAGAGGATGATTTAGTTGCCGAGTGGTCTGCTTTCTGTGCATTTCGTCAAGAATTTGAGGCGAAAGTTGCTGTAGAACGACAGACTTTGCTCAATGCTTTTGAAGCATCTTTTACCGCGATCGCAGAACATGGTGTCTCATGGGCAAAACAACGCTGGGAAACAGAAACAGAACGCTGGACGCCAAACGCCTATCGGCACGAAGAATTCTACAAAGCAGCGCGTCAGCAAATAAAAGAATGTCCTGATGATT
Organism: Trichocoleus sp. DQ-A1; assembly: GCF_039961955.1. NCBI lineage: Bacteria > Bacillati > Cyanobacteriota > Cyanophyceae > Leptolyngbyales > Trichocoleusaceae > Trichocoleus > Trichocoleus sp. DQ-A1. The sequence continues at coordinate 45,980 of NZ_JAMPKE010000009.1, forward strand.
CAGGTCATTGGACGGATATCTGGCGACATCTGTGGCAAGCGGCAAATGAACGTTCCTGGAAAGCGGAATATATGGCATGGCGTCAGGAAAATCTGCCAGATGCTGCCACGATCGAGCAGATGCGCCTGGACGCCCGACAAAAAGCGCAAGCGTTGGTGGAAAGAGTGCGATCGCTGGTACAACAAACCCACGGCTTGACCTTACCCGACCATGTTTTTGCATTCTGGGCTTTCTGGCTCAGCTTAACTCCGATTGAGCGGCAAGAAATGCACTGGATTGCAACACCTTGCGGTTTGTTTGATTTATTCAGTGAAGAAGGTTTGCAGCGAAAACCCATACCAGAACTTGACCATCGCTTACATTACCGCTATTACCGCGATCCGCCGGAGTTTCTCACTTTGCTGTACGGGGGCGGCGATGGTCTGCATTTTGGTCTTTGGTACGATGACCCCAGAGAACTGCCCACGGGTGTGATGTATTACTGGAACAACGATGGCATTCCCGTCTGTGATGACGGTTGTCAAACATTGCTCCAACAGGTTCGCTTCCAAATCGAAAAAGCGGTCTCTCAGCTGGAATATGACCGCTATGACAACGATTCTCGGCATCGACGAGTTAGACTCTCAGCACTCCGCGATGCGGTGATGGCGTTTGAAACCGCGGAACGCCCTGAAATGGGAAGTCTGTACGAGAAAGCCTACAAACAACAGCGGCTGGGTGCCAGGATTGCGACTGAGGATGGTGCGGGGGTGGCAATTCCCGGCTTCAGCGCCGAAACTTTCCCTCAGCGCGATCTTGAAGTAATCAGAACGGCTATCTTAGGGGATGCCCCCATTGTCCAAGACTGGATTGCGGCAGCACTAGAAGCTTGTGCCGAGGGTCAACCGGCTGAGGCGCTGGCATTCGGTCGGGACTTGCACTGGCTTTCCGGCGGGAATCCAGAACGAGAAGCGGCTGCTGCCAAACTGCTGGATGCTGCCTACCGCGCACTCGGTCGAGATGCTTTGGCTGCGATCGCATCTGTCCATTATCAAAAGCGATCGCTCCAGTCAGTCAATATTTATTAGCGACAAAGTTTCTGTACTACTCCTCTTAATCCAGTAAATATACGTCGTTAAAGACGTACAATAAACTCAACGTAAATCCAAGGCTGATAAATGAGAGCCAATCCAGGGGGAGAAATCGCTCCATCTGAGGTATTTGGACGGGATAAGCTGATTCAGAGCTTGTGGCGTAGTTTAGAGCGACAGAGCCTCGTCCTCAGTGCAGAACGGCGGATGGGGAAAACCAGCATTCTTAAGAAGATGAGAGCGGAGGCTCCAGGGGACAAGTTACCTGTGTACCGCGACCTGGAAAAAGTGCGATCGCCATTGGAATTTGCCCAGACTATCTTTGAGGATGTGGAGGGCTATTTAAGTGGTTCAAAACGGACGGCGGCGAAAGCGAGGCAATGGCTGGAAAACCTGACAGGTTTTGAGATAGGTGGTGTGGTTAAGTTTCCTGATAATGTTGCTGGACAGTGGAAAACTCTGCTGACCAAAACTATCGAAGACCTTGTGGAGCATCAAGATCGCACGGTGATTTTCTTCTGGGATGAAATGCCGTTGATGCTCGACAACATTAAGAAGCGAGAAGGCGAGAGTGCGGCAATGGAAATTCTGGATACGCTGCGATCGCTGCGTCAGACTCACTCCGAGTTGCGGATGGTCTATACAGGCTCAATTGGCTTACACAATGTCCTCACTTCCCTCAAAAGAGCAGGGTATGCCAACCGTCCAACAAACGATATGAAAACTGTAGACGTGCCGCCACTGTCACCTGCTGACGCTCAGGAATTAGCGCGACGGTTGCTGGAGGGAGAAAGTATCGAGACGGACGATTTACAGGCAACAGCGCAGGCGATCGCAACTGCTGTAGATGGCATTCCCTACTTTATTCATCACATTGTTGACCATCTGGTACAAGAGGATGACACAGTGAATGTTGCGATGGTCGATGAGGTTGTCAACTCTTATCTTATTGATGCACAAGATCCTTGGGATTTGCGTTACTACCGTGAGAGAATTGACACCTACTACGCCAACGACGAAAAACAGCTGGTGCTGAACCTGCTGGATATTTTGGCAGTTACTAATCAACCACTGCCGTTTAATGAACTGTTTAACAGACTTCAGTCTCAGCTGAGTAACGCAGATCGTGAAAGAGCAAGGGATGTACTGACACTAATTCAGCAAGATCACTACATTAGCCTGCAACCTGAAGGCTATTACTTTCGCTTTCCGTTGATTCAACGTTGGTGGCACATGCAGAGGTGTTAAGCAGTATGAAAGTAACATACCTGTCTCGCTTCACCCCTAGTTTGATGACGCCCGAAGCGTTAGAAAATATTTTTGTCCAGCGTCATAAGCTAGCACAGCAGCTAATTGAACTTATCCACGAAAGTACTACAACTCCATCAAAGCATTACACGCTACTAATCGGGCCGCGTGGTATTGGTAAAACGCACTTTATTTCACTGGTTTATCATCGCATCCGCAAGATGGATGACCTACAAAATCGCCTCCTCATCGCATGGTTACGAGAGGACGAATGGGGTGTCACATCCTTTCTAGACTTGCTACTGCGTATCTTTCGAGCATTGCACAAAGAGTATGAGGATGCCCAACTGGTTGAGCGTGTTGAATCGCTTTACGAATTACCATCTGAGGATGCTGAGCGTGTAGCCGCTGCATTACTCAAAGAAGTCATCGGGAATCGGACGCTGCTCCTTCTGATGGAAAACCTGGATGAGGTGTTTGCGGGGTTGGATGACGAAGGGCAAAAACAACTGCGTGCATACCTGCAAGAAAATGCCTTTTGCACCATTGTGGCGACAGCTCAAAGCTTATTTAATGGAGTCAAACTTCAGACTTCGCCCTTCTATGGTTTCTTCCGGGTCCGCTATTTGAAAGCCCTGACATTGGATGAAGCGGTGCAGCTATTGACGAATGTGGCAAAACTGGAGGGTGATCGCGATCTAGAATCTTTTATCCAAACTCCCATAGGACGCGATCGCATCCAAGCAGTTCATTACCTTTCTGGTGGCAGTCCTCGCGTCTATATTATTTTCTCCGCGTTCCTCACCCGCAAGTCGCTTGATGAACTGGTGGAAGCGTTTATGGCAATGTTGGATGATCTAACGCCTTACTACCAGGAACGGATGAAGTGTCTCTCGCCGCAGCAGCGCAAGATTGTTGATGTGTTATGCGATCGCCGCCAAGCTGTCACCGTCAAAGAAATTGCTCAACGCTGTTTTATAACTCATCAGACAACATCCAGCCAACTCAAGAAACTCTTAGAAATGGGCTATGTCCGTTCCGAACCAGTTGGACGCGAGTCATATTATGAAATCCGTGAACCGCTGATGCGCTTCTGTCTTGAAGTGAAGAAGCAGCGAGGAGAGCCAATTCGGTTATTTGTGGACTTTTTGCGTCTCTGGTACACGCAGACGGAGTTAGAACGGCGATTAGAGATGCTCTCGGCTGATGCTGTCCTTGAGCGACAATATGTACTTCAGGCGCTACAGGCGATTGAAGCAGAAAGAGAAAATCAGTGCGTAGCAGCATACGTTAAGGAGTATAAAGCTTATGTTGAGCGTAAAGACCTTACTAAAGCCCTGCAAGTAGCAGAGAAATTGGTAGCAATTCGCGGTGATATAGAAGATTTGTTCGTACAAGGATTCTGTCAGTTTTTACTCAAATACCACAACAAAGCATTAATGTCCTTCGACAAAGTAATTGAGTTGCATCCAGATAATGTGGAGGCTTGGGGTTTTCGAGGCGTAACGCTGAACGTCCTAGGGCGCTATGATCAAGCATTGGCATCTTTTAACAAAGTTCTGGAGCTTGACCCCCACAATTCGCAAGCTCAGAGAGACCGAAACGAGGTATTAGTCAAACAGTTGATTGAGCTTGCCTCGAAATATGCGCCAGTTTGGATCAGCCGAGGTGTGGCGCTGGGTCAACTCGAACGTTATGATCAAGCCTTAGCATCATACGACCAGGCAATTAAGCTTGCGCCAAAATATGCCCCAGCTTGGCGCTACAGAGGCTGGGTGCTAAGCAAACTAGAACGCTACGATGAAGCCCTAGCATCCTGGGATAAGGCGATCGCACTTGGCGATCAATCTTCATTTGTTTTTTTCAGCCGTGCTGAGTTGTTACTACCGCTAAACCGATGGGATGAAGGCATTGCAGCGTTGGGCGATGCGCTCAATCGCTTTGCCCATGCGGATGAACCAGACACGGGAGATACAAAGGCAATTATCCGTAACCTGTTCAACAGCACGCACGATGCAGCGATATGGCAATCGCGTATTACAACCCTAGTAGAGCTTTACAAAAAGCACGAAGTTCTCCCCCCATTGGGGAAAGGACTTGTAGAGAGCATTCCCGCTTTCATGTCAGAAATGGTTAGCGACAAAGCAGCGCGGACATGGTTGGAGGTGTGGCGGGAACTGACGAGCGATTGTAAAGAATTTCAAATCCCTCTGCGTCTTCTTAATGCTGCTGTTCGCTATCGCCAGACAAAAGGCGATCGGCGTGTTTTGCTAAAGCTTCCCATCGAAGAACGCAACTTGTTAAAACAGGTGCTAAAAATAGATAAGTAATAATTCAGTTTTTAATTCTGATTTTGCCGCTCAGGATTCACTAGACTAACTACTTTTAAAATGACAATTTACTTTTACAGCACTCGCGAAAAATATAGTTTTTTCTCCAATTTTTCGCCTCACGGCTTTGAATTAGATGGGTTTTATTGGCCTACCAGCGAACATTATTTTCAAGCACAAAAGTTTGTTGGCACACCCCACGCCGACCAAATTCGCCAGGTAAAGACACCGAAGGATGCGGCAAGAATGGGACGAGAGCGATCGCGGCCCCTGCGTCCCGATTGGGAACAGGTAAAAGATGACATTATGCGAAAAGCCGTGCTACGCAAATTTGAGACTCATGCCGACATTCGCGAAGAATTACTTTCTACAGGCGATGAGTTAATTGTTGAAAATGCACCTGGTGATTATTATTGGGGTTGCGGTGCTGATGGTAGTGGCAAGAATATGTTGGGGCAAATTTTAGTAGAAGTGCGAGAGATACTACGCCTTAGCAACCAGCAATAACAGAAAGAATCGGCTCAAGCTAGAGCAGAGCAATTAGCAGAGAGATTGCGCTCAATGGGGATTAATCCAGATGAGGTGTGAGTAGGCGATCGCCTATGCCGTATGCACCCAAAAAGTTTGTGGCTCTGATGACCGCTCACTCTAACGACTAGATGTCTTTATAGGACATTATCTAGCTGTATTGAGAGCAGGAATCAGAGCCACAGTTTAGTTTTATCAGAAGTGCAAGCAGTCTAGGAAACTAGCACTTTATCCCTTAGCGGTTGCCACGCACGGGCACTCGGCTGAGGTAGTCAATGTCAAACGCAGAGACCCGTTGTGGGTAGTTGCGCTTGGTACTGAGCGACGCCGCAACCTCGCGGAACCGGCGGGGATCGCCTTCGGGAAGTTGCCGTTCTTGGTTCTTGCGGCTGTAGAACTTCTCCACAGTGAAGCGCCAATCGGTCTTGACTGTGCCAGCACTTTCGCGGAAGTCTTCGCCATAGCGAGGCGTCACCAGGTTAAAAGGACGCTGTTCCATCCGCTTGCGCTGGTAGGGTACGGTGAAGTCCCCAAAGTTGTCGGTATATTCTTCGCTGTTCACCAAGGCATCAACAAAACCGCTGAAGCCCAAAGTGGCAATTTTAATCGACCAAGCGATTTCTTCGGCTTTGTTGTAAGGCTCCCGACCTAAAAAACGCTTGAGACAAATGTTTACAAGGCGATAGTTGTTATTGACCGAGACAACCACACGGTAAAATGCCTCTGACTTCGCCAGACCAGCAATAAATTCCCTTACTGTAATCGTCGCATTTTTCAGCTGAGATTCTAGGGTAATCTGACGGTTGAATCTGAGGATTTCATGCTCGCTGAAGACTTGGCGATAAGCCGCCCAAATCAGCTGCTCCATTTCTATCGGTGAATTGGCATCTTCCACGCGATAGATGTATGGGGTATCTTCGTTAAGATCCGCTTTTCCAAAGCTCTTAACTCGTTGGTTTTGGGTGGTTGGTTTGTATTCAAGTAATGGCAGTGCCATTTAAAAATCTCCCTTATAAAGTGGTTGAGACTTCCTATTTTCCAGCATCGGGGTATCCTCTGGTCGATGGAATCCCCGTGCTACTGGAGAGGAAAACTTACTTGCGAGTTAATCGAGACTCGTGTCTCTTGCGCTGTATTATCCCGTGTCATGTCGGGAATTTTGATGTTAGCCGTGTTAACGGTAACAGTATTGGTGACAGCTTTCGGGTTGATTGCCCGTGCCATATCCAAGAAGTTTTGCACATTGCCCCATTTGTAGCGTGCACTTTCTTCCTTATCGCGCCAGTAATCGGCGTAGCTAGGCGTCACCAAGTTAAAGGGTCGATCTTTGTAGCGACGACGCTGATAAGGCACCGTACTGTCGCCAAAGTTAGACTGATACTCCTCACTATCGACTAGGGCATCAATGAAGCCGCTCAGTCCCTTAGTGGCAATCTTAATTGACCAGGCGATTTCTTCGTCTTTGTTGTAGGGTGCCCTGCCCAAGATCCGTTTGAGGCAAACTTCGACGACTCGATAGTTGGAGTTTTTCTCAACAACCAAGCGGTAAAATCCCTCAGTCTTCGCCAAACCTCGGATGAAGTCGCGCACAGTAATGGCACGGTTCTTCACTTGAGATTCTAGGTCAACCTGACGAAAAGAATTGAGGATTTCGTGTTCGCTGAAAACCTGACGGTAGGCTGCCCAGATTAATTCTTCAAGATCGCTATTGTCAATGCAGTTTTCAAGGCGATAATTCCGGGGAGTATCTTCGTTTGGCACTTCGTAACCCGATACTCGCTGGTTCTGCGAACTGGGTTTGTATGAAAGCAAAGGGATGGACATAGGTAAATTGTTAGTTCCTATCTTGTTGGATTGCTAATTGCCATGAACCATGAACAATTAGCCTTTAGGCTTTGGGCGTTGGATAAAGGTAGCGGTAAGGAAGGGCTACGTCGGTGCGACCTACAGCAGGTTGCAAGTTGGCAGCTTTGCTCCTCGTGTCGGGAATCTCCATGTTTTTAATTTGAGAGAGTACCCGATCTCTGGTGCGCTGGTAGTTGACTTCGCTAGGGGCAATACTCCGAGCCATTTCCAAGAAGTTGTTTGGAATTGCTTGACGAACCGAGGTTTTACCCGCGGCGTTTTGACCCCCCACTTGGAAGTAACTCCGAGTATCTAGACCCATCATGCGACCGCGCCAGTAATCACTGTACCGGGGGTTGACCAAGTTAAAGGGTCGCTCGTTAAACCGGCGGCGCTGATAAGGTACAATCTCATCGCCGAAGTTCTGGTGGTATTCTTCGCTATCAACAACGGCATCGATAAAGCCATGCAATCCCTTGGAAGCAATTACAATTGACCAAGCAATTTGCTCGTCTTTGCCATAGGTAGCGCGTCCCAGAAACCGCTTGAAAGTGATGTCAACTAAGCGGTAGTTGGAGTTCGTGTCTGCCACCAACTGCCGATAAACATCGGACTTGCCCAATCCTCGAATAAACTCGCGCACGGATATAGCTCGATTCCGCAGTTGAGATTCTAGAAAAGGTTGGCGGTAGCTTTCTAAAATTAAATGTTCGCTGATGATTTGCCGGTAGGCAGCCCAGATCAAGTCATTAATTGCCGTGTCTGAGGTTGCATCTGTCAATCGATAAATCTGTGCGTCGTCCTCATCAGGTACTTCGTACCCTTCTACACGCTGATTCTGCGTGGTTGGTGTAATTTCAAGAAGTGGAATTGGCATATTTTTTGTTGTTAGTTGTTAGTTGTTAGCTGTTAGTGATGAGTCCATGAATAAAAGACGAATGGGCCTTTGCTAAGGACTCATCACTAATGACTGGTGAGCCAGCTGAACTCTGGCACGAACTGCTGGGTCATTATCTAAAGCCATTTCCGCTAATCGCTTTTGGATGGACGGGCGGACTTCCAACTGAGTGGAGAGTGCTTGCAAGCCGACGACAGCGGCGTAGCGAATCGCCCAGTCCTGGTCTTGAGAAATGAGCAGCAGGGTTTCCAATGCCCTAGCGATCGCGCTTTGAATCTGTTGGGCATTCAACGTGTTCCACCGGAGGTTTCCCAGCCCTTTCGCAGCAGCGCGGCGAACGCTGGGCGCGAAGTCGGTGACTGCTGCCTCTACTAAGATGTCTAAAGCGCGGGGGTCGGCGATTCCGGCTAGGGCACGAATCGCATAAGCCCTGGCACCGTAGTCATAGGCGTCCAGTTTTTCCAGCAAGGGTTGTACGGCGATTTCCCCTAACTGAATCAGCCCTTCTACTGCTGCTACTGCCGCTCCTGGGTTGTTATAACCTAAGACGGCGATCAGGGTAGGAATCCCAACTTCTAGACGGGCGGCAGCTAAGGCTCGGACTGACGCCACCAAACGTCCGGGGGAATCTGCCTGTTCAATGGCACGAATCAGTTCTTGGGGCGAATCAGTCATTAGTCCATCATCGGCGCTCGGTGGTCAATGGCGAATTGCGAATTGTCAATTGCCATTTGTTAAGTAGCTGAGCATAAATAAACGAAGCAGTAGGGTGGGAACTGCCACCCGTGCCGTGCAATGGGTGGGCAGTGCCCACCCTACCTATAGGCTACGTGCTGTTTAAGTTATGTCTAGCTACTTACTGATTGCTAGTTGTTAATTGCCATTTGCTACTTGCGATTAGCCATTAGAAAACGACAATTGACTATAACAAAGCATCCATCAGGGTCATCACCCTGATGGCGTCAGCAGATAGCGAATTCGGTTCATCTGGGTGTAAAGACGCGATCGCTCGCGCCTGTACGTGTTCCAGCAGCCCTTTGAGGGCAATGAGTTTGAAGCTATTTTCGGTGGCAGCACTGGCGATCGCTTCCGCTGCTGGCAGATAACCAATCGCACCCAAGTCTGATAATACGATGCGGCGCAGTTGCAGATCGCTGCCTTCCAATGCTTGAACCAAGCGTTCCCCATAAACGGAATCTTCCGTTAACTGGTACATTGCCCGCGCTGCTGCATATTGCACCCGCGCGACAGGATGCTCCAGAAACGGTTGAATCTGAGCAGTTGCTTCCGCCGCTTGAAGTGCTCCTAAGGCTTCCAGCACTGCTTCATAGGGTTGTGTCAGATGGGGTCGCCCTGGTACTGGCAGAGCGGCTGCCACACCCCCTTCTAGCAGTTGCATCAGTTCCGGAATGCAGGTGCGATCGCCTAGCATTCCCAAAGACTGAGCTGCGGCTTCTCGAACATAGAAGTCGGAGCAGCGCAAACAACGAATCAGCCCTGGAACGGCTCGGCGATCGCTTAGTTTCCCTAGCGCTCGTGCGGCATTGCGACGGAGGGGGTATCCACCTAGCTCTGTCCGATCCGATTCATCCTCCAAAGCTGTAATCAGAGCTTCTACAGCAGCAGACTCGCGCACGCGGAATTTACCCAGCCACCAGGCAGCATAGTAGCGGAGACTTAAATCTTCATGGCGGAGATTGGCAATTGCCTGCTCCACCGTTAGCGGTTCGCTACCCGGTGGATTTCCGGACGGTGAGTCTGATTCAGAATATCGATCGGGATTAGGCGATCGCATCGTAGGAGTGCAATGACTTGGCTTTTACGAACATGGCTGAATGGGCTTTCTGGGTAAGCTGAATCGGCTTAGCGCTTGCCTTCAGCGTCATGATTTTGATGGGCTGTTGTCGCTTGGCTTTTAGCTTCGCTGTCTCCATCCAGAGTTAAAGGCTGAATGTTGACGATTCTGCCACCCATGCGGTTAATCCGCTGCATTTCTTCATTCATGCGGCTGTAGGGCACTGTGATATAGAAACTGCCACTACGGCGAATGGGATAGCTGAGTTTGTCAGATTCGTAAGTCTGACGTAAACCTTCGACTTCGTAGCGAAATACCCGATTGGCAGCGTCACCCAAAGTACCGCTCCCAAGTGCAGTTTGTCCAAACATCGTTGAAATAGCTCCTGTAATTGGGTTGAAAACAGTTGAGGGGGTGATGACATGAAACTTGATAGTTGGTGTCATCACCATTGTCAAAAAAGACTCATTCAAAAAAGACTAAGTGCGATGACACTTAGAATCTGCTCACCTTAAGCGGGTGTAACGCTGACAATTTTGCCGCCCTGTTTCGTAATTTGCTGTAGTTTTTGGGACAGCTGCTCGTAGGGCACTAGGAAGGCGTTGCTACTGCGACGGACTTTCGGGTAGCCTGGGCTGAGAATTCCAGACACTTCAATGCGATAAACCCGTCCGCTTTGTTCCTTAGTACCGCCGAGGGCTTTTCTGGGGGCCGCGTCTTGAGGAATCGCTGCCGATCTCCAGGACGAAGAACTGCCAGAGGGTTGGAAAATTGTAGAAGCCTCATTTCGGCTCAATTCGCCCATCAGTCGGGGAGTTTTTCCTCCAACTTGGGAGCGATCGCTATTCGCATAACCCCGATACAGGCGGAACATACGAGTAAAGCCGGTCGTTCTCACTCCCGGCTCTACCATAAATCCACGATAATAAGGGACAACGTTGTTTCCGAAGTTGGCTTCATACTCAACGCTGTCGATGTAGGAATCGATTTCTGCGTCGTACCCGTGTTCCTCATAGATATTGAGGTGGGAGTTTATCTCATCCTCTGCGTAAGGTGCCCGCCCTAGCAAATGCTTGTAGTTGAGTTCGATCAAGCGGGTATTGGAATTGCGAAAGAAAAACTTGTTTTTGTATAGATCTGACTTAGCGATCGCGCGGACAAAATCTCTTACCGTTATATTTCCTTGCCGAAGCTGCGATTCAGCATAGGTTAGGCGTTCCGACTTCATGATGTAATCGTTGCCTAGTACCTGACGGTAAACCGCGCGGATTACCGCTTGCAGATCGTCCTCTGTCCAGTCAGGCCGCAGTTCCACCCGTGTTTCATCAAATGCAGAAAGACCTAGGCGGCCTGCTGCTGCTAAATTCGACGCCACTAAACCGGCCATTCTTGCTCTCCCAACGCAACAACTTTTTAAGATTTTTATACTCAAATTGAGAAAAACAATGCCCGGAAAAATTAGCAACTGCTAGCAAGCACGCCAACACTCGCTGATTCTTCCGGGCACCGCACCTGAATACTAGCTCAGGGCGTTAATGGCGTAGTCGATGTAGGTGTTGGCTTCGTTAGCAGCTTGACCAGTCAGACCATGATTGGCCTTGATGTTCTTGAGGGCTTCTACGTACCAGCTGTTGGACAGCTCGAATGTGCGGTTGATTTCATCCAAACCGGCAATCAGGTACTCGTCCATTGGACCTGTACCACCAGCAACTAGACAGTAGGTAACCATCCGCAGATAGTGACCGATGTCACGGGCACACTTGGATTTACCACGAGAGTCAGAAGCATACTGAGGCCCCTGCATCTGGGTGGTGTATGGGAACTTTTGGTACACGGCTTGAGCAGCACCATCAATCAGTTGCTGAGCCTTTTGGGTCAATGCACGGGCAGCTTCCATGCTGGCAGCGGCACGCTCAAAGCGACCGTTAACAGCAGTCAGTTCGGTGTTGCCTAAGAAACGACCTTGGGTATCGGCTGCGCCGATGGCTTCAGTAATCGGGGTCTTCATTGTTGAGGTATCTCCCTAAAAGTGTTTGCAAAGTTTTCGACTAAACAACGCGAATGTTCGCGTCTATCCAACAGCAAGCTTGCTAGTTGTTCTTAAGCAACAGCAGATGAGGCACGATCGAAGTAGCTAGCTACTTCAGACATCAGTTGGCTACAGTCGCCCTTGGTGATGCCATTGGGGTCATTAGCGATTTTGACCGCAGCTTCTTTCATCTTTTGGACGCCAGCAGCAACAGAACCACCAGGAACGCCTAGAGCTTGGTAGGTTTCGCGTAGACCGTTCAAGCAGCGATCGTCCAACACGCTAGAATCACCTGCGATTGTGGCGTAGGTAACGTAGCGAAGGATGATTTCCATGTCGCGGAGGCAAGCTGCCATACGACGGTTGGTGTATGCGTTTCCACCTGGTTGAATCAGTTGAGGCTGCTCTTCAAACAAAGCACGAGCGGCGTTGGCAACAATGCTGGAAGCATTGCTGGTGATGCGGTTAACGGTATCCAAACGCTTGCTGCCATCCTTGACAACATTGGTCAGGGCATCGAGCTGCTCGGTGCTCAAGAATTCACCGCGGGCATCAGCCTGAGAAACAACCTTGGCGAATGCATCTAACATGAACTCAATCTCCTACTACTGATTTGGATGAGTGTGGTTTTTTAAAACGTCGATATTTGTCAAGCAGAGCTACTTCAATCTATTGAATCAGCTCTTGGATTGGTCAAGCCCAGACATAAGTCCAACACACTTTTTAAGTCGCTCTCCCATCCCTTCTGTTACTTTACCTGCAACAAATTGGTTTTCACAGAAATATGAGAAAAGTCCGTGCTTTTATGAGAGATTTGCAACCTTGATAAATCCGTGTCTTGTTTAACTTTTGTCTGTTATTGATCCCTCCGGTTATTTTTATACAACGCCTTCGCAGCTTTGTTTTTTAAGATTTATTAAGCAATCTCAAGAGCCATGAATAAAAGCTCAAATCCTTACTCTTCCAGGGGTCTTGGATTTTATTTCCCACATACTTTGTTACAATTCTCCAAGTATTTATACTCAAAAAAACCAAGGTTTTTGTCTTTATAGTTTCTTAATATTTGTTTAAAAAGTTTCTCGGCAAGGGTTAGGTGTTTTTTGGAGCTAAATGTAATTATGTAGTTTTATGTAAATATATAAAGCCTTATCGGTCTATCGATTGTGGATTAGTGGCAGCAATTCGTCTTCGCAGCACATCGAGAAGCTTTACAAATGCTGAGGGTAGGGGTGCGATCGCTTCTATCAACTCCCCGGTTACTGGATGTTGCAATCGAAGCCGCCAAGCATGGAGCGCTTGACCGGGAAGATTGACCCCGACAGAGTGACCGGAACTGTAAACGGGATCTCCCACAATTGGATAACCGATGTAGGCGCTGTGAACGCGAATTTGGTGGGTGCGACCTGTTTCGAGTTGAAAAAGCATCAACGTGTGGTTTCCCAGGCGTTCCTGCACCCGCCAGTGAGTCATCGCCGCTCGTCCCCCCTTCTCTAGCGGTACGACAGCCATTTTTTTGCGATCGCCTGAATGACGACCGATAGGCTGGTCAATCGTGCCGCTGTCGGCGCGGGGAGAACCGTAGACGACGCCCAAATATTCCCGGCGTGCGGTTTTAGCTTTTAGTTGAGCTTGCAAGTGTTGGTGGGCTTGGTCGGTTTTAGCAACAACCATTGCCCCCGTCGTATCCTTGTCAAGACGATGGACAATTCCCGGACGTTGCACTCCGCCAATTTCCGCGAGAGGACAGTGGGCTAAAAGAGCGTTGACGAGCGTGCCTGCTTCGTGTCCTGCTGCTGGATGAACGACTAAACCCGCTGGTTTGTTGATGATAATCAGGGAATCATCTTCATAAAGAACATCTAAAGGGATTTCTTCTGGTTGCAGGTCTAGCGATCGCACTTCTGGAATCGTTAAAGATAGGCGATCGCCCATTTGCATGGTTGCTTTCTTGGACGTGCAGACGGTGCCGTTCAGTAGCACGTTGCCGTCTTCAATTAGTTTCTGGATGCGCGAACGGGATAAATCTGGTAGTTGTTGGGAAAGATAGCGGTCAATGCGACTGCCTGTTTCTTGAACTTCGAGAGAGATTGAATGGGGGGAATTCACGAATTCACTGTTTAAGTTGGAAACGAACTGCAGAGGACGCAGAGGACGCGGAGGAAGAGAAACAGGAACAAAGGTTAGTGAGGGCGGCGCGATCGCATTTTGGCACGAGTGGGAAGACTTGTCTTCTAAGAGTAGCAGTGCAGTTACTGAAACTACTCGAAAGGAATCAAATTTGTCTTTCTAACTTCCAATCTTCCCCACCTCGTAATTGGCTCAATTCCTCACTAATAACCTCGCTTAATTATTTCACTGAATGAAAATAGGTTAACTTGAGAGGTTTATGGGCTTCTATCATCTGCCTTTTGTCTATTATCCCTTGCAATTTAAATAGGTTTAATTTCTATTAACAGCTTCTACACTAAATACCTAAATAGCTTTTTCAAAAACATTTTTTAAGTCAAATTCCCATTCAGCTCGGTTAATACAATAGGGAATTTTATTTTCTTTAAAATTCAAAGCTTTGATTTTCAGGAGCAAAGCTTGAATAGAAACAGAGCGGGAATTAGTTAACGCTGCTCAACTTAATTTTTTTATCAAATAAACAAGCATTTTACTCAGAAAGCTTTTGATATTTTGCAACATAGCTTTTTTACTCATCCCTTTCAACTCATCCCTTAGGGACAAAGCATCTTCATATCTTCCTTCCAAAATGAAAACTCTTAAGCCAATGAGTTCTTGAGGCACTATTAACTGACCTCACTTACTACATCGCAAAACTTTATGGTGAACGGGTATAAACCAAGCTATTTACTATTGTAAAGATGCGATCGCTCTCGGCACTTTTCTGAGAGCGATCGCATCCTTACTTATACACACAATCCTCCTAAGTTCGGGGAACTTCCACTTTGGTTTCAGGCAGATTACTGCTTTGTTGAGGAATCTGTTGTTGCAAAAATGGTTTAACCCCCTCAGGTGAACTTGACCCTCGATAAGCGCCACAATAATACATACTTAGAACCGCTTTGAATGCCCAGTGATTCGACGGCACATCTGAGAAAGGATTGGGTAAAGTATCGGCTTGGTCTTGGGCGCAGGCTTCCAAAACTGGATCTGAAGCCGGTTGCGCTGGAGATGAGGGCGTTGTTGGGGCGATCGGTTCGGGATCTTGCGCCTTAGCTGGAGCCACGAAGCCAATAGTGGCAAGGAGTATAGCTGTTGCGATTTTGAGTTTCATGGTTTGCGAGGAACAACTGTACGGGCAACTTTCTCTTAAAGTTGCCCCTCCTCAAAACTAACAATTACTGGCGTTACATTGGCGGTTCCAATTTGTGGATAAACCCTAATTTCTCATCCAAAGGCTTTGCGATTGAAAGCCTTTTAGCTACAGCGTTCGGCGCACCAGATCGGCTAAACGTTCGGCACTGTCAGGAACTGCTAGCGTAGCAGCTTTTTGAGCCATTTGTTGTAGTTGTTCGGGCGACTGCAATAAATTCAATACCTTACTTTCTAGTAACTGAGGCGTCAGCTCTGACTGCCGGAATACCAAACCAGCCCCTGCTGAGTTAAAAATTGCCCCATTGTAGACTTGATGATCTTCAGCGGCGAAGGGGTAGGGAATGAGAATCGCTGGGGTTTGCGTAACCGCAAGTTCAGTTAATGTCCCAGCGCCAGCGCGGCTAATTGCCAGGTTCGTCCGTTGCAAAAGTGCCGCCATATTGTCATAAAACGGCATGGAAAGATACTGAGGATGCTGGAAACTTTGGGCATCAGGGTCATTATCGCCCGTCAGATGGACAATCCAGGCACCGGCATTCAACCACGCTGGGGCGCACTCGCGGACGATTTGATTGACGGCAACAGCGCCCTGAGAGCCACCGACGACTGCAATCAAGGGGACATCTTCAGGAATCGGCAACTCCAGCTTTTGGGGGGTGCGAAACTGGGCGCGAACTGGGGTGCCTGTGTAGGCGGTTCCAGCGCGGGGTAGGTAATGCGCTCCATATTCAAACCCCAGCGCCACGCTATTACACCACGGACTCAACCAGCGAGTCACTTTGCCGGGGAGTGCATTGGATTCGTGCATAATCACCGGGATTCCAATAGACCGCGCGGCAATAATCGCCGGTGCAGCAATGTAACCCCCTGTGCTGAATACACCCTGAAAATTCTTGTCTTTAAGTAGCTGGCGTACCTGCCGGATGGAACCCGTCAGTCGCAGCAGAATGCCCAATGTCCCCAGTCCAAACCCTTGTTGAAACCCTTCCACCTCAATGGTGTTGAGGGGATATTGAGCCGGAACTAACTGGGTTTCTAGGCGGTTCGGGACACCCAACCACTCAATTTCATAGTCTGGCAGTTTCTCGGCTAGCGCGATCGCGGGAAATAAATGTCCCCCAGTACCACTCGCTGCAATTAACAATCGTTTCGGTTCATTTGCCAAAGTTTCTATCTCCTACTGGCTGTCCTGGCTCGGATAAGATTAAAAATCAGTTATAAATTAGCCAATAGAGCATCCAGGATTTCTACTCTTTAGCACGTCTGTTGCTCGACACGGTTTTCTTTATCCAATTATTCAAACACGTCTGTGATGCGTAACCAGATAACTCCGTCTGTCAGCTTGTTCCAGTCTCTCATCAAGCAAAAGTCGAAAATTTTTGCCTTTATAATTTTTACGTCCCTGCTTCATCCAAACACTGTTCGAGCAGCGAGTCCAGAAACAGCACCCGCCGAGCTAAAAAATTCTCTCACGCAAATTGATGCAGCTGCCAATCGTCAGGATGTCAATGCGGTGATGCAGTTCTATAGCCAGAATTTTACCCATTCTGATGGCTTAAATCGTCAGAGTCTGCAACAGACTTTAACTCAACTCTGGAAGCGCTACCCAAACCTGAATTATCGTACAGAACTCAAATCTTGGGAAAAGGAAGGCGATGCGCTTGTTGTGGAGACGGTGACTCAGATTACGGGCACCCAGCGAATGGATGGCAAAAATATGAAGTTTGAGTCCGCCTTGCGATCGCGTCAGCGCTTTCAAGGTCAAAAAATTGTCCAGCAGGAGATTCTGGGAGAACGCACTCAGACGACCGCAGGCGTAAAGCCTCCCACGGTGGACATGAAATTACCGGAAGAGGTGCGTATTGGTCAATCCTATAGCCTTGATGCAGTGGTCCAAGAACCCCTAGGCGACGATTTGATGTTGGGAGCAGCAGTGGAAGAACCCGTACGGGGCGATCGCTTTGCCAAACCCGCGCCGGTGGATCTGGAGTTGCTGTCATCGGGTGGAATTTTTAAGGTAGGTCGCGCCCCCCTGACAAAAGGGAATTATTGGGTATCAACGGTTGTAATCCGCGAACAAGGCATGACAACAGTTACTCAGCGCCTGCGGGTTGTAGAAGGCAGTCGCCCTTCCAAATAGTTTTGAGTTTTGAGTTTTGAGTTTTTAATTAAATTAAAAACTCAAAGCTCAATTTTCAGAATTTATAGCAATTTTGTTTGATTTGCAAGGAATATTTTTAAAGACTGCAAAAAACGTGAATAAAAGAAAAAAGAGGGTTTTAAGATTTACTTAGATTGCCATAAAATTTAGTTAAACCGAATGATTTCTATCAAAGACAAAATCGTTGTAATTACTGGCGCGAGTAGTGGAATTGGTGCTGCTTGTGCCAAGATGTTTGCCCAAGCGGGTGCCAAACTGATCTTAGTGGCTCGACGCCAAGAGCGGTTGCAGGAACTCGCAGATGAACTTAGCAAAGAATTTTCTTGCCAGTTGCATCTACTAGCAGTAGATGTACGCGATCGCGCTTCTGTTGAATCCGCCTTTTCTTCTCTGCCAGATGCTTGGGCTGAGGTCGATATCTTAATTAACAATGCTGGTCTTAGCCGGGGATTAAATAAACTCCACGAAGGCAGTATTCAAGACTGGGAAGAAATGATCGATACCAATATTAAAGGCTTACTTTATTGCACCCGCTATTTAGTGCCAGGAATGGTAAACCGGGGTAAAGGTCATGTGGTGAATCTTGGCTCCATTGCCGGTCATCAAACCTATCCCGGTGGCAACGTCTACTGTGCTTCTAAAGCCGCTGTAAAATCGATTTCCGAAGGTTTAAAGCAAGACCTGTTAGGAACGCCTGTGCGAGTGACTTCAGTCGATCCAGGGTTAGTTGAAACGGAATTTAGTCAAGTACGATTTCATGGGGATAGCGATCGCGCTCAAAAAGTTTACCAAGGTTTAACACCTTTAACACCAGAAGATATTGCAGATGTAATATTTTTCTGTGTCACTAGACCTGCTCACGTTAATATCAGCGAATTACTTTTAGTCCCCACTGATCAAGCCACTGCTACCCAAGTTCATCGACGAAATTAATTTCGTCTTTTTAAACACAAAGGTTCCCAAAGAAATATCTTTCCTCGGCGAACCTTTGCGTAAACCTTCGCGTACCTTTGCGTTTAAACTTCCACCGTTTCTTTACTCTTCAGTGGCACGTAATAATCGCCGTTAGCGTCAACTCCTACCTTCCCAATTACCTCGTCGCCGGTAATCAATCTTGCCCCACGTTTGCGAGTCCAATAATTCCAACCCCACTGGAGCATGACGATAAGTTTATTATCAAACTCAATTAAGAAGTAAATGTGAACAAACACCCAGGTGAGCCAAGCGAGCAAACCGGAAAACTTCACATAACCCAAATCGACTACCGCAGCATTCCGCCCGATAACAGCCATACTGCCTCGGTCAATATATTGGAAAGGTGCCATACTGTAACCGGCAATCCGCTGTCTGATCAGGTTAGCAACATATTCCCCTTCCTGCATTGCCACGGGTGCAACACCTGGTAGTGGTTTCTCATTTTGATGAGAAAAACTTGCCAAGTCACCGACCACAAAGATATTAGGATGTCCTGCTATACTCAGGTCGGATTCAACGATAACCCGCCCCACCCGGTCAATTGCAGCGCCCGTGCGTTCTGCCAAAACTTTTCCCATTGGTGAAGCTTTGATTCCCGCTGCCCATAAGGTTGTTCTCGCTGGAATTTGTTCGATTTTATCGCCTTGTTTTGTGGTGATAATATTCTCTGCAATATTTGTCACCAGCGTCTTTGTCTGCACAGTGACACCTAAGCGCTGAAGAGAGGCTTCTGCTTTTGCAGATAACTCTGGTGTGTAGGGAGGTAGGATGCGATCCATCCCTTCCAGTAACAAAATTTTGGCTTCAGAAGTGTCAATGTTGCGGAAATCTCGCTTCAGGGTACTGTAAGCGAGTTCTGCGATCGCTCCCGCTAATTCTACCCCCGTCGGCCCTCCGCCGATGATCGCAAATGTCAACCAGGCACGTCGTTTTTCGGGATCGGTTTCCTTTTCTGCCGCTTCAAACGCCATAAAAATGCGACGCCGCATTTCCAGGGCATCTTCAACTGTTTTCAATCCTGGCGCTACGGTTGCCCATTGGTCATTGCCAAAGTAAAAATGGCTCACACCTGTGGCAACGATTAACGTGTCGTAGATCAGTTCTTCGCCAGCGAGGATGACTTTTCGCTGTTGTGGATCGATATCCTTTACCTCTCCCATCAGCACTTTAGTATTTTTGCTCTCGCTGAGTACCGCACGCAGAGGAGATGAAATATCTGCTGGGGATAGCGTTCCGGTAGCGACTTGATAAAGGAGTGGCTGAAACAAATGAAAGTTACGTTTATCGACCAGTGTCACATGGACAGGTGCGCCGCTCAATGCCTTGGCAGCATAAAGTCCGCCAAAGCCGCCACCGACAATCACAACATGGTGAGGAGACTGATTTTCCACTGCTACTACCATAAAATTGACATCCTTTGTTTTATGTTGCCCGTGGCTACGGTTGAACTAACATTTCTTTACCAACTGGCAAGGCTTCCGTTACAGATGTTCATATTAGCCTAGTGTGCCAGGGTTAAAACAGGCGTAGCGACGGCTACAGGTAGATTGTTGTGCCTGGAAAGTCTGCCATAAGAGGTATTCAGCACAGATTTAAGCTGATGCTAGACAATGGCGCGCTCGCGAAGCGCTGACTTGTCAGTTCGCAATGAGGATGAAAAAAGACGCGATCGCCCTTTTGACTTGCTTTGTTACTCTAAACTCGAATATTCACATTGCCTACAATATCGATTCATTGCTTTCAAAGGGTTTTCCAAAAATTTCTCCTCATCAATTTTTATGAGTTTAGGAAAGGATTAATCAGCCTTATGATCAGACACTCCATGCTTTTCTGAGGCAGAACCTTTTTGTTGCGCTGCGACACGATGGTTAGGTGCGATACAAGGATTACAGTGGAGATGGAGGTATAAGTCCAATGTTTGCAGTTATCACACCAGAGAAAATCCAGTTACCCGCAGGCGCAGTGGTGCGGCTACCCGGTAGTTGGCAGGGCTATCAATCACTCACTCAGCAACTAGGCGATCGCTCGATTCCTCGTATCAAGTATCGACCCGGAGAAATTTTGTTAATGTCACCGCTACCTCGACACGGACGAGAAGCCCACATTATTGCAATGGTGGTAACAGCTCTCCTAGACCATTTAGGGCAGGACTACGAGGCATTTACCCCGATTACGATGGAACTCCCAGAGATTAGCGGCATTGAACCGGACTACTGCTTTTATATCGATAACTGGGCAGCAGTTGCAGGAAAAGACCGCATCAATTGGGAAATAGAGCCATCCCCCGATTTGGTAATTGAGATAGATGTAACCAGCTATACGGATGTAAACGACTACCTGCCTTATCAAGTGCCGGAAGTTTGGCTATATAAAAAGAATCAGCTTAAGATTTACAGCTTGCAGAGCGATCGCTACACGGTTGTAACCAGTAGCCGTTTTTTTCCCAATATTAATGTTTTAGCATTCATCACCGAGTGTTTCCGAATTGCCTCCGAGCGCAATACCAGCGTTGCGATTCGGGAGTTACGACAAAAATTAGCAAGTGAGAATTAAATCCGAAAAATACAGAAGATGATAGTGCGATCGCAATCGGGAGTCGCTGGTCAGCAGAGTTGTTAAAGTTAGTGGCTCTTATGTAAATCTATGGGTGGCGTCATAGAGACACCAAGGAACTCAAGGACAGTTTGCTTCAAGCGTTCTCAAAGAATTGTCAAATGGGGAGTTGCGTTAGATGAAATCAGTCTTGTTTCTTAATCTGCTCCCACTCCTCGCGCAATATTCCCATGCACAGCGTATCAATGTAGCTGCCGTCATACCACTCGTGCCCCCGGAGGCGACCTTCTTCCACAAACCCACAGGATTGATAACAGCGAATCGCTCGTTCATTCCTTGAGTTTGTCCTTAACCAAACTCGATGTAAATTCCAGTATCGAAACGCATAATTCAGCAGCAATGCGATCGCTTCACGACCGTAGCCGCGTCCCCAATATTCCTTATCGCCAATTGCAATGCCTAATTCACAGACACGCGCCACCCCCTGAAATATATCAAAACCAACCAAGCCGCACTGCCCAATGAACTTGCCATCTGCCTCGATCGCAAACCAGGTGCCATCTCGTCCACCTTTAGCAGCATTTTGATCGAACTCTGCTTGTAGCCGTTCCAGGGATTGAGGAATCGGCGGATCGCCTCCACCTGCCAATTCAACGGCTAAATCATTGTTAAACTCGCACAGTTTTGGCAGATCGTCCCGCCGTATACCCCGTAGCGTTAGTCGTTCTCCCTTCAACATCGCTAATTGTCCTCGATTTTAGGTACTTACTCATCCATATCAAGTCTGTCAGGAGGTGGTCATGATTGATACACAAGAAGAAAACAAGTTGAGAGTTGGGAATAGCCTGGTGAATTTTAAAAGCTGTCGCTCTGTCTAAAATGTCCTGCTACCCTAAGGCAGCTCCTCTTGACACCTTTTATCGTAATTACGATGTTTAATCGTATCGATATTAATTGCTGTCCAGTTGTTGTGGAGCCAAGAGAAAACAATGACAACCACCAAACAAGCGCGATCACTTGTAGGGGCTAAAGGAACCGTTCGATTTTCCATAATTGGGATAACTATTTTTAAATTGCGATCGCACTTTTCTAGAGCATATCCAAGTTGCAATCTTTCATAACATGGTCAAACGCTTTTACCATCAGAGCAGTAACATCCAAATCTGTACAAGCCCTACCTATAGACTGATTTACTAAACTTGAAAAGCCATATTAAAAAAGCTTGGTAGGTGCCCTATCTGGATCTATAGGCACTCCTAAAATTTTGCTTAAATTCGAGATAAATTCCAGAAACAAGTTCACATACTCTTCAATCGCTGTTTCATTGATTCGAGGAGTTTTCTCGTTAAGTGCTTTGATTCCTTCAGTTAAACGAGCCGTAATAGCGTCAATTGGATAATAAAGTGCCATAAGAACTGTAAGCTCATGATCAAAGAATTGCTCCATTTTAGGGAGAGATGCGAAATATTGCACACCTAATAATGGTAGAGAGAATTGCTTTGAGTCAAATTCGGCAAACAGTGCTTGAGGAGGCTTTTTAGAACCATGTGTATCTTCAGCAACATATAAGATGGCATCTGGCCCACAATAGTTTTGAGCAATGATAACTGTCCTTCTGACTCGATGAAGGATAGTTAGCACACCAATGACCATCTTTAAATGAGAACACCAGTAAACCTCTACTGAGTTATGGTGAACACCTAACCCTAATCTGCTTGCCGCCTGTTCAGCTATAGAAATAATTTGCTCAACATCGACTGCAAAAAACCTCCAGTCACCTTGGTCATATCGCGCAAATTGTTGAACAGGTTTAGTCAAATCACTAGAAATCCACTCTGGTAAATAAAATTTTAGGCACTTGAGGATTGTATGAGCAGATGAACGATACTGCTCCCGAAGATTCACCCTAGCAGAAAATTTCTGAGGCTTAGCATCTAGCACATTTGAAGTTGCCTGCTTTATTAATTCCTTGAAATATTTCTGTCCGTCTGCTGATGGTAATCTTCCTAGCCAAGTAGCCATACCGCCTTCTTCTATCCAATGTTTGGCTTGACTCCTAGAGTTAAAGACGAGGTGTGGATTAATCGTCCCATCAGACTGGATTTCATCTTCAATGATTGCTTGCTTAAGTTTAAGCATTCCTCCTTTTTCTAAAAAATAATCTCCTTTTAAGATAATTTTTGGTACATCTTTATGACGTTCTCCTTTAAATGACCAAGCATTCATTACAGCCTCAATATAAACAGAAAAAGCCGGGTCTGTTTGTGTTGAGAAGCTAATATTACACTCGTTACAAATCAAGTCTCCTGTTTTGTGTGAGCCGCCCCAAGATGAATTAAAAATATGTTCGTTTGCTGTGGCTGGTAGAGAATTCCCACAGTAGAAGCAAGTTTTCAATTCTGATACCCGTATGGGCAATTTTTCAAAGCGAGTAAACATTAAATTTACTTTAATCACTACCAAATTTTTACCATACTACATAAGTAAGACAATCAGCAGGAACTGGTGTCTGGTTAATTGAGAATGAGAGTTTGTAGTTCATTGTCTACAGAAGTATCGTCAGAGTCAGGCAATTCTGCACTAGACGGCAGATTATGCAGCAGGTTGCCGTCTAACATAGTGACTTTCTGTGGCATTTACTGTATGGATCTTACCTTTGTCAGGGAGGAGGAAGCGATCGCATCATTCTTGAAAATCCTCAAGCCCTTCGCTCTATCTCCACACCACCTGCGATAGATGTTTGACGATAATCAATCAACACAATCTAAAGTCAGCCTGTTTTGTCCCAGCAAGTCTGATAATTTAATTAGGTTAAAAGAAGATAAGATGCCTTGCCGTGTCAGCCTGTCGCACCTTTAGTGCGCTTACGAGCTTAGGCAGGCTTGGTTTGTGTAGCCACAGGCTTTAGCCTGTGGGTATATCCTAGGCAGGATTGGTGAGAGAATTATGGCGTTAATTGTCCAGAAATACGGTGGCACTTCAGTTGGTTCGGTGGAACGCATTCAAGCAGTCGCTCAGCGGGTTTTAAAAACAGCCCAGATGGGCAACTCGCTGGTTGTCGTCGTTTCGGCAATGGGGAAGACGACTGATGGATTGGTGAAATTAGCCAACCAAATCTCTACAAATCCCTCTCGTCGAGAAATGGATATGCTGCTCTCGACTGGCGAGCAAGTCTCAATCGCCCTGCTGAGTATGGCATTGCAGGAATTAGGACAGTCAGCGGTGTCTCTGACCGGGGCACAGGTGGGAATTGTTACCGAAGCCGAACACACCCGCGCCCGGATTCTGCATATCCAGACACATCGGATGGAACGTCACTTAGACGCGGGTAAAGTGGTTGTGGTGGCGGGTTTCCAAGGCATCAGCAGCACCGAAGATTTGGAAATTACCACCTTGGGGCGCGGCGGTTCCGATACTTCGGCGGTAGCACTGGCGGCAGCTTTACGAGCAAGCTGTTGCGAAATCTACACCGATGTGCCAGGAATTTTTACGACCGATCCCCGGTTAGTGCCAGAAGCCCAGCTGATGGAGGAGATTACCTCCGATGAAATGCTTGAGTTAGCAAGCTTAGGGGCAAAGGTGCTGCATCCTCGCGCTGTGGAAATTGCCCGGAATTATGGCGTAGAGTTGGTGGTGCGTTCTAGCTGGACGGACGATCCGGGGACTAGGGTGATTTCTCCAATGCCTAAGCCGCGATCGCTCCAAGATTTAGAAATTGCCCGTCCTGTCGATGGGGTAGAATTTGATACCGACCAAGCGAAAATTGCGCTGTTGCGGGTGCCAGATCGTCCAGGCGTGGCGGCGCGGCTATTTGGTGAAATTGCCCATCAAGCCTTAGATATCGACTTAATTATCCAGTCGATTCACGAAGGCAATACCAACGATATTGCATTTACAGTTAGCAAAAACGTCATCAATCGGGCAGAAGCTGTAGCCGCAGCGATCGCACCCGCCCTCCGCAGCTCAAACAACCCAGAAGACGGAGAAGCCGAGGTGATGGTAGACAGGCAAATTGCCAAAGTCTCGATCGCGGGTGCGGGAATGATTGGGCGTCCGGGTGTAGCAGCGCAGATGTTCGCTACGCTTTCTAGTGCTGGGATCAACATTCAGATGATTTCCACCTCGGAAGTGAAAGTTAGTTGCGTCATTGATGCGGATGATTGCGATCGCGCGATCGCTCTTTTGTGCCAAACCTTCGAGGTCAACAATTCCCCACTCCACCAAAACAGAATTGTAGAAAGTGGTGTGGAACAACAGGGCAAAATTTCTCAGTCCTCAGCCCTGAGTCCTCAGCACTCCGCTCCCCCCGTGCGCGGTGTTGCCCTTGATTTCAATCAAGCGCGTCTCGCCATTCGTCATATCCCCGATCGTCCAGGGATGGCAGCTCAAGTTTTTGGACTCTTGGCTGAGAAAAATATCAGCGTGGATATGATTATCCAATCCCAACGCTGTCGCGTGGTGAATGGGATCGGGACCCGCGATATTGCCTTTACTGTCGCCCAAGCAGATGCAGCAGAAGCGAAAGCAGCACTCGAAAAACTCGCACCATCCTTAGGCTGCGGTGAAGTTTTAGTGGATACAGCGATCGCTAAAGTCAGTATCGTCGGTTCCGGTATGGTCGGGCAACCCGGTGTCGCCGCCCAAATGTTTGAAGCGCTTTCCCAACACCAAATCAATATTCAGATGATTACAACTTCTGAAATAAAAATCAGCTGCGTCGTAGCAGAAAATCAGGGCGTCACCGCCTTACAAGCCATTCACGCCGCTTTTGGACTTGCCGGTAGCCAGAAAATCCAAGTTCCCGCTTAAAGTTCTGGTAACTTTTTCATCGCTTCCTTTTTCCAAGGAGCGATGAGGGATCTCTAGCCGAAAAACTGAGCAGCAAAAAGCCCGTTTTCTGATAGAAAACGGGCTTTTAAAGCGATTGGTTAGTTTACCCTAATTGATGCCTACCCTTCGATCGACTCTTTACGCAATTGCTGTTGGCTGACCAATCACGACACTGGTAATAAAGCTGCTGACAGCGGCGAGAGCGATCGCACCGATGACCGCACTCCAAATCCCTTTTTCCAAACGAAAGCCTGTAATCAATCTCGCGGCTATTGTCAGTGCAATGACATTAAGGACAAAAGAGAATAAACCCAAAGTCAGAAGCTTTGCAAAAAATCCGTAGATGCCAAATGTTAGTGTATTCGGCAAGGTAAAAAATACAAAGCTAATCGCTGCATTTAAAATTCCAAAAACGGCTGCCGAAATATAACCAATTCCTGGGTTATCAATTTCAACTCCGAGTGGCAGCTTGCTAATAATTAACAAACTGGCGGCTGTTACCAACCAGGTAATCAGCACATCAATTAAATCCATATTTATAAACCTCCTATCCAGAAGTTGAGGCGTGAAAAAATCTTTTGATTATCCCTACCTTAAACAAACAATCGCGCCTCGACCTCTGTAAATTGACAGAATTGTCCCTACCTCTTGGGAGCAGAATCAGTCCCTTGGGGAGCCGGAACCGTCGGTGTCACGGGTACAGTACCGGGAATCGTGGGATTAATCTCTGGTTGTCCCGGAGCCACCGGCAATTGCGGCTGACCCAGATTGTATGGATTGGCTGATGGACTGGGTGGCGCATAAGGATTATAAGGTTGGATAGGAGCGTTGCCGGAATAGGGCGCTAAACCGGGACTAGGAGCCGTAGGAACCTGCGTATTAGAGCCAGCCGCCGCATCACCGGACCCGGGTAGAGTCGCTAAAGACACGCGATCGCCTCCAACATCTCGCAGCAAATCCAAAACCTGGATGACATCGTTGTAACTTGCAGTCCGAGAAGCGTACAGCACCATCAATCCATTTGGATTTGTCGAGCGGTAATTCTGCAAAGATTGAGTCAGCTGATCTTTTGAATTAATCTGCTGTTGCTCCACGTAAATTTGACCAAAATCATCCAAGCTCACCATCAACATCTCTCGCATCTGCGGAGTGCCGCTACTAGCTTTGGGCAAATCCACGCTGATTGCTTGCTGACGAGTGAGTTGCAAAGCTGCCAACAGAAAGAACGTCAGGATACAGAAGATGACATCAATCAGGGGAATAATCTCAATTCGGGCGTCATCACCCGGAGTATCCAAGTTAATCTTCATAAGTTTAAACAACAGGGGAATTTAAAAAGTCATGAGTCCTTAGTCCCTAATTCTTCGCTCCTGACTAATAACCCATGACGAATGACCAATCACGAATGGCTTCTAGGGTTCAGCCGTATCTGAAGTTTCTACTCTCGCCTTCATCGGATGACGATCAATACCAAGTTTGGGCCATTCCTGTCGGTACATTAACTCCAGCTCATTTCCCGCTTTACGGAAAATTTTGACTTGGTTAAACAAAAAACCTTGAAACAGCCGATAGAAGACAAGGCTGGTAATGGCTACTATCAGCCCAGCCGCCGTACTGATCAGAGATTCGCTAATCCCTAAAGTCACTCCAGCGGTTGAAGACGTTCCGAGATCGCCAAGGCGAATACCACTCAGGGATCTGATCAATCCCAACACGGTTCCCAACAATCCTAGTAGGGGACCAAGGGCAATCACTGCTTCTAGAATTTTGTCGCCTTGGCGCATCGAAGCCAATTCCTCGTCTGCGGCTGCTTCCAGTGCCAGCCTAAACAATTCTGGATCGGGGTGAGAAAGTCGTAAGGGAGCATACAGAAAGCGCCCAATCGGCTGTTTTCTGGCTTGGTGAGCAATCTCAGTGGCAACTCCCCAGTTGCGAGTTGCTGCTTCTAGCACCCGATCCACAGTTTCTCTTTCTTTGGTCAAGATTCTTGCCCAAAACCACAGGCGCTCAAAAATAGTGCCTAGAGACAGCAGCGATAAAGCCAGCAGAGGCCACATCACTGGCCCACCTTTCTCGATTAGTTCTTGAAAAGTCACGGTCGATTCTTTCCTCCTACACTCCCCAAGCTTTTAATTTTCTTTAACAACTTGAAGCCATTCCAATTTTAGACAAGCATTGTCATTCAGACTGAACTAAAGGACGAGGTTCTCCCGTGAGTGTCGAATCTTCTAGTCAAACTTCGGGTGGATATCCACACCTACATAATGCTGGTAGATTTGTCAATATTAAAAATAACTAGAGGATTCAATAATGAATAATTTTTCAATCCAATCAATTTACAACTGGTATCGCAACGCGATCCGCAATCCCAAATATCGCTGGTGGGTGATTCTAGGGTCATTACTTTATCTTTTCAGCCCGATTGATATTGCCCCGGATTTCATACCCATCATCGGATGGATTGACGATGGTGTGATTCTGACGCTCCTGGTTGCTGAAGTTTCCCAAATGCTATCTCAGCGCCTCAAGTCTCGTGACGAGCAAGCGGTCTCTGAAGCGGATGTTGCAGGTGTTGGGTCAACTTCCAATTCAGACACGGTTGATGTAAAGGCTGTTCCCCTCAAGTAGTGTGCGTCACAACAATAATATTAATAACCCCTCCCAGTGTTGCAGCCATATTCCGCAGGCTTCTGGAGAGGGGTCTTTGTTTGTAGTAGTCGCACCCAAAAGTAATGACTTTTGAGAGACGGATGATCTACGTCTATACAAGAGCCAGGGCGAACGAGGGGACTTGAACCCCCGAGTGGTGGAATCACAATCCACTGCCTTAACCACTTGGCTACGCTCGCCATTTCAGATTTTTAATATAGCATTCTGTTTGCCAGTTGATCCAGTCTTTCGTCAATTAACCTGGAACTCAGACGGCGATCGCCGTAGTCAAAGGCTACAAAAGAATGGTTTTAACATCCCATGAAGGGTTTACAGGTTATTACAACGATTGCGGGAGTCGCCTTGGCTGGGCTGGGTGTAGCGATGGCGCTGACGAATCCCACTCAGGAGGAGTACGAAGAATTTGCCTTACAGCAACTAACGGTGTACATAAAAGACAATGTTTGTGAAAAGGCTCCAGAAAACTTTGAGAATTTTTTGAAGCGTCAATGTATGTTATTAGTTGAGACGGGCAGCCCGCAGGTGAAGCGGCTGATTGCTGAAACGACAGAGCGGCAAAATTTTATCTTTTTTAGCATTTATCGCACCGATTTGTCGGTTAGTTCGTTCCTGCCTTCTTATCATTTTGAGTCGGTAGGAGCTTTCGACAATGTCTATATTTATCAAGCAGAGAAGCAATAATCTTGTTAGCAAAGAATTATTGTTTCAAGCTGCGCGATCGCTTCTAAAGTGCTGAGAAACGGGTAAAGCCGCCAGTTAACCACACGCAGCTTTATAACAGATACACCCTATGGTCATCTCTCCAATTGAGGATATCTTGGAGATGAATATCAACAGGGAGTGCGATCGCGGCTGCCATGATCTATTGTATTAGCGCTGGATGTCAAAGACCCCAAAATCCTTCTGACCAAAGATTTTGCCTGTGTTGTGGGCAAGCGTTATTGCTGAAAGACCGCTATCGCCCAGTCAAACCTATTGGTAAAGGTGGCATGGGAAGAACTTTTTTGGCGGTGGATGAGCATATTCCCTCTAAACCCAAGTGTGTCATTAAGCAACTGTGCTTCCCACAGCAAGATTCAACCAGTTTTAGAAAGGTCGTTTCCTTATTTCGTCAGGAAGCGATACACCTGAATGAACTAGGGAAACATCCGCAAATTCCCTCTCTCTTTGCCCACTTTGAACAGCAGCAGCAGCTGTATTTAGTGCAGGAGTTGATTTCCGGGCAAACTCTAGCGGAGGAATTGCAGCAACGGGACATTTATAACGAAACGCAGATTTGGGAATTTTTGCAGGATTTGTTGCCAGTTTTGCAATATATCCACGAACATCGGGTGATTCACCGAGATATTAAGCCAGCGAATATTATCCGCCGCACCCCCTCAACCTCCTCTTCCCCAGGAGAAAGGGAAGGTGAGTTAATTTTGATTGATTTTGGGATTGCCAAGCTATTCACAGACACTGCTGTGTTTAACACCGGCACGATCGTTGGTAGCCCGGATTATATGGCACCCGAACAAACGCGAGGCAAAGCCCTGCCCTCCAGCGACCTCTACAGTTTGGGCGTCACTTGTATCTACTTGCTCACAAGCGTTTCGCCCCTGAATATGTATGACATTATGAATAACGGGTGGGCGTGGCGCGATTTTTTGCCCAAGGAGAGAAAAGTTAGCGATCGCCTGGGTCAAATTTTGGATCGGCTGCTACAAAATAACATTAAAGATCGTTACCCAGACGCTGCCTCTGCCTTGCAAGCGGTACAGCAAAATTTAAACCCCAGACCTACATCTCCGGTTCCAACTCAATCTCAACGACCGGGTGGTAGTGCCTTGAATTCCGAGATTGGAGTTGACTATACAAAATTGCGGGATTTACTCGCCAAAAAGAAATGGAAAGAAGCCGACGGGGAAACCTGGGCACTCATGTGCCTGGTAGTCGGCAAGTCAAGCAATCACTATCTGTTCAACAGCGATATTCAAAAGTTTCCTTGCGAGGATTTATGGACGATTGACCAGTTATGGGTAAAGTACAGCCAGGGGCGCTTTGGTTTCAGCGTACAAAAGCAAATTTTTCTGGAGGTTGGGGGAGAATATAGCAATTTTTGCGATCGCGTTGGCTGGCCTACCCACAACCCGTATATTCCTGACTCTGGTTTGAAATTTAGCGACAAGGCACCTATTGGACATCTACCATCGCGGCGGTGGGCGGGTGGTTATGAATGGTGGCGTCACGCCAGTGCAATGGCTGGAAAACTAGAACAGTGCAGTATTGCTTAGCTTTTGGTGCCTTATCAGCGATTTTCATCCTCGGTTGAGCGATTGTAACGGTTTTAGCTAAAAAATTGCCTCAACTGAGATTTCAATCTTGTTTTTTGTGTCCTCCTCTGGTTATAGAAAAATCCATGAGCTAAGTCTACCCGATGAGGCAGGAATACCTTTGACAGCCGATCTAAAGTATGGGTATATACCTTGATTTGTGAAGGAAAAAGAATCGTTTTTTTTGAATTCCTTTACAAAAAATATTGGCAAGCGCTCAACGATCCGGCAAATAGAGGAAAGGAATCCATTCATGTTTTTCCATAAAAAAGAACCCATTCATACTGTTAATATCACAGAGCCGAATCCACGTTATGCCCAGCTACTGCTAGAGCAGTTTGGGGGAGCAACGGGTGAATTAACAGCCGCTTTACAGTATTGGGTGCAGTCATTTCATTGCGAAAATCCTGGTATTCGGGATATGCTCCAAGATATTGCAATCGAAGAGTTTAGCCACTTAGAAATGGTTGGCAAACTGATTGAATCACATACCAAGAATGTCGATCAAACAGAAGCGTACCGGAGTACGCTCTTTGCTGTACGCGGCATGGGACCACACTTTTTAGATAGCCAAGGAAGCGCTTGGACAGCGAACTATATCAATGAAGGTGGGGATGTTGTGCGCGATCTGCGGGCAGACATCGCCGCTGAGGCTGGGGCACGTCAAACCTATGAGGAGCTGATCAAAATGGCTCCGGATCAAGGTACAAAAGACACCTTGGTACATTTGCTGACTCGCGAAATTTCTCATACGAAGATGTTCATGAATGCACTTTCTTCCTTAGGCAAATTAACAGATCCTTTCTTTGGCAATATCCAGCCGGATGAAACGGTCAATCTTTACTTCAACTTGTCTACGAATGGTAAAGATGAGCGCGGGCCTTGGAACTCGGAACCGGATTTCCAGTATGTCGCCGATCCATCTGCTGAAGTTAAACAGTAAATCGTCAGCAGTAGAACTCAATTAAAAAAGATAGAGTCACGGGGAGGTGTAGCCCAGTGGCTCTATTTTTATGAATAAGTTATTAATAATATTAGAAATCCTCTAACCATCAGCGGTACCCAAATTGGTAAACCACTGGGATAAATTGTCAATTGGAAACGATTGATACAGAAATTGTTGCTGGAAACGATATCAAATTGAATAAAGAAACTGCTCAAAAGCCTGTAGTTACACACTTGCCCAAGTCATCTGCCTATCTACTGGTCTCTCACGGAAGCCGCGACCCGCGCCCCCAAGCCGCTGTAGAACAGCTGGCAACCCTGATCTACGAGAAGGCACAAAGGTCAGAGAATGCCTGGGTGCAGGCATTTCAACCCGTTCGCCGCTTGGCTGCATCGCCCATGCTAGAGACGCGAAATTTTACGTCTTTACAAGAACCACTGGTGGGTACAGCAGTGCTAGAATTGGCAACCCAGCCGTTGCACGAGCAAATTCGGCAATTTGGCGTTCGCGTAGCGTCTGCGAAGCAGAATCGCGTGGCGTCTATAAAGCAGAATCGCGCTGTTGCATCTGAGTACCATTCTGAGAACCCCTGCATTCAGGTGTTGCCGCTGTTTCTACTGCCGGGAGTTCACGTCATGGAGGATATCCCAGAGGAAGTTGCGATCGCTCAAGTAGCGTTTGGCTCTAAATTGAAACTTGACATTCGTCCTCACTTAGGCACTCACCTTGGCTTGAGTCGTCTGTTAGCCAGTCAATTCGCTTCGATAACAGCAGACGCTCGGATTCTCCTAGCTCACGGAAGCCGCCGTGCTGGGGGAAATCAATCAGTAGAAACCATTGCACGGACTTTGGACGCGGTGCCTGCTTACTGGTCAGTGCCACCCAGCCTAGAGGACAGGGTGAAAGCGTTGGTTGAGGCGGGGAAGGAAAAAATCGCCATCCTGCCTTATTTTCTATTTGCTGGGGGAATTACGGATGCGATCGCTCGAACAGTTGAGCGATTATCCCAGCAGTTTCCATCGGCAAAACTCCAAATGGCTGAACCAATCGGCGCTAGCGCGGAATTAGCGGATTTAATTTGGGATTTGAGAAGTCAATGAACCTCACACTTTCAGAAAACACACAGGTAAACAGGAGAACGTGTTTGGGTAAAGTATATCTAGTGGGTGCAGGGCCGGGAGATCCCGGTTTGTTAACCCTCAAAGGGAAAGGGCTGTTAGAGTGTGCCGATGTCGTAGTTTACGACGCTCTGGTGAGTCCCCAAATTTTGGCAATGATTAATCCCGAAGCCGAAAAAATTGACGCGGGAAAGCGGATGGGGCGTCATTCTCTGTTGCAGGAAGAAACGACTCAACTCTTAATTGAAAAAGCACAAACTGCGGCAATCGTGGTGCGCCTCAAAGGTGGCGATCCCTTTGTGTTTGGTCGTGGTGGCGAGGAAATGGAAGACTTAGTAAATGCGGGAGTGCCGGTAGAGGTAGTACCAGGGGTGACATCTGGGATTGCAGCACCCGCTTATGCAGGAATTCCTCTAACTCACCGTGCTTATAGCTCTTCGGTGACATTTGTTACCGGACACGAATCCGCCGGGAAGTATCGACCCGCTGTGAACTGGCAAGCGATCGCCCACGGTTCTGAAACCATTGTCATTTACATGGGCGTTCACAACTTACCTTACATTACAGAACAACTTCAAACAGCAGGCTTAAGCCCAGAGACGCCAGTAGCGTTGGTTCGCTGGGGAACTCGACCGGAACAAGAAGAACTCATCAGCACTTTGGAGACGATTGTGGCGCAAGTCGAGGCGACTGGATTTGGGGCACCCGCGATCGCCATTATTGGTGCTGTCGTGAATATGCACCAAATTCTGTCAGGATGTCGTCCACTCAGCTTGAAGATTGAGGGCTGAGGATTGAGGACTGAGGGCTGAGGACTGAGGACTGAGAACTGAGGGCTAAAATCTCAGTAAAAAGCTATAAAAAGCGATCGGTAGTTAATTGGTACGTCTGATTTAAGACCTTTCATACCTTACTCAGCCCCTGCTTCGCACTGCTTTGCTAACAGTCCTCTCTCCTCCCTCAGTCCTCAGTCCTCAGTCCTCTCTCCTCCCTCAGTCCTCAGTCCTCAGTCCTCTCTCCTCCCTCAGTCCTCAGTCCTCAGCACTCAGTCCTAATTTATGAGCGTCGAATATTAAAGCAGCACCACTCTTGACGCCGCCAGAGGGTGGCAACAATCCAATCGTGTTGCTCTAAAGTATCGGCAATGGGTTTCGCTTGTTCCAGCAAAACGCCGCTAATAATCCCCCAAGTGCTGGGTTTAGCCATCTCTGTCATCTGCGGGATCAAGTCGATAATCACCTCCGCCAGAATATTGCAAAGAATGCCATCGACCGGCTCATGTAACAATTGCATTAAGCGGTCGATACTGCCTTGCTCCACAATCAACCGATCGGGGCTAATTTTGTTGAGTTCTCGGTTGCTGTGGGTGGCTCGCACCGCCATCGGATCAAGATCTGCGGCATAAACTCTTTCCGCACCTAACAGCATCGCGGCAATTGAGAGAATGCCAGATCCACAACCAATATCTGCCACAACGATATCGGGAGTGCCCAAACCCAATCGCATCTCCAACGCTTCCAGACACAGCTGAGTCGTTTGATGGGTGCCGGTGCCAAAAGCGGCTCCGGGATCGAGGCGCAGGGTAATCCGTTCCGTCTGCTCTGGAGGGGGCAACCAGGCAGGGTAGATTAATAAGCGATCGCCAACTTCTTGCGGTTGCCAGTATTGCTTCCAGCTACTTGCCCAATCTTCCTCATCAATTAAATGCCAATCCATCACCGGCATCGGCATTCCCACATTCAGCGCATCTTGACGCAGCCACAGAGACAGCGCCGCCAAATCTAATAACTGCGCTTGGAGTGCGGATAAATAACCACACACTAGGCGCGAGTGTCCTTTAACCTCAATGGATGTGCCGCGACAGCCAAATTTTTCCAGCCGCCAGAAAATTAAATCTTCTAAGGCTGGGTCGCAGAGAACTTGAATTTCCCACCAGGTGTTTGCCATACATCAGGGCTGAGGGCTGAGGACTAAGGACTGAGGTATGAGGGCTGAGGACTGAGGGCTGAGGACTGTTAGCCCAGTGGTGCGAAGCACTGGCTGAGGACTGAGGAAGGTTAGAACCTAGAACTTAGCAATATAGAGTAAAGAGAAACTAAAAAGAATTTACTCTTTGTGTACCTCTTTTCTTCATCCTCAGTCCTCAGTCCTACATCCTCAGTCCTACATCCTCAGCCATCAGCACTTATAAAGTTACCGTATAGGCATCTCGAATGCCGGGAATCTTGAGAATTTCCGCCAAAATTCCCTCTGGTAGGGGATCGTCCAGGCTTAACACCATTACTGCATCGCCGCGCACGATTTTACGACCCACCTGCATACTGGCAATATTGACATTAAAGCTGCCCAATAGGGAACCAATATTCCCGATAATTCCTGGCATATCGCGGTGCAGCGTAAACAGCATATTAGAAGTGGGGGGGACGTTGATGGGAAAATCATCAATGCTAGTGATCCGAATTTCGTTATCGCCCAATAAAGCACCAGTGACCGAGTGTTCTCCTAGGGAACCCTTTGCCGACAGTTGCAGCGAACCCGAATAATCTCGAATCGAGGCATCCCGCGTTTCAATCACGCGAATTCCCCGCTCCTTTGCCTCAATACTGGCATTCACGTAGTTCACTCGCTCTCTCAACGCTTGAGAGAGCAGCCCTTTCAGTGCTGCTACGATGAGAGGCTGACTTTGATTAGTTGCCAATTCTCCCTGCAAGCTGATATTCAACAACTCAATCCGTCCTCCAGCCAGTTGCCCGACCAAATGACCCAGAGTTTCCGCCAAGAGGAGATAAGGTCTGAGTTTTTCCAATACGTCAGGCCGCAACCCAGGAATATTCACGGCTGAACGCGCTGGTAGCCCCAGCAGAACGTCCCGAATCTGCTCGGCAACATCAATAGCGACATTTACCTGCGCTTCTGCTGTAGAGGCTCCCAGGTGGGGAGTGAGGATAAGATTTTTCCCCAGCGATCGCAACTCCGACTCGCCAAGCGGTTCTGTCTCAAAAACATCCAAGGCGGCCCCGGCAATTTTGCCAGTTTTTAACGCCTCTGCCAAAGCCGCCTCATCAATAATGCCACCACGGGCGCAATTGATAATCCGAGTCGTGGGTTTCATTTTAGCGATCGCCTCGGCGTTAATCAGATGAGTCGTTTCTGGAGTTTTGGGGATGTGCAGGGTAATGTAATCGGATTCCTGAAACAGCATATCCAGATCGACTAGACGACAACCCAGTTCATCTGCCCGTTCTACCGAGATGAAGGGATCGTAAGCTAGCAGTTTCATCCCCATCGCTTTCGCAACGCTGGCGACATGGGAACCAATTTTCCCTAAACCGACAACTCCCAGCGTTTTCTTGTAAACTTCTGCCCCGATAAAACTCTTGCGATCCCACTGACTGCCTTTCACCGACTGATTGGCTTCGGGGATATAACGGGAGAGCGATAGCATCATTGCCAAAGCGTGTTCTGCCGCTGCAATGGTGTTACCTTCGGGGGAATTGACGACGACAATTCCTTGTCGGGTGGCGGCTGGAACATCGACATTATCGACGCCAACTCCAGCACGACCAATAATTTTTAGCTGGGTGCCCGCTTCGATAATTTCTTTGGTGACATGGGTTCCAGAACGAATCATCAGAGCGTCATACTCTGGCATAATTCGCACCAGTTCTTCTGGAGAAAGACCTGTTTTAATGTCAACTTGGGCAACTTGGGAGAGGATATCTATTCCAACTTGGTCTATGGGATCGGAAACAAGAACCTTGGACATGATGGGCAGGTGAGTCTAAATAAAAATTCCATTACGACACGCACGCACGACCCCTAAAAGGTCAAAACCGCAAGTCGCGCGTTGCGTTGCATCCACTTCGCCAGGATAGCTCCCTTGCGTTACGCGATCGCGTGCCGGTAAAACCTTGGGAGCAAGCTTGCCTGATGGGAGCTGGCTTAGACATCGCGTCTAATCACTCTCCACCACGAACAATACAGGCAGAAGGTCATTTTAACTGTATCAGGTGTCTTTGTACGGCTGGTTGGCTGAAAGTTTTTAACTTTCATTCGCGTGGGCGAAGTGCTTCTTGCCGATGGCGGAAGGAAACAAAACACAGCCAAAGATATCAGCTACCCATCGCACAAATGCGATCGCTTTCGCATATACCGCTCCTAGCGACTTCTCGCGCAAGTGCATCCTAATTACGGTAGAAGATTTGCTGTCCCTTGCACTGCTAGGCTTTAACTAAGGCTATCTCAGCATTTTACGAATCACCATGAATTATCTCGTTGCCGTACTGGCAGACCGCATCCAGGCAGAAGCCGCCTACTCCGCTTTAGAGAAAGAAGGCTTACCGATGAATAAAGTTAGTATTCTGGGCAGAGGATACAAAAGCGCCGATGAATTTGGCTTAATTGACCCCAACGAGCAAGCTAAAAAGCAATCAAAGCTGATGGCTTATTGGCTCATCCCGTTTGGATTTTTTGCTGGTATAGCTTTCAACATCACCACGGGTTTAGACACTTTTGCCTGGGCAGGTCCAATCGGCAATTACCTGATTGCTGGACTTTTAGGTGCCGCCTCTGGTGCGATGGGTAGCGTGTTTGTAGGGGGTGGGGTCGGTTTGGCACTGGGGAGTGGTGACGCCTTGCCTTACCGCAATCGCCTCAATGCAGGTAAGTATCTGATTGTTGTGAAAGCTTCCGAAACTATAACCCGCCAAGCGACTCGGATTCTCCGTCAGTTTGAACCCGAAAATATCCAAGGCTACATGGACTCAGAGAGTGTCTAGAACGGAAACCTCTCCCAACCTTTTGCCCTAGCTGGGTCTTCCATCTACGGACAGAGGAAGTAACAAACACAACATTGTTACTTTAACTACCAGCCTGAGCGCAAGTCACTGGAAGGGGGTTTAGATGCAAATATTGCCAACTTGTTTGGGAGTTGCGCTCGTCGGCTCGATCGTAGTTGATGTGCTTTGGACAACGATCGCCGTCGGCGGCGGTGGGGGGCCGATTACATCTAGATTGTCCAATTGCTTGTGGAAATTGCTTCTCCATCGACATCGCTCCTCTCCCTCTCATCAGATGCTTTCCGTTGCAGGCTACAGCACCATTGGCATTTCTACGCTGCTGTGGATTTTGGCTACTTGGGCAGGATGGGTCTTAATTTTTAGCGCCAGCGATCGCTCGTTGGTTTCTGCGGATACAAAGCAGGCTGCCGACCTCTGGGAGAGAATTTACTTCACAGGTTACACGTTAGTTACCCTCGGTCTCGGAGACTACCAACCCCAAGGAAAAATTTGGCAACTGGCGACAGCCGCAGCAGCAGCGAATGGGTTTTTCCTGATTACTCTGTCGATTACCTATCTGCTTTCTGTGGTGTCAGCCGGGACTCAGAAGCGACAGTTGGCAACCTACATTTCCTGTCTTGGCTATACTCCTACCGAAATCGTAACTAAAGCTTGGAATGGCAAAGATTTTGGGATGCTGTCTCAGCACTTAGTAGCGATCGCGCCCATGCTAGCCTTATACGGGCAAAGTCATTTCGCTTATCCGGTACTTCATTACTTTCATAGCACCAAGCGGGAGACAGCGGCGGAAGTTAGCATAGCTGTCTTGGACGAGGCGCTGACCTTGCTCGAATCTGGAATTAAGCCGGAACATCGACCCGATGCGGTGGCGCTATACCCAGTGCGGCAAACCCTGTCAGTCTTTCTAGAAACCCTGACTTCTGCTTACATTAAGCCAGCCTTAGACGTGCCACCCCTGGCAGTTCTCGATGAGTTACGTGCGAATGGAATTCCCACTGTTAGCGATGAAGCCTTTGCATCAGAAGTCAGCAACTTGATGAGACGACGGCGTTTGCTCCTCGCCTTAGTGAGAA
Source organism: Trichocoleus sp. DQ-A1 (assembly GCF_039961955.1). Classification (NCBI taxonomy): domain Bacteria; kingdom Bacillati; phylum Cyanobacteriota; class Cyanophyceae; order Leptolyngbyales; family Trichocoleusaceae; genus Trichocoleus; species Trichocoleus sp. DQ-A1. The sequence continues at coordinate 84,481 of NZ_JAMPKE010000009.1, forward strand.
ATGATGGGTGGTCGTGGAAAGAGGTCGGGAATCGGTTTGGGTAAAGGGGAATGATTCAGTTTAGCCAAGCGTGAGGAGCCGCCAGGAGCGGCATCCGCGAAAGCGATCGCACTCATCGCATTGTCCGTCAGGTTCCGCTCCCAACGATAGAATCAAGAAAGTTTCACCTCAATCTAGCGTCTGCTGTATGTTGCCAAGGGAAGAACTCCTTAAAGGAGTCGAAAATCGAGAGACTGTCGCTCGTGTTATCGATCTAGCGGATCAAGCGATAAAGACGTGGGAAGTAGTCTTTACGGATTTTCTGTCTCCTCCAGAACTCGCTGAAATCCAGCAAGCGTTTAATCGGTTAACAGAAGTCCAACTGGTTGCTTGGGGAGGTTATCCGCAAGCTGAACGACAGCGGATTGCGATCGCGCGTGCAGAATTGCCCCTCGATTCGTCCCAAGTCTCGATTGCTGCTATCGATATTTCCGGGAATTTTTTGTTTGACCAAGCCACCCACCGAGACTTCCTCGGCGCGATGTTGGGGTGTGGGATCGTGCGAGAAAAGACTGGCGATGTAATTGTGCTGGGAGAGCAAGGAGCGCAGGCGATTGTTGTTCCAGAAATGGTGGAGTTTTTGGGAATGCATCTCAATCAGGTGCGTTCTGTCCCGGTAAAAACTCGGCAAATTGAGTTAAGCGAGTTAAAAATTCGGGAACCGAAAAAGAAAGAATTGACAACGGTGGAGGCTTCATTGAGGCTGGATGCGATCGCTTCCGCTGGCTTCGGGATGTCTCGCAGCAAAATGGTTGATTTTATTGACGGCGGTGATGTGCGATTGAATTGGAAAGAAGTCACTCAGCCAAGTCATCTTCTGAAGTCTGGAGACTTAATTGCGATTCGCGGCAAAGGACGGTTAGAGGTTGGGGAAATTGCTGTCACTAAAAAGGAACGCTACCGCGTGCAACTCACAAGATTTATGTAAAAATTTCAATCTTGAATCTTCAACCCTAAGAATTAGATTTGCGATAGGCAAGAGATTAGTTGAACGAAGAGTGTTTTACTGTCTATAGCAATCCTATTTGAGTGGTGAGATGCTAGCGGTTCAGATCCCCGACTTCTTGGAGAAGTCGGGGATCTCGTCTTCACGAATCATTTAAGGTCGCTGATATGATTGCCATCTGAGTGATTTTCCAGTCAGTTGCGGGAACACTAACATGAGTTGCTGGGTGTAGCTTATGTCCCGTCTCAACAATCGCGCCTTTCAAATCCTCCGTGCAGAAGTGAAAAACTGTGCTGGTAATGACGCTTTGAGCCAAATGGAGCAGCGGATTGTACTGGAGGAATTAGAAAAACTGCGATCGCAACTAGGCTCACCTGCTTCCTTAGAAGAACTGCGGAAAATCGTCATTTCCACCTATGCAAACTTCAACCAGAAAGCATTACTAGCAGCAGCAAAAGCCAACCGTCCCCTGGGAATATTCGGCACAATCAAATTAGCTGGCTGTGCGGTAGCTGCGGGGGCTGTGTTGCTAGTTGGGGGAACGGGGACGCTTGTTTTGGCAATTTTGCTATCTCCCACAACTCATCAGTCAGCGGGACAAAATGCTTCTATGAGGACAGAGGATCGCTATCAGGAAGCGATCGCATCTTTAGAGCAAGCAGAAGAATTAATTAACCAAGCCAAGACCGCAGCAAATTTGGCATTGGGTGAAAATAAATTAAGTGAAGCCAAAACACATATCGATTATCTACCTGTTTCAGATACAGTTTCTTCACGGCGCTACTCTTACAACCGCAAGGGTCGGCGCTATGTTAGCGGGTACAATACGCAGACAATCCCTAATCAACAAACTGCCAATATTCGCAACAGATTTGAGCAAATCAAGTCCCAACTTTCTCAACAACAGCAGATTTTGGGGCGCACTAATACTTTAATTCAAACCGCTAAACAATATGCTTTTGCTGCTGCTAAAACTGGGCAAAATCCACCCCATACTGCACAGCGGTGGCAACAAATTGAAAATTTGTGGTACAAGGCGATTGCCCAACTGCAAAACGTTCGCCTGGAAGACGTTGACTATGTGGAAGCGCAAAAGCTACTGGTAACGTACCAAATGAATTTAGACACTGTGCAAATTCGATTAAAAACAGAACGTGAGTCTCACGAAGCCTTCAATGATGCTCAACAACAAATCAACGCTTTGCTTGCGTCGATACCCAAGGATAGTTCCCAAGTAGATCGCAACCAGATAGTCAGCCAGATGCAAAAAATCATCCATCGGTTGAAAATGGTCAAACCAGGAACAAGCGACTATCGAGAAACCCAACAACTGCTGCAATCGGCACAGAAGAAACTAAAAGCTGCTCAGCCAAAGAATTGATTCTCCTAAGGCTGGTGTGTCATGGCGCGAGGAGCCGCTAGTAGAGGCATACGCGAAAGCGATCGCAACTTGATAAAATGCGATTAAGTTTACCAGCTAAAAGCCGAACGGCTGATAGCTAAGGGCTGGTGTGCCATGCGCGATTCTGATTTTACAGATGTTTTACAGTGGACGCCGGAAGCAAAGGCAAAGCTGAAAAATATTCCTTTTTTTGTTCGTTCCCAAGCGCGTCAGCGAATTGAGCAAATCACTCGTGCAGGGGGTTTGGAAGTTGTTACGGGTGAGTTAGTTGAACAGGCGCGGCTAGAATTTGGGCAGTGAGCGATCTCCCTACAATACTTCTCGGAGCATACAAACCTCATCCTCATGTGCCATTTCCGGACTAGAGAATGGGAAATTTATAGCTCATCCTGGGGTAAGGGAGAAGTTAACTAAGAAGTATGCGATCGTAGTCTTCAACTCTCTTCTAAATTCATCGCCGCTAGAAAAGCTTGCTGACTGACTGTTTGATAAACAGTGTCTAAATATTGCATCACCGGCTGACTAGAACCGGATGCGAGGGTAATCGATCCGAGTACATTTAATACAGTGTCACCAGTCGGTGCAATTACGACCAGTGAAGAATCTAGCGGTTCGTCGTATTGCCAGAATTCCTCAACTTTAAGAGGAGTTGCTGGTAAGGATGAAGTATCCTCGCCCGATGGCTGGGATGTCTCAGCCGTGGTAATTTCATTCTCAGAATTTTGCTCGCTACCGCGTCTTAGCTTGCGTAAGGTATCGAGGATTTGTTCTTTGGGGCGTCCCCGCAACTGGAAGATGACGAAAGGATCTTCACTAAAGCGATCGCCTAACTGATAATAGACTGCACCAATGTGTTTGCAGGGAATTTCTTTATCCGGGCAGCTGCACCGTGCATGGATATCGGACAGAGTAAAGGGAAATATGTTCAAACCATTAGCGGTAAACACTTCTTGAATGTTTAGCGGCATTTCTCCCGCCAATAGTTGGGCAGAAAAAATCGCCCGTTGAGACATGGTTTCAATCACGTAATCCCACTGTTCATCTGTAAAAGGGTCTAGGGATAGGGAAACTTGATAGGGTTCCGGTGCCGTACCTTGCACTTTTGCTAACACCTTTGGACCTTTAAATTCAATGCCGAGAACATTTCCCTGCATTGCATAATTTCGTGCCCTTTCCAATCGCTTTTTGAAGCGGGACTTCTCTAATAGATCAATCCATTCTTGTACCCACCATTCACGGCTTTGAATTTCGTAATTGTTCATACTATGGCTTATTTGTTATTCGTCATTACTTTAGAAATCCAACTAACGAGTGATGACTCTGAACTGGCTCATTCATCATCAATTACAGCAGTCCGATCCAGCAGTAATAAATTGCGGAGTTGGTCAGTATTCAGTTCCGTAATCCACTGTTCACCGGCACCCACCACTTGCTCTGCCAATGCTTTTTTACTTTCAATCATTTCATTAATTCTTTCTTCGAGGGTGCCGGTACAGGTAAATTTATGTACCTGCACATTCCGAGTTTGACCAATCCGAAATACCCGATCCGTTGCCTGATTTTCAACGGCTGGATTCCACCAACGGTCGAAATGAAAGACATGATTCGCACGAGTTAAATTTAGACCCGTTCCCCCAGCTTTTAAAGAAAGAATAAAGATTCTGGGACCTTCTGGGTCGTTCTGGAATCGGTCAATCATTTCCTCCCTTTGTTGTTTGCGGGTGCCTCCATACAAAAACAGGGTTTCCCCACCTAGATGTTTCTCTAAATAAGGTTGGAGAAGTTTTCCCCACTCGGCAAATTGAGTAAAAATTAAAGCGCGATCGCCTTCTAATAAAGCTTCCTCCAACATCTCTTCTAAACGCTGAAGTTTGCCAGAGCGACGCTGTGCTACCAGTTCTTTTTCCTTTAAAAATTGGGCGGGATGGTTGCAGATTTGCTTTAACTTTATCAACAAAGCTAAAATGATTCCCTTGCGTTGCACACCTTCGCTGGCTTCAATTTCAACTAGCGATTCTTCCACCAATTTTTGATAGAGTGCAGCTTGTTCGGCAGAGAGTCCGCAAAATACGGTCATTTCCTGCTTTTCGGGTAAATCTTGAATGATATTGCGATCGCTTTTCAGGCGTCGCAGAATAAAAGGACTAACCAGCGATCGCAATGTCTGCAACGAAGCCACATCTCCATATTTTTCAATCGGCAAGGCAAATCGGCGTTGAAAGAAATCCCGCGTTCCCAAATACCCCGGATTCAGGAAATCTAAAATTGACCAAAGTTCTGCCAAGCGATTCTCTACCGGAGTTCCGGTTAACGCAATCCGAAAACCTGCTTTTAGCTGGCGTACTGCTTGCGATTGCTTCGCTTGTGGATTCTTAATATTTTGAGCTTCATCCAGCACCACACCCCGCCAAGAAACACTCTGAAGGTCTTTGGCATCTCGAAACGCCAGTGAATAACTGGTAATTACCAAATCTTTGCCCTTAAAGGCTTTCGCCAACGCTTTCCCTTTCGGTCGTTTATCCCCGTGATGGACGACAACTTTCAGCGTGGGGCCAAATTTCTTAACTTCTCGTTCCCAGTTCCCCAAAACTGAAGTCGGGCAAACTAATAGCGTCGGTGCTTCTAATTTCTCTCCTTCTTGTAAATTCAGCAGAAAGGCGATGCATTGAATTGTTTTTCCCAATCCCATATCGTCTGCGAGGCAAGCTCCCAAACCCCAGCGTTCGAGGAAGGAGAGCCAGCCAACGCCCCGCGCTTGATAAGGTCGCAACTGCCCCTGGAAATTGGCAGGAGGCGCGATCGCTTCCACCGCCTGATTATTGGTTAAAGTTGTTAGCAACTGCTGAAGCGGCCCTGCTGCCTCAAAGCTAACCACCGGAAGTTTTTCGATTACTTTGGTATCGCCGGTACTCAGCCGCAGAGCATCTTCTAAGGAAAGCGCCATCTGGTCTTTGGGCGTTGCTAGCAGCAACTGAGCGGCTTTCACATCGGAGGGTTGCAGGGCAATCCACTCCCCATTCACTTGCACCAGCGGACTTTGCAGAGCGATTAGACGGTCAAATTCTTGTTTAGAAATCGTGCGATCGCCAATTGCTAATTCCCACTCAAAAGACAGCCAGCTTTGCAATCCCGACTGACCTTTGCCCGGTGTGGTGCTAGAGCGAATTTTCAGCCCCAAATGCCTATTTTCTCCCTCCGCAGGCATCAGACTGGACGGCATCACGACTCCCAATCCACTGTCTTTCAGTCGCCATGCACCCGCCTTGATAAATTCGTACACCTGTACGGGTGTCAAGCGACAAAACTGCGGGCGACGGTCATGCAAGCTGGCTTCAATGGGCGGATAAAGTCGGGCAGCCAGACCTAAGCCGCTTAGAAAAGTCTCCTGATGATGCTCAATCGTGCGACCTTTGAAGACCAAACGCTCTAAGGGATGGTTCCAGATAGTTTCTGCATTCACCAAAAATTCTGGGTCGCCTGTTGCCTGGAGAAAGTATTCTAAACTCCAATTCTCATCACCTGTATCAGGTGGTTGGAGAAGGAAACAGGTGCGAAATCGGTTTTGTTGGTATTGGCGGGTTCTCAATTCCCCGCTAGTGAACACCGGGGCGAGTAAATGATCTCGTACTGGCGATGTCCAAGTCTGAAAGGCTGCTTCCAAGCGTCCAATTGCCGCCGGTTCTGTTTTGAGGGTATTGGATGCGGTAGAAAGGGCTTGCAACCACTCCTGCACTATCGGTTCTACTGCGGGTAAGGCAGAATTCCCAGCACTCGAACGCACTTGTGCGTCGATCGCACTGCCTAAGAATCCTAAGAGTAATTCCTTGGGTTCTTCTGGTTCTAGTTGTTCTTTAGGTTTTTCTTTACCACTAACCTCCGAGTGTTGATAAGTGCGGCAGGCAGAGGGCATGAGCTGGGTAAACTTTTCCAAACGCGCTTGATCTAACCCACTATCAAGTAGAGGTTGCCAAGCGGCGACGACAGTACCATCCAACTGCCGATGTAGGGTTGGTAAAAACTTAGATCGCACCAGAAGATCCAAGATCCATCGGCTAACCTGTGCCCAAAAGCGTAAATCTCCCCCTACATAAGCATCAGATGTTTTAAAAGAACCAAGGGGCAGCGCTTGCAAAAATTGTATTGCTTCGAGAGGATCGAGACACAGCCCTTCAACTTGCCAGAGGTGTAAGGATAAGGTTGAAGCATCCGCACCGTCTGAAAGCATTTTGGTGGATAGCAGTGGGCAAACTGGATCTCCTGCCTCTATTTGGGTGGGCAGCGCGATCGCTTTCTTGTGCCATTTCTCGTTAGCCTGACTTCTCGAATGGCTGCGCGATTCTCCAAGGAGACTACGCGATCGCAAAAAAGCGATTAATTCCACCTGCGTCATCGCCATCGGATGGGATGCCACTGTATCGGGTTGAGAAGACATCGCAGGCGTCATGGGTCGCCAAATTTCTCCCCAAACAAATAGATAACCACCCTGAGGTTGAACGAGCCAACTACCGTGTAAAATTGCCATATTTAAAAGCTTTTTTTGTGAGAATTAACTCAATTTATTAACGTTTATTAGAGCAGAAATTAGCAATTAGATAATTCGATGCTTTTTCCTTAGCTAAATTAAAGGCATCACTTTTTACAAGTTTTACTTAAAAATTAAAATTTATTTACTTTTTTAACGACCTTCTTGCCAAATGGGATTAAAGCCGAACTCGACCAGATGTTTCCTTCTGAGCAAGATGCAGTCAGAGAATTACTGAATCTGATTATTATTGAGGGTCAAACTTATCGCAAAAGTAAACCTCTATCCAAAGTAGAATTTGCTGCCTACTGGATGACCCACGATGCTTTTGTTGCCACCGACAACCACACTAAATCCACCAACGCCGATGAAAATCTTGGGAGCTTTACTATCTCAAGCCCAACTTTCCCGGACGGTGCAGCTACATCTGCAATGCTGGATTTATTGTACAACCTGCTTGAGCGGGGTCAAGGCATGAGTAGGTTGATGGAGATCAATGCTAGAAATAGCTGCCGTTAAGGGTTACACGGCGATGATGTTCAATTTTGTCTTGGCAATTAACACGCCTTCTATCCGATTGTGACAATCTTTAATATTTGAGAGAATCGGGCGGATTCTGAGCGCTGCACATTTATTTGATGGACTATCTCAGGGACGAGTAGGAGACTTCCTAAAGATGTACCGCTCTTTGCGCTAATTTATCAGCCGTCAGTTGTTATCGTCGATCCTCTGCGCCCTTACTCCTCTGTCCGTCCTCGTCTCCGGAATGCCGTCATCTACACTAAAGGCACCACCAGTACCTAAGTGCTACGATTGCGAAAGATAAAGAAAAATGATAGAAGGACAAAGTACCGCATGGTAGAGCTAGACAAGTCAATATCCTTTGATGGACGGGATATTCGACTGAAGGTGGGTTTGCTTGCCCCTCAAGCTGGGGGTTCAGTTTTAATTCAGTCAGGAGACACCGCAGTTTTAGTCACGGCGACTCGCTCCGGAGGCCGAGAAGGCATTGATTTCCTGCCGTTAATGGTAGATTACGAAGAAAGGCTTTATGCAGCCGGTCGGATTCCCGGTGGTTTCTTGCGACGAGAAGGGCGTCCCCCCGAAAAAGTAACGCTCACGGGTCGTTTGATTGACCGTCCCCTGCGTCCATTATTTCCTTCCTGGCTGAGAGATGACATTCAGGTAGTAGCAACCACGCTGTCGATGGATGAGCAGGTACCGCCGGATGTTCTGGCGGTAACAGGTGCTTCAATTGCGGTGCTTTTAGCACAGATTCCCTTCCAAGGACCGATGGCAGCGGTGCGGGTTGGTTTGGTGGGGGATGATTTTATTATCAATCCTACCTACGCCGAGATTGAGGCGGGGGATTTGGATCTGGTGGTGGCAGGCTCTCCAGATGGCGTGATTATGGTCGAAGCTGGAGCGAATCAGCTGCCAGAACAGGATGTCATTGAGGCGATTGATTTCGGCTATGAGGCGGTGCGCGACTTGATTGAGGCGCAGCGAGAACTCATGGCAGCACTGGGGATTGAATTGGTTCAAGAAATCCAGCCGGAAGTCGATTCGACCCTAGAGAATTTTATTCGCGATCGCGCGACTGCCCAAATCAAAGAAGTCCTCTCCAAATTTGAACTGGACAAAAATAGCCGCGATGCTCTTTTAGATCAGATCAAAGAGACACAAATCCTGGCAGCGATCGCAGAATTAGCTGAAGACGACCCCATTCGAGTTGCTTCTGCGGCTAACTCTAAAGCAGTGAGTAACGTCTTTAAAGACATCACCAAGAAGCTGATGCGCCGTCAGATTGTCGAAGACAGCGTCCGGGTAGATGGTCGCAAGCTTGATGAAGTGCGCCCTGTCTCTTGTCGCGTGGGTCTGTTGCCCAATCGGGTTCATGGTAGCGGTTTGTTTAACCGAGGACTGACCCAGGTGTTATCTGTTTGTACTCTCGGCACCCCAGGCGATGCTCAGGATCTCGCAGATGACCTGCATCCAGAAGATGAAAAGCGCTATTTACATCACTATAATTTTCCGCCCTTTTCTGTTGGGGAAACCAAGCCGATGCGGGCACCCGGTCGTCGGGAAATTGGTCACGGGGCACTAGCCGCACGGGCAATAGTGCCAGTGTTACCGCCGAAGGAAGACTTCCCCTACGTGATTCGGGTGGTGTCTGAAGTTCTTTCTTCTAATGGTTCCACATCGATGGGTTCGGTGTGTGGTTCCACCCTGGCTTTGATGGATGCTGGCGTGCCCATTGCGAAGCCGGTGAGTGGCGCAGCAATGGGACTGATTAAAGAAGGCGAGGAAGTTCGCATTCTGACTGATATTCAGGGCATTGAAGATTTCTTAGGTGACATGGACTTTAAGGTGGCAGGTACCGATACTGGTATCACTGCCTTGCAAATGGACATGAAGATCAGCGGACTGCCTCTGGATATCATTGCCAAAGCCGTCGAGCAAGCAAAGGGCGCTAGGCTGCACATTTTAGAGAAAATGCTGGCAACCATTGACCAGCCCCGCACCGAGATGTCACCTTATGCACCTCGCTTGCTAACGCTCAAGATTGAGCCAGAACTCATTGGCATGGTCATCGGGCCTGGAGGCAAGATGATTAAGAGCATCACTGAAGAAACGGGTGCCAAAATCGACATTGAGGATGATGGCACGATCACGATTTCAGCAGTAGATGGCGAGAAGGCGAAGAAAGCCCGCAACATCATCCAAGGGATGACGCGGAGGCTGAATGAGGGTGATGTATACGCTGGTCGCGTAACCCGGATTATTCCAATTGGGGCGTTTGTGGAAGTGCTTCCCGGAAAAGAAGGGATGATCCACATTTCTCAACTTGCTGATTACCGAGTCGGTCGCGTCGAAGATGAAGTGGCTGTCGGGGATGAAGTTATTGTCAAGGTACGGGAAATTGATAGCAAAGGTCGGATTAATCTGACGCGTTTGGGGATTCACCCAGATGAAGCGGCAGCTGCTCGTGAAGCGGCAGCAAGTCGTTAAAAAAACCACTTAGCGATTAGCGCTTAGCAATTAGGAATTGAAATTGCTAACCGCTAATCGCTAAACCAGGCTTTTTCCCTCAACAACTACCATTCCATTCGGTTATTAAATCTAATCTAATTATCCCGTAGCTATAGCAATCCTATTTGAGTTGCAAGCTAGGAGTTCAGATTCCTAACTTCTTCGATAAGTCGAATATCTCGCGTTTGAAAATGATTTAGCACCGAGCTATAAAAACTATAATTAGATGAATCATAGCAACAGTAAAGAGTTGTTTCTAGTAGTCTTTAACTCTTAGTTATGAGTTGGTTGATATTGAACGAATGACTAAAGGTTAAAGACGTAGAAAGCTTTTATTAATAACGAGTTGCAGTTCTTCTCGTGTAGGTTAATGCCGTGCGCGAACGTTCGCTAACAAAAGTTAGCTGATGGTTTTTTTACTTAGCCCAATGTACTCTATCTACCCCATCCGCCCACATCAAATGCTTGACGTCGCAAGTCTGACCCTTGGAGGGTAAGTATAGATATCATCCTCGTATATTAAAAAACATCTATCTTAAGGTAGGTTGACGATTTTTAAATTGTAGTGTTAAGGTTGCAGTCAGTCTACATAAGTCAGCCTAATCCAGTATCTCACTTTAAAAAACGTACCTTATCTAATTAAGGTGAAGCTGGAGCGGAGGAACCAAATCTTGGGGCTTATCGATGAGAGATTAAAAATAAAAAATTAAACAATTACAAAGATAGGATGACTATTTTAATGTTTAATTTTGCATTCTTAATTCCTCAGAAAGGGACATCTCTCAGTCCTCGCCCGTCAGCTAACTCCGTCGGCATTGAGAGGAGACTGAAGAGTCAGCAATTTTATAGAATTTGCGCGATCTCATCAGTGTCCTTGGCTGGTATCTGTTCGCTTCGTTGTACCTGCCCTCGACTATGAGTAGAGGCACATTTCGTGCTTCAACTGCTGGCGTAGGAGAGCAGGTGCGCTAGCTATGAGGAGAAAATCAACCGATGTTACTGACTGAAAAAAATCGTATCGCCTTAATTTCAGTAGATGGCGATCCAGCGGTAGAAATTGGGCAAGAAGAAGCTGGAGGTCAAAATGTCTATGTGCGTCAAGTAGGATTAGCACTCGCTGAGCAAGGCTGGCAGGTGGATATGTTCACTCGCCGCAGCACTCCGGAGCAACTGGATGTCGTTCAGCATACGCCTAACTGCCAGACAATCCGATTAGCCGCTGGGCCAGCCCAATTCATGAGTCGGGATCGACTCTTCTGCTATTTACCAGAGTTTGTTGAACAATTCCAGGCATTTCAGCAGCGTGAAGGTTGGCAATATACCCTGGTGCATACCAATTATTGGTTGTCATCTTGGGTGGGAATGGAACTGAAAAAGCACCAACCTTTGATACAGGTACATACTTATCACTCGCTGGGGGCGGTAAAGTATCGTACAGTTTCCGAAATTCCAGCGATCGCTTCCACACGACTTGCCGTTGAAAAAGCGTGTCTGGAAACAGTGGATCGAGTGATTGCTACCAGTCCGCAAGAAGAAGATCAAATGCGATCGCTTGTTTCCACTCAGGGACAGATTGAAATGATTCCCTGCGGTACAGATATCGTTAAATTTGGTTCCATTCAGCGCCAAGAAGCACGCCAACAGCTAGGAATTGCCAGCGACGCCAAAGTAGTGCTGTATGTGGGTCGTTTCGATCGGCGCAAGGGAATTGAAACTTTAGTCCGAGCTGTAGCAAAATCAAGCTTACGCAAGTCTTGCGACCTAAAGCTCCTCATCGCAGGCGGAAGTCGTCCGGGACAGAGTGACGGCATTGAACGCGATCACATTGAGAAAATCGTAGCTGAAGAAGGCATTGGCGATCTCACTTGCTTCCCCGGTCGTGTGGAAGATAGCGATTTGCCTCTCTACTACTCAGCTGCCGATGTGTGTGTTGTCCCCAGTCATTACGAACCCTTCGGTTTAGTTGCCATTGAAGCAATGGCTAACCGGACGCCGGTAATTGCAAGCAATGTAGGCGGCTTGCAGTTTACCGTAGTGCCAGAGGTAACGGGTTTACTGGTGCCTCCCAAACATGAAGTCTCCTTTGCACAGGCAATTGACCGCATCCTCGCCGATCCCGATTGGCGAGACCAATTAGGTCAGATGGGTCGCCAACGGGTAGAAATTGCCTTTAGCTGGAATAGCGTGGCATTACGACTCAGTCATCTGTACACCAAATTACTGTGCCAAGCCGTTGTTGAATCTGCGAGCAAACCGCAGCTAGTCGCTTGAGATTTTTTCCCCTGAAAAGTGCTGAGTTCTTTGGGATGGGATTTTCATCCCGATAGCGAGCAAGAAAAGGCACTAGAAAAGAGTTTCCATCCAACGTTGTGAGCTTTCAGTGTATAAGCGTTTCTTGCAATAAAAACAATCAATCTTCTTTGTTCCTTGCAAGGAGGAAATGAGACTCCCTCTTCGTTTCCGAAAGTTAGGACAGGTTCTCAATATTTTTGCAAGAACTCTATTCCCCAACCCTAGACAAATTTATTCCAAATCGATGGATTGTCCGTAAAAGCGGGATATCCATCCAATCATTTGAGAGCAATTCAAGTAGTAAGAAAACGGCAAATTACCAAATTAGGAGAGTTGAAATCATGCTGAATATCGGAGATAGCGTACTACATAAGAAAACCGGACGCTCTGGCAAGGTTTTTGGCTATGGCTATCAGATGGTTAATAGCACTTACTTGCCAACACTGATCGTCAGAGTAGTTGAAGCTGCTAGTTTAAACCAGAAAAGTTTTGTAGAAGATTTGTCTTCATCATGGATTTTGGAGCAAGAAGCTTCTCGGCTCTCGGCAAAGGCTGCACGCTAGAGCCTAGCCTGATTGTATCTGCGCTTTATGCGTAGGCGATCGCTCAAAACAAAACTCGGTCAGTAACTGACCGAGTTTTGTATTTTTGTCAAATATTTAGTTTTGAAAAACCCACTAATCCCATTTAACGTTATTCGGCAAAATCGCGTTGTCGAGAGCCGCATCCTTCAAGTTAGCATTTATCAAGTTAGCCTCTCTCAAATTGGCACTACTTAAGTCTGCTTTCTGGAGATCGGCGCTATTTGCAAATACACCCGTTAAATTAGCTTTTTCCAGATTAGCCTGCGTTAGATCGGCACCTTCTAAGTTGGCATTCGCTAGGTTAGCTCCCTGCAAGTTTGCCCCTCTCAAATCAGCCCCAGTGAGATGAGCACTTACAAGATTGGCTCCTTTCAAGTCGCAGTTCTGACATTGCTTAGTTTCGATTAATCGTCTGACATGAGCGGGATTTTCGGCTCGGACGGGAGCAACTAAGCCCAAAGGGAGGAGGAGGGCTGCGGCTGCTAAAAGTCTTAGTTTCATATTTACCCCATTAATTTAAATTATTTTATTAACGTTCTGGTATAATCTTATCCCAAATTTTTTTTGAGGAACATCCTACGATAGGGGGGAATCTTTTGGGTAAATACCCACCTAAAGTAATAAAAAGATTTTTGAAGTGAGTCGCGGCTAAGAGCAGCATCCGCAGGAGCGAGTGTTGGCGTGCAAGGATTGCGGGGTGAAATTATCGCGTCGCTTGACATTTGCGCTTTTAGCGACCAGAAAGTGTAAATGCGATCGCCTTTAAAGCAGGGGTTCCCCCTCCGTACTAAACTGGAGGTTACAGTTTTTAGCATTCTGAACTTGACTGAGTTAGCTGTGCGGAAAATAGTTATTGCCGGTAATTGGAAAATGTACAAAACTCAGACCGAGAGTCTGGAGTTTTTGCAAGGATTCATGTCTCAGCTAGAAGAAACCCCGGACGAGCGGGAAGTAGTCCTAGCGGCTCCTTTCACTGCTTTGAGCATCATGTCTAAAAATCTGCACGGTAGCCGCGTGCAGCTGGGTGCCCAAAACATCCACTGGGAAGAAATGGGAGCCTACACAGGTGAAATTGCCGGACCCATGCTGACAGAAATTGGGGTGCGTTTCGTAATTGTGGGTCATAGCGAACGGCGTCAATACTTTGGCGAAACCGATGAAACTGTGAACTTACGGCTGAAAGCAGCGCAACGCTATGGTTTAACGCCCATTCTCTGCGTCGGCGAAACCAAGCAACAACGCGATGCAGGTGAAACAGAATCCCTGATTTCTACCCAACTGAAAAAAGGCTTGGTTGACGTTGATCAAGAGAACCTGGTTATTGCCTACGAACCTATTTGGGCAATTGGTACTGGCGACACCTGCGAGTCAAAAGAAGCAAATCGGGTGATTGGCTTGATTCGCACTCAATTGACAAATCCAAATGTCTCGATTCAGTACGGTGGCTCGGTCAAGCCCAATAATATTGATGAAATCATGGCGCAGCCAGAAATCGATGGGGCTTTGGTCGGGGGAGCCAGTCTGGAGGCTGCCAGTTTTGCCCGAATTGTCAACTTTCAATAAAGGATAAGGATGTTAGCGAAGCGGCGCTTTCTTCGCCGGATGACGGATGAATCAATCCAAAATCCAAAATAGCTTGACCCTGCGGGGTCAAACTTTTGACTGGGGACAGCGCACTTATTTAATGGGTGTGTTGAATGTGACGCCTGATAGTTTTAGTGACGGCGGAGACTTTAACACGCTAGGAGACGCCTTGGCTCAGGCTAAGCATCTTGTGGCAGCCGGAGCCAATATCCTCGATGTGGGGGGACAATCAACCCGCCCCGGAGCCGCCCAAATCTCTCTGGAAGAGGAATTGGATCGGGTGCTACCAGTAGTGCAAGCCCTCCGAAAGGGTGCAGAAGGAAAGATCGAGGATGACTCCGATTCTGCGGTAGGAGTCATAGAATCTGCTCAACACGGCAATCCCTTATCCCACCCTCCGGGATACATCCCTCATCCTTCTGAGGTTCCGATTTCCGTGGATACAACACGGGCATCTGTGGCACGGGCAGCGATTGGGGCGGGGGCTGATATCGTCAATGATATTTCCGGCGGTACTTTCGACCCGGAGATGTTTGCTGTGGTGGCAGAGTTGGGAGTCCCCATTGTGTTGATGCACATCCGAGGGACGCCAGCTACCATGCAGCAGATGACGAATTATCAGGACTTGATGGGGGAAATCTCCGAGTTTTTGTCAAGTCAAATTGAGCAAGCGATCGCATCTGGCATCGATCGCTCAAAAATTATCATCGATCCCGGCATTGGCTTTGCCAAAACTTACGAGCAAAGCTTGGAAATTTTGCAACGCTTACCGATGTTGCATTCTTTGGGCGTTCCTTTGTTAGTGGGACCATCCCGGAAAAGTTTTATCGGGCGGATTTTAAATCAACCCGATCCCAAAGCCAGAGTGTGGGGAACGGCGGCGGCTTGTTGCGGAGCGATCGCGGGAGGTGCTGATATCCTCCGAATTCACGATGTCCAACCTATGCACGACGTTTGTCGCGTCGCGGATGCCATTTTCAGAAAACAAAAATAGAAAAGCTAAGAGCGATCGCTGTCTTGAAATGCCTTAAAAAGTGATGTTTTTAATTTCAAATCAGATCGACTCTTAAAACTCTTTTCATTTTTGTTTTTAACTTTTTACCTTTTAAGTTCCCGATCCATTGCCATTAGAGCCATTGGGAGGTTCAGGAGTAGACATTAAATCAGTCATGGCTTCTGATAAAGCTTTCGGGTCCATAAATACCACTTTGGAGTTAGGACTGGCACTCAATTTCTGATTGGCATCGACATATCTTTGAGCAACGAGAAACTGTAATACTTCTCTACTTAAAGGCTGTGACTGCAAAGCTTGGCTCAGAATTTCTATCGACTTCACAGTTCCCTCCGCTTCCAAGATGGAAGCGCGTTTCTTACTTTCCGCTGCTCGTTCCAACTCCAGAGACTCCAAGACAGTTTTTGCGGGCGTAATGTCTCGTACCTCGACGCGAGTCACCTTAACTCCCCACGCAGCCGTCGCTTCATCCAACTGCTGTAACAAAGTCTGATTAATTTCGGTTCTGGAAGAATACGTTTGCTCCAGTTCCATTTGACCAATCGCAGAGCGAAGCGTCGTTAAAACTAAGTTTTCGATTGCTTGCTCAATATCTTCAACGGCGTAGTAGGCTTTTTCCAAATCCAGAATCTGCCAGTACACCACTGCATCAACTTTCAGCGAAACGTTGTCTTTGGTAATTGCCTGTTGAGGGTCAATGTTCAAAAACTTCTCGCGGCTGGTTTCCTCCACCACAATTGAGTCAACAAAGGGAACGATAAAGTTGAGACCGGGCGCGAGTCTTCGATTGTACTGACCCAAGCGCTCTACTAAAGCTTGATTTCCTTCGTTGATAATTTTCACAGAACCCACTGTATAGCCGATAATCACTAAGGCGAGGGGGGCAAGAATCGTGATGGGGTCCATAATGCGCTCTCTCCTGAAGAGGCTACTGTCAAAAGTAGCGATTAGCTTAATGCTAACTTTTAATTAGTCACAGCTTGACTTTGATTAAATCAGGATTTTTATCCAAAACTCGGAGCCTTGCCTTAGTTTTGAGAAACATTTCATTGGGATGCCCGCCTTTCTAGGGCAGTGGTGGCAAAGCCAGCCACGAAGTAACGCTTGGGGGTAGTTGCGTATTCAGGCGCAGCGCCAGTTCTGGGGTAGAGAGAGATTGGGCGTAGGCGGGTGTTAAAAAGGGTTCGTAAGTTGAGGCGGCTGGAGTCAGCTGTTTGACAAATGCCAAGGTGACGCCTTTAAGCAACTGACGCAGGGGAGCCGCTACTTCACCAGTGCGTTCGTTGACGAGGGTTGTTTGAGTGAGCTGTTCGCCTTGGCTACCAGGAGCAAAATCGCTAATGCTTAAGTGAGTTCCGCCAATTGCTGTGAGGAGATATTTCGGGCTGGGTAGTTGGGTAAAAGGTCGTAGTTGATGGTTCAGCGATGGAGTGAGGGGATCGCTGGTGCCAGTCAAGATTAAGGTAGGAGTGCTAACTTTGCCAAGACCTTTTTTGCCAAATAAGTCTCCCACGACGGGGTTCAGCGCGATCGCTTGCGCCACGCGCCGATCCCGCAAGCTCAAACGTTGGTCGGGCAGATCCGCTGCTGCACACTGCAACCAATCGCCCCCCGATTTTCCTAGAGGATTGCGATTTTTGCAGAATTGTCGTAACTCATCTAGATTCAGTTCGCCTCCCGCCAACGCTAAAGCCGTGTAGCCGCCCAAGGAATGACCAATCACGCTCACTTTCTCGGTATTCAGCTTCCCCTGAAGGGAACCTGGTAGCTGGTTTAGCCGAGCTAGCTCATCAAGCAAAAAGCTAATATCTTTGGGCATGGCGACAAATTCGGACGCCGGTAACAAAGGTACTAAACCGGGTACTCCCACAGAGTTGCTGCCAAAATGCCCGCCAAAGATTTGGTTGGCATTGCTGCCCGGATGCTCGATGGCGGCGACGGTGATGCCATGAGACGCTAGGTGACGGGCTACATAAGCCAGGAAGGAGCGATCGGCTCCAAAGCCGTGGGAGAGGACCACGAGGGGATTCTGAGAATTTTGGTAAGGGGGCTTCTCGTTTGTGTTTGCCCAGTAAAGATCGACGACGATCTTGCGATCGCTGGTGTATGTCCCCAGAACCGGCTCTTGGCGTCGCCAGTCGTGAAAGGTCAGGGTCTGCTGCTGGACTGTTTCGGAACCCGCTTGGGCGGGGTTAAAGGCAGGACGAAATTTTCCTTTGGTGACGGTCAGTTCCCGCTCCAGTAGAGGGCCTAAAGCTCCGCTTTGCCAGTAGGGGGCGTTGAATTCTAGGGCGATCGCGATCGCTGAAGAGGCGTCTATGGTAATGGTGTCGGCTGGATAGGACTGCAAAAAGCTGATAACGCTTAAGCCGTTGGCTTGCCGCAAGGCTAGAGTTAGACCTGCTTGCAGTTGTTCTACCGTACTATTCGGGAGCGCCAATCCCAGCTTCTTGATTAATTCTTCTCCAACGGGCGATCGCAACACGTCTTTCACCACTTTGTCTCCCAAATTCGGATCTAGGTGCAAGCGACGGTTGAGGATGTCTCGAAATTCTGAGCTGAGTAATGCCTTGTAAGGCTTGAGACTTGCAGGAACTTCCCCCGTTTTGGCAAAATCCTCTAAATCTTCGATCGCGACCGATTGCTGAAACGGTCCCAAGCGCAGCGTTACCCGTTCTGCTGCTAAGACGGGTGCCCCAATTGACAAAAGTGCGATCGCGTTGCTTAAAGAAGTTAGCGTAACGCCCCATAATAAGCTTTGAGCAAGTAAGCGCGTCCGTCCGATCTGCCTTGCCGTTTCTGAAAATGGCGGCGTTTGCGTTCTTGAAAGCGACTTTCGGAAACCCTTGTCCCGAAACCAGTCCAGCTTTAACTTCATCATTTCCATTCACCCCGTTTGAGTGCAGCAGCGCCGTAATGTAGAAGCAATTCGATTGTGGTTGTTCCCATTCTTAAAAAGCTCTGCACTTGTGCGATCGCTTTTATAGAAACTGGATAGTCAGTGCTGTTAGCACAGCAAAGCCAAGCACGGACTCAGCGAACATAAGAATGCGCCCCTGCCCCGAAGCTCGCTTAATTGCGACTATAGGTGCGGCTATAGGAAGGATACGCGGGAGAAGTATACCCTTTAATGCCATTGGCGACGATACCCAAGACTGTGCCACCGGATATTTTTAGTCCATCTAATGCTTTCATCAGCATAGAACGGTCTGTTTGATCGATCCCCACAACTAAAATGGTGCCATCTGTATTCGCTGCCAAGATGTTGCTGTCTGCTAAACCAACCAGGGGTGGTGAGTCGTAGATCACTAAGTCGAAACGGGCTTGAAATTGCTCGATCAGATACTGCATTTTATCTGACGAAAGCAGTTTGATCGGGTCTGAAGAGTTGTGACCTGATGTTAAGACAAACAGGTTGTTGTCTTCTGGCGATCGCTGAATGGCATCATTCAGACTCAAATCCGTAGCGATGATATCGCTGAGTCCGCGCACGTTCGGTAAGCTTAAGCGAGTATGCAGACTCGGACGCCGCAAATCGGCGTCTATCAATAATACCCGCTGACCAATTGCCGCTGCGGCTTTCGCCAAGTGAATGGCAACCGTTGATTTTCCATCTCCCGGTGTTGCGGAACTGATTGCCAAAGAAGTAATCGGCGTCCCGGAACTGAGCAAGCGAATATTGGTATAGAGAGAACGGAAGGCTTCCAAAAATGGCGAATCGGTGTATACATTTAGCTTCTTGCGACCATTGCCATTTGCTTTATTGTCACCCAAAAGTTGATTTAAACCGGCAACATCCGCTGCGGTAGAGAGTTTGCTGGGTTTCTTGGGTGGTTTCTTGAGTTCCTTGGCAAAAGGAATCACTCCCAAAATCGGCAGTTTCGTTTCCCCTTTGACATCCTCGGGGGTATGGAAGACTGTATTGAGAGCCTCGATGAGAAAACCCAACCCGATACCCAATAGCGCACTTAAAACAATTGCGATCGCTAACTGTTTTTTCGTTTGTTTCGTCGCTACTGATATCAAGTTGCCATCTTCATCCCGCCGTAGCTGAGGCTCCTCAATCAGTTCCCAAGGCACTTCCTGTTGGGCAGCATCTAACTTCAAGGCTTCTCGTTTGCCTAAAAATTGCTTGAGGTTATCAGTTGCAACTAATAATTTTCGCTGTATATCGGCGTGCTGACGGGCAACCGTAGGTAATTCTTGCAGTTGTGCTTTGATTTTACTTTCAGTTCTCAAAATTGTTTGGTAGCGCTCCTGGATTCCTTCGAGTCTTCCCTCCAATTTTTTGAGAACCCCTTGGGCTTGTTCCCTCAGCAGCTGTTGCAAATTTTGCTGCTTTTCCCTAAGAGCCAGAATGGGTGGGCTGTCGTCCCGAAATTGAGGGGATTGTGCCGCAATGGTACTATCTAGCGTCTGAATTTGCGATAGCAAGGTTTCGTAGGTTTTCGCATCAGTAGACAAAATTGCGGTAGTATTCCCTTCCCGCAACTGTTTTTGCATACTGGCATATTGCGCTTGCGCGTCAGCTAGTTCCGCTTGGGTATCCGATCTTTGTCTTTCAATCGTCAAAGCCTGCTCATACAGCAAGGAGTCTGCTTGTTCCGGATCGCTGACATTGTACTGCTGCCGTAGTTTTTGGAGTTGTGCTTGCAGCGTATCAACTTGCCCCTGTAACTGAGGTAGCTGCTGATTGATAAAGTCAATTCCCTGCTTGAGGCTTGACAGGCGCTCTTGGCGGCTGTAGTTCAGATAATTTTTATAAAGACTATTCAATACAAACTGAATTTTTTGCTGGTCTTCATCCCGGTAACTAACTTCTAAAATTTTGGTGCCGTATTGAACTCCATCTTTTTCATAATTGACTCGAAAAATTAAGAGTTTCGTCATCAAGGAGTTATATGTTATCTCCGGATATTTTTTTTGCAATTCCTTGATGACTGGCAACATCAATTTCGTACTTTGCAAAACTCGAATTTGCGTCTCGTAATCCAATAAACTAGATTTTTCTACTTCGATTTTTTGGATATCTGCATTGTTCGTTTGAGACGATAAAAATTGCTTCGCCAATCTATCTTCAGCAGTCACGGGTTCCACCAAAAGCCGAAAAGCTCCTTCGTATTCTGGAGCAATCTGCTTTGAGGTAAAGACAATCATGCTTCCTGACATGACAGTTAATATAATTGTTACCCCTGCCATAACTGGGAGTCGGCGGCGCACAACCCCTAATAGCCATGCCAAGTCCAGCTTCTGTTCATCACTGTCGTCAGAGGGTCGAGTCAGGTGCCCTGGCAAGGACTGAGTCAACTTGCTATTGCTAGTGCGCTTATTAAAGAACGGCTGTGAATTGTGTTCGGTATCCATTTACCTATTAGATAGAAGTAGATAGAACAAAAAAAGCTAACTACGGTTTAAGAAAACGTTTATAGATACACCCTGAATATATGCTTACCTAGTCATCGTCTCCCAAAATTCCAAATAAATTAAAAATGTTGAAGAATGTGAAAACCTTTTCGATCGGTTCTAAGAATGTTCGCACACTGTCAGAAGTTTTGGCGCTTCCAGAACGGCTGACGACAATAATGTCGTTATTGCGGACGAGTGGATTATTTGTCTCGTTGATTCCTTGGGTTAAATCAATATTGACTTTACTCTTTGACACTGTACCGTCAGGGTTGAGGCGAATTAAATCAACCGCCTTTCGATTCGCTCTAGCATCATTGAATCCTCCCGCAGTCAGCAATGCTTGATTCAAGGTTGTGTTTGGCGCAACTTGCACCACTCCTGGACTTTTCACTTCTCCGACCACACTTACCTTAATAGTACCGGGAGAAAAGCTAGTGGTCGCTAATTCAGAAATTTCTGCCGGGTTAACTGCTGATGCAGTGGGAATGAAAATGGTATCTCCATCTTGCAAAAGCGTATCTTGACTGAAATCCCCAGCCTGCAAGAGTTGCCAAAGATTCAGATCGATGATTTGTTCTGTCCCTGCTTTGGTGAGTCGCCGCAGCTGGATACGGCGAATATCTGCCAAGGGCTTAATCCCCCCAGCCAAATCAATTGCCCGCGTTACAGTTGGCAGTCCCAGGGTTCTTTGCTCTAGTGTTGTCTTTCCTCCAATCACAACATAAGTACCAGGACGGTTGACTTCTCCTACGACTGCAACACTGCGGGGTTCCTCTAAAGGAGGTGAAAAACGAGTCGTGGCAATTTGGCGTACTTCGTCTAAGTTAATGGTGCTGGTTGTGGGAATAAAGACAGTGTCTCCATCCCGCAAATTTAAATCTTGCCTGCTGTCGCCGGTTTGTATCAGATCCCAAAGATTCAGATTGATTACTTGCTCGGAACCGGATGCTAGCTTGCGACGCACCTGAACCTTACGAATATCAGCCGTCAGCGTAATTCCCTGCGCTAGCTCAATTGCCTGGGTTACGGTGGGATATTGGAACCCAGGCACGCTTCCGACTCCGGCTATCAAAGGAATTGTGAAGCCCCCAGGACGAGTTACCTCTCCTCCCACCCGAACGTTGATCGGGCGAGGAGACAGAACGTTAATGGTGATGATGGGTCGTTTGAGGAAGCGAAAGTATGCAGATGAAATGGCATTCGTCGCTTGTGGCACGGTTAGCCCCTGAACCGATAGGGTTCCAATCAAGGGTAGGGATAAGGAGCCATCTGCGAGAACTTGGTACTCGCCGCTATATTGGGGAACCTCGAAGATATCAAGGCGGATGCGATCGCCTCCACCCAATGTATAGGCTATATCTGGTCGAGCAGGATTAGTATTCGCTTGTGCAAGAATTGTAGGTTTTTGAAAACGCGGTACAGTCGCCTGGGTAGGATTGGGGCAAGCAAAGGCAAATGTTGCCACTAAGGTTATCCCGGCAGAAGTTCGAGTGAGTTGTCTATAAAAACCTAGATCGACCATACATAACCTACTTGTTTTATATTTTTAAATTTAAGCTGTGTGAGTAGAAACCTGCCACTCTAAATAGTATTTATTTATCCTCATTTTATAGGTAAATCTCTTAAACCTATTTATAGTAAGCTTTTTGAAGTTACTAATTTCTAGTTTGTATCTTTAAAAGAATTAAATACTCGTAAATATACGGAAATACATTGTTCTTCTCTGGTTTAATCAGTCGCTATACTCATATAGGGTCAGCTTCGCGTTATTTCTTGTCTAAGAATATTAAACATGAGTACTCTCGCTTCAAACCCTCTATTGTTAATAATCGCTGCCACCAGTGCGATTATTTATATCTTATTATTGTTTAACTTTGCTGGTAGAAGTCAAGCGACCTCTAAAACATTAGAAAAAATTTTTATTGGTTTAATAATCTTTGCGATCGCAGGAGTTACTTTAACCGGATTTGATAAAATCCATCCTAGAGCGTTATATCTACAGGGAAAAAAGCTTTATTCGACGATTTTTCAAATCGGCATTTACGCCACCTTTATATTCATTATTTATTCGCGATTCTTGCAAAACATTAAAGGTTCAGTTTTTGTTATTTCTAGGCTTCTCATTAATAATGTTTATTTTTGCGGATTACTCTTTTTGTTAATTCTATCTGCGGCTTGGTCAGGAACTCCAACTTATACACTCAAAGCCAGTATAGTTTTTTTAGGCACAACTGCTTTTTGTGTTTACGTTGGTAAGCAGTATAAATGGAAAGAACTATTTGATTTATTGCTTAATATCAACAAAATCATACTTTTACTGAGTGTATTTTATGCTTTGTTCAGACCGTCAATTGGAGTAACGTCTAAGGGCTGGCAAGGAATTTTACCCCACGGAAATGCTTTTGGATTCTTGATGGGTCTAACAGCTGTCATGTGTTATATACAGTCAGTTCGCAAACCAAAAACTAAATGGCAATCTCTGGGTTTTGCTGCTTTATCTATTTTTGCTTTACAACGCTCAAACAGCGGAATGGGGAAAGTTCTGTTGGTTCTACTGATAAGCGTGTTAATCGTTATCCGCTTTATCAAAAACTTGCCTCCACGATTAGCTTTTGCCTGCATAATCTTTTTTATGGCTATCGCCATGTGTTTGTGTATTGTAATTACCCAAAATGCCGAATTTATTATTGTAGATACACTGAATAAAGATTTGACATTAACCGGACGCACAGACTTCTGGCCTTTAGTAATCAACCACATTAAACAACATCCACTGCTGGGCTATGGATACCAAGGATTTTGGCAGTCTTGGCGAGGAGCAGCCGATCCAGCGGCTGACATCATCGTGGTAAAAACCCAATTTAAGCCAGAGCATTCTCATAATGGTTTTTTAGACCTAGCTGTAGACTTGGGATTCGTAGGATTAGGGTTCTTTTGCCTTTCTTTCTTAACGAATATTGCTTTAGCAGTTCAGTATATGAAGCGTACCCAAGAACCTGAATTAGTCATGCCCCTGCTACTGATTACCTGGGCAGTTCTGACAAATATTACTGAAACTGGATTGATATCAATTACCTATGCTTGGCTGTTTTATGTTATAGCAACAGTTCGATTATGCCTGGACACTACAGGAAAAAGTTCTCAAGAGAATTCCAGCGCTTAAGAACTGGTTTGCCGGTCTTGAGGGGTTTCTGCTCAATCAGGCGATCGCTAGAAGGGTTAGAGGCTCGGTAAGCGATCGCTTTAATTAAGGATGAGTTTCAGCCAAATATGTTAAGCCGTGTTGCAATAACATTCAACACTTTTTCGGGATATTTACCTAGGAAAACTTTCTCGCTATCTAATTTCCGGATATTTACGTAGGAAAATTTTCTCGATATCTAATAATATACGTTTAAAAGTGAACTAAAACAATCAGTTCCTAAAGGATTTAATTTATGGACACCCCTAAAGATTATTACGAAACTAACGGATACTATGTCTTTAGAAATCTCATTCCTGAAAACTTGATTAATAATATTTTAAAAGAGTATAACTCCAATATCCTTTCATCTAACTCTCCTTTCTTTAGACAATCAACGAATAAATGGGAAACCAATACAATTACTCCCAATGGATATTCTGAAGAATCTTTTAGAGATGTTCACGATTACCCAGATTATCCAGGATTTACTGAGGCAGCTAAAGAAGTTTTTTGTTTGCAGCAGGTTAGGGAAGCACTGACTGAACTGACGGGTAGTAAGGAGCATAACCTCATGCAAACTATGTTCTTTGATATGAACACAGCTACCCCTGCCCATCAAGATTGGTACTATTTAGATTCGATGCCCAATGGTCATTTGCTGGCTGGATGGTTTGCTCTCGAGGACATCCACGAAGAAGCGGGTCGATTCTATGTTTTACCAACATCTCATCTGGTTGACTTTGAGTTAACAGATGATGAAAAACTATCTAATCGGTTTTACTTGGAAAAGTTGAAGGAGTATATCAATGTTCACAAGAGTAATATTCAAGCTCCTGCCTTGAAAAAAGGGGACGTCTTATTCTGGAACTCTAGAACGATTCACGGTTCCTTGGAAACACTCAATCCCCAATATTCTCGCAAATCTCTCACGGCTCATTATTTACCAGCAATATATGAATTCGGTAGCCGCAATGCAGAATCTCCGACTGCTGTAGATTATGCCACGTACAAAGGAATGAAGTATCGTTTGATTCCTGCAATGTACAAAAATTATTCAGCGGCAGCGAAATTGAAAACAGATTTATTGCAGTATTTGTGGGAGCAACCGAAACTAATGCGAACCGCAAAATTTGTGAGAAAAGTCTTGCAAGGTGCTAAAGGTAAATAATCGATTCCGTTCCGTTCTGTTCACCGCAACAACAAATAGGGTTTTGTAGGACGACCCAGTTCTCAAACCCTATCTTTATTCCTTCATAAATTGCCCAATTCTAATGTTAGACAAGCTGAGTCTGGTCAATCAAAAGCTTAGCCCTGGTCTACGCAAGGTGTTCAGCAACATCGCGTGGCTGTTCGCTGACAAAATCCTCCAAATGGGCTTAAGCCTAATTGTAGGGATATGGGTGGCTCGCTATCTAGGGCCGGAACAGTTTGGCTTATTTAATTATGCGATCGCATTTGTAGCGCTGTTGGGGCCAATTGCCAACCTGGGGCTTGATAGCATCGTAGTACGCGACATTGTGCGCGATCCGTTTACCAAGAATGAAACACTTGGGACTTCCCTCGTACTAAAACTTATCGGCGGTGCTGTAACAACTTTGTTAGCGGTTGGCGCAATTTCCTTACTACAGCCCCAGGACTCTTTAACTCATTGGCTGGTAGGAATTATCGCTGCTGGAACCATTTTTCAAGCTTTCGAGACGATCGATCTTTGGTTCCGCTCGCAAGTTAAATCCAAACATACAGTTGTTGTTAAAAATTGCGCCTATTTGCTTGTCTGTGCTGTCAGAATTGTCTTAATTCAAATTAAAGCTCCTCTCATTGCATTCGCCTGGGCAAGATGTGGAGAGCTTGCCTTAGCCGCTGTGGGCTTGGTAATAATTTATCAAAATAGCGGGGAGGATATAAAAGCATGGCGTAGCAGTCTCCCTCAGGCAAAGAACTTAATCAAAGAAAGTTGGCCCTTGATTGTGTCAGGAATCGCCATTTATATTTATTCCACTATCGATCAGGTCATGCTGGGTTCCTTCTCTGCCCAAGAACTGAAGTTCGATCCTAAATATGAATTAGGCATTTATGCCGCTGCTGTGAAGATATCGCAGATATTTGATTTCATTCCCTCTATCATGCAAATATCTTTTTTCCCAAAACTCACTGAAGCGAAGGCTCAAGGAGAGATTGAATATTTCAAAAAATTTCAGGCTTACTTTGATTTAACCTTAATTTTGTGGTTGATAATCGCAATTCCAGTTTCCCTGCTTTCCACTTACATCGTTCATTTCTTGTACGGAGATAAGTATGCAGCTTCAGCAATAATACTATCAATCTATGTTTGGTCACAGTTCGGTAGCGGTTTTGGTCTTGCGAGAAATGCATTTATTATGATTGAAGGAAAAGCCAAAAATGAATTACTTTTAACCTTTATAGGGGCAGTCGTAAATATAGTTTTAAATTTATATTTAATTCCTAAGTATGGGGCGGTTGGAGCCACCATAGCAACTTTGATTACTTATTTCATTGTAACTGTAGTTCTCAACTTTATCATTCCAGATTTAAAGCCAATCGGTAAGTTTATTCTACGCTCTTGTAATTTATATAAGGCTGCTACAAGAATTAAAGGAATCGTGCAATGATTGAAATAAAACCAAGCATTCAGCACAAATCTACCTGTCCCCACAGCGGTACACTGCTTAATCCTCAAGGTGTTCTTTGGCAGGGAATGCATATTTGCGTAAAATCTAAGTGCGACTCCTGTAATATAGAAATTATTGAAGATTTAGAAGTTGGTCATGCTGTCACTTTTCCTTATCAAATTGATTTAGCAAAAGGCGACGTTTTTGGAAATGAATCCTGTAAGTATTGGTTAGGTGAAAAACTTCTTTACTCTCTGCAAAACCCCCAATCTGAAGAAATTGCGATATCTAAGGAGGTTTTTAAGCAGCATCAACGTGTCATTATCTTAAACTGTATTGATTATCTTTATGGGCATAGTTTGTTAAAGCTGCTTAATGTCCAAAGATATTTAAATAATTACCCAGATTGCGGCTTAATTGTCATCGTCCCAAAGTTCTTGAGATGGATGGTTCCAGAGGGCGTTACAGAAATTTGGACGGTAAATATCCCTTTACAGCAAGGGCAATGCTACTATCCGAAGTTTGACCAATTTATCTCTGATGAATCCAAGCATTTTGATAAAATTTACGTAAGTAAGGCATATTCTCATCCGAGTCAGTTTGATATTAGTAAATTTACGCGGGTTCCCACTCATAGCTTTGATAAAGATTCAAACCAAATAACCTTTATTTGGCGCGACGATCGGATTTGGTGTAATCCGCTTCTCTTCAAAACCTTGAGAAAATTAAAGATGGTTGATATTGCCCTCAAGCTTCAGAATGAAAGGGTGCAAAAACTATTTTTAAAGATTCGCTCTAAAGTTCCTTTAGCAAAGTTTACGATCGCTGGTTTGGGGAGGAAAACTCAGTTTCCCGACTGGATTGAAGATTTGCGGGTAAACAAGTTTAATTCAGACACTGAGAGGCAAATGTGCCAAGTTTATTCCCAAAGCCGCTTGGTCATTGGTGTACATGGTTCTAATATGCTGTTACCTTCTGGTCATGCTGGTATGACTCTCGATCTGATGCCAGAGGATCGGTGGGGAAACGTGGCGCAAGATATCCTCTATCAAGAGACAGAGCCTCGATTGGCTGCTTTTCGATATCGCTATGTTTCGCTTCAGACTCCTTTAGATGAAATAGGAGCGATCGCTTCCAGTATGCTCCTACATTACTCCGAATATAAACAGAATATGACTGCTGATAAGTGACCATGAAAACTCCCGTTGCTTTGTTAATCTTTAAACGACCTGAGACTACAGCCAAGGTTTTTGAGGTAATTCGTCAGGCAAAACCGCCGAAGCTTTTAGTAGTTGCTGATGGCCCTCGTAGCGATCAACCAGGTGAAGCAGAAAAGTGCGCTGCTGCTCGTGCAATTATTGACACTGTAGATTGGGATTGCGAAGTTCTAAAAAATTATTCAGATGTAAATTTAGGCTGCGGTTTACGTCCAGCTACAGGTATTAATTGGGTATTTGAACAAGTAGAAGAAGCCATCCTTTTCGAGGATGATTGTTTACCTCATCCAACTTTCTTTCAGTTTTGCGAGGAGTTATTAGAAAAATATCGCGATGATGAAAGAGTAATGAGTATTGCGGGGACCAATCTTTTAGGCGGACGGAAGTTACCTGGACAAAGTTATTATTTTTCCTACTTTGGTGGAAATTGGGGTTGGGCATCCTGGCGTAGAGCTTGGAAATATTTTGATTATGACATTAAGCAATGGCCTGAAATTTTCGAGAGTCGGTTCCTAGAAAATTACTTAAGGGTACCAAAACATTATTTATTTTGGCAAAAAATATTTCAAGATGCCTACCAAAATAAAAACAGATCCTGTTGGGATTATCAATGGTTGCTAGCTTGTTGGCTTCAACATGGATTAAAAATAGTGCCTGAAGTTAATTTGATTACGAATATTGGTTTCGGAGCTAATGCAACTCACACTTTTTCTACTGAAAATCCCTTAGGTAAAATGGGGACGCAAGAAATTAGCTTTCCTTTGAAGCATCCTCCTTTTATGATTCGAGATGTAGAAGCAGATACCTTATTTCAAGAAAACTTTTTTGACAATAGAAGCCTATTTACTAAAGTTAAAAATAAACTTCAAAGAAGTTTTGCTTAAGGAGTAATTACGAGATGAACCCCTTCTCCAAAATTAAGTCTAAAATTAATGCTAATTTAACCAAAAAAAAGTGTGTAATTGGCAATAGTTCAAGCGTTTTAGACCACAATTCACTGATAAGCCACGATCGCGATAAAAATAGTATTATTCTTGGTGAAAACACTCACATCGAAGGTCAATTAATGACTTTTCCTGGAGGAAAAATAAAAATAGGCAATTTCTGTTATTTAGCCCAAGGCTCTAAAATTTGGTCAGACACTTTAATTGAAATAAAAGATAGAACAATCATTGCTCATAATGTAAATATATTCGACAATCAAACTCATCCACTCGATCCGGTAGCGCGTCATCAACAATTCGTTCACATTATCCAAAAAGGCTTTCCTAAAGACTTAAACCTAAATGGAAAACCAGTCATTATTGAAGAGGATGTTTGGATTGCTTGTAACTCAATTATTTTAAGAGGGGTGACGATTGGAAAATGCTCAATTATCGGTGCTGGCTCAGTCGTTACAAAAGATGTCCCTGCTTGGACGATTGTTGCGGGGAATCCAGCCCAGATTATTGGCAAAGTTCCTGAAGGTGAACGGAAGATTTTAAATAGTAAAGAAGTAGTAAGCGATCGCGGGTAAAAATTAATGAAGCGCTTTATAGTATCTAAACTAACAGACGCTCAAATAGACAGGATTAAATGGTTAGGAGGTAACTTAAAAGCTCATTTTACTAAAAGGCGAAATGTAGGTAAAAACTCTTATGTAGATCCATCTGTTCACGTACTGGGGTGGGGTAATGTAAAAATTGGTCAAAATTCAGTGATCGGTTCGGAAACAGTAATTGTCATTAACAACCGAGAAAAAGAAAAAATTTCTGTTATTGTTGGTGATAACTGTTTTATTGGTCGCAGAAACTTTTATAGTGCTGGAGCTTTAATAAAAGTCGGTGACTACAGTTTAATTGGTAATGACTGTAAACTGTTAGGAAGTGGGCACGAATACACTTCTCCGTTTATTCCTTATCACACTGCTTTAACAACTACTGATGGAGTAATAGACATCGGCACAAATTGCTGGCTGGGTGTAGACGTGACTATTTTGAAAGGCGTCCAAGTAGGATACGGCTCAGTCATTGGGGCTTGCACCGTAGTAAATTGTAATATTCCTCCATTCAGCGTGGTGGTAGGAAATCCATGTCGAATCGTTAAAAGATTTGATATGCGCTCGCAAGAGTGGGTAAGAGCTAAAGATTATTCTGAAGATGGCGATCGATATCTTCCTGGTGAAGATGAATATTTAGCAATATTAAAAAAAGATTTTCCTGCTACTAGAATGCCAACAATCGCTGTTAGCAAGTTGTTCGGGGATTTAGACTAATAAAGTAGGAAGAAAATAGATAATTTTACAAATAAATAAAAAATATTTCTATGAAAACTGTTTTAATTACAGGTGTAACAGGGTTTATTGGGCGATATGTTGCTCGTCAGTTTACAGAAACTGGATGGAGTGTTGTTGGGCTGGGAAATCGCCCTCCAGAGAATGCACCTAGACAAGATTTGTTTCGCTATGAACAATTAAATTTGCCTTCTGCGGATCTAGCAAAAATTGTTCAAGAGTTGCAACCGGAAGTTTGTATTCACTGCGCTGGAAGAGCTTCAGTAGAGCTTTCAATTAGCGATCCATCAGCAGATTTTAGCAACAGTGTTGCTGTAACTTTCAACCTTTTAGATACATTACGTCTTTATGTTCCAAAATGTCGTTTAATCTATCTTTCTAGTGCTGCTGTCTATGGAAATCCAGAAACCTTACCCATTCAGGAAAACCAAAGCTTGAAGCCAATTTCTCCCTATGGCTTTCATAAGCTGATGTCTGAGCAACTTTGCGCTGAGTTTTTCCAAGTTTATAACTTACCCACTGCTATAGTACGCATTTTTTCGGGTTATGGGCCAGGACTGAGGCGACAAGTTCTTTGGGATATGTGTCAAAAAGCTTTGACAAACCCCACACTAAAGTTACGAGGTACTGGGAACGAAAGCCGCGATTTTATTCATGGTAGAGACGTAGCAAGGGCACTTTATGTTCTTGCTGAAAAAGCTAATTTTGAAGCCGAGGTTTATAACCTTGCAAATGGTGTCGAAACAACAATCAAAGAATTAGCAGCATTAGTGTTAGCCAAACTAGGGGAAGATATTCCGGTTGAATTTGATAATAGTACTCCTGTCGGAACTCCAATAAACTGGCAAGCCGATATGAGCAAACTTGCCCAAATTGGATTTACCCCTGAAGTAACGATAGAAAGGGGTGTAAACGTCTATGTTCAATGGTGTCGAGCTGAGATTTTAGGATGGTAAAAAATCTACATATTTGCCTCAACATGGTGGGTGGCTCTGGCTGGCTAGGGGGCGTGCTATATATTCAGAATTTAGCTCGCGCGATCGCTACTTTACCAGAAACAGAAAAAGCGAATATCAAGCTAACAATCGCTGTTCACGATAAAGATATAAATTTAATAGAACCAGCCCGGGGTTACGTTAACCAAATTTATGCTACTTCCAAGTGGCAGCGTGCCTATCTAAAAATGTGTAATTTTTTAGCTGAGCGTATCTCTTTCATTCCTCTGGAACTACTAAATCCTCAAAAAATAAATTTTCTTTACCCGGCGATAGCAGGAACCCGCTCACCCTATCAGTGGGGAGGTTGGATTCCTGACTTTCAACACTATCACTTACCCAACCTTTTCTCTCCGGAAGAAATCGCTCAACGTAATCGAGATCAGCAACAAATTGCTCACGCTGCTCCTATTATTGTCCTCAGTAGCAATATGGCACAAGAAGACTTTAAACATCTTTATCCGGAAGCAGCTTCTCGAAGTGTTGTAATGAATTTTGTAAGCTGTCCAGCACCTGAATGGTTTGAGTTAGATCCCAAACTAACGCAAGAAAGTTATCAACTTCCAGATAAATTTTTCCTGATCAGCAATCAATTTTGGAAACATAAAGATCATGCTGTGGTAATTGAAGCTTTGGGGCTACTGAAACAACAGGGGCTTACACCTACCGTTGTTTGTACTGGAAGTGCTACTGATTATCGTAATCCTGATTATTACAATTACCTCTTAACAAGAATTGAGGAATTAGGAATTAGCGAACAAGTACGTCTTTTAGGATTAATTACTCGTGTAGACCAAATTCAGCTCATGAGGAGGTCTTTAGCTGTAATTCAGCCTTCTTTATTTGAAGGTTGGAGTACGGTTGTAGAGGACGCACGTTCTCTTGGTAAACCCATGTTACTTTCTGACTTTCCTGTTCACCTGGAGCAGAATCCTCCTGATTCTTACTTTTTTGAGCGTAGTAATGCGGAACAACTAGCAGCACTGATTGATAAAAGTTTCACTACATTAACACCAGGACCAGATGTAGAAAAAGAAAGTTTAGCTAAACAGGATAATGTTGAAAAAATCAAAGGATACGGTAGGCGTTTTTTAGAGATAGTACGCAGTGTTGTATAACCAACAAAATTTTATCTAGGGATTTTTTAGATGTTGAAACGCTCAGAGAAATACTTACATTACGTACTCTTTGATACGCTCAAAGAAAAGAATGTTATTCCTCCAGCCTTTTTCTGGATAGCTGTAGCTACTTTGTATGCAGTAGCGAATGCGCCGAAGAATAGGATAATCATGGCGTTTCAAGCAATTTTCAATCGCCTGTCTCAAGATTGGGTTTCTACAACTGTTCAAGCAATTGAAAGTCGTTTCACCCAAGGGGTAATTCCTCCAGAAATCTTAGCCAAAACTGCTCCGCAGCAACTAGCCGAAATTACTACTAATTACGGCATAATCCCTATCAAAAAATTTCTCTTTTTTATCGCAACTTTAGTTATTGCATACCCAATTTTAATATCGGTTATTAAGTCGCGTCATTCACTATTTCAGTCTGGGTTTAAAAGAAGAGCGATCGCATCCTTAGCCATCTTCGCAATTATATCTGTACTCATCGTCCCTTTTCGCTATCCTTTAGGTCCAGGGGTGATGGGTTTAGAGTATGCCATTAGGAGTTTAGAGCCTTTTAGTCAAAATGCCGACTGGTATTATCGACGCTTGCTTATGCTAGCGATCGCTAACTTTATCCACATGAGTGGACCATTCCTATATTACATTTTGTCTCTGGCTTGTACCTATTTTTTAATCTTCTTGACTTTAACCTTTATCGAGTCCAAAATATTCGGTTCAAAGGAGACTGATGAGGGGCAACAAGAAATTGAATCCGAATCAATAAATTATCAAAAACTTGGTTTATATTACCTTTCAATTACAACTAGTAGTTATTTAATTTTTAATTGTCAATTTCCGGGCTATGTCGATCAGCTATTTTTTAGCCTGCTATTACTTCCAGCTTGTATCCCTATGACTCGGCAGGGAAGACTCGCAACCCTTGCTTTTGCCTTAGCCACACATGAAGCCAGTGCTTTTGTCTTTATCCCAATTGTTATTTTCTGTTTTCCCAGAAGAGAAGTATTAACTGCTTTATCCTTAGTCCCCATTTACTGTTTTATTTGGTTTGCTGGCAGTGGATTTTCTCTGGATAGTCCAGTAAAGGCACACTTGATACTGGAGAATAAGACGGCATTGCAGTACTTAGCTGAAAATCCAATGTTGGGATTAGCAGGGTTCTTTTTCTCCTACAAGCTATTGTGGATTATTACCCTGTATATTTTGTGGATACTTTGGCGTCAGGGCGAGACACTTTTGGTAAGTGCGATCGCTTGTATCATTGCATTCCCTATTTCTACAATGTTTTTGATTGTGGATACTAGCAGAAATGTAGGCTATGGTTTCTTTGGAATGTTAATTGCTTTTGCTATCCTGATTCGGGAAGAAAAAGTCTTTCCGGGGCATCTTATATTATTTTATATGGTCATTCTAAATATTATTATTCCTTCATACTATGTAGGTTTAAACACGGGTTTTCAGACTTATATGGGTCTGTATCATCTTATCCCTCTTTTTCCCTCCACTTATGTTCCATAAATATAAAATTTTAGGGTGAGCATTGCCCACCCTACTCATTCAACTATTATTTAATACATTCCATAAATAGGGATTCTGGGCGTTCTTCTCGTTCTGCAATCCCTGCTATTTGACTGTTTCGGTAGTTACATCTAACCACTTCCCGAAATCCAGTATCCAAGAGGATTTTTCGCAACGAATTTTCGTTATAGTGCCAGTGGTGGCGATTTTTTTCTAACGTCTGCGTTGCTTCTAAAAATTCTGTCAAAAATACTTCAGGACAGCTAGGATTGTAGCTCTTTATTAATTGATCGAGGTCTGGAACTGCAACCCGAAATATTCCACCTGGCTTCAGAACTCGATAAACTTCAGAGATACAATTTAAAGCGCCTTCCAAGTATAAATGCTCAAGTACATGAGATGTATATGCTGCATCAACACTATTATCAGACCAGGGAAATTTTTTAGTCAGATCCAGATATGTAAGCTGACGAAAAATTCCTTTTTGATGCTCGTCATATCGTTCTCGATCGAGCTTCCCTACTTTATACATGAGATCAGGTAAAAAGGGGATTTTTGAAACCCAGATATGAGGAGTAATATCTGTATTGATCCAGCCAGAGAAAATGCGGTCGAAAGAGCCTAAATTTAATTTCATTGCCTCAGACATATTGTTGACCTCAGAAAGCGAATTAAGTCTCTCTAATTTAGCTTAATAAAAATCAATATCAAGAATATTGAAAATATTCTTTAATTTTAGAAAAGGTAACTTCAGGGCTTGCTAAATTGTAGAATATAGGTTGACCAAAAAAAGCAATTACGTTGATACATTCTTCATGCTTCTAATTTTAGTATTCCCAAGTTCAGGAATAATATAGCTATTACGAAAACTAACATTTATTTTAATAATGTGAGGCGCTGATGGAAAACACTAGCATAGCTGTTCTTATCACTTGCTATAACCGCAAGCAAAAGACTTTAGCAAGTCTAGAGGCACTTTTCAACCAGGTACTCCCAACTAACGTTAATCTTTGGGTCTATCTTGTAGATGACGGCAGTACTGACGGTACAGCAGCAGCCGTCAACCAACATTATCCTCAAGTAAAGATTATCCAGGGAGATGGAAATTTATTCTGGAATGGAGGAATGCGAGTGGCATTTTCTGAAGCCATTAAGCACCCTCATGATTATCATCTCTGGCTGAATGATGACACGCTAATTTACCCAGAAGCTTTAAGTAATTTGCTGACAACCTCTCATTTTTTAGCCTCGCAAGGAAATGCAGCAGCCATTGTAAGCGGGGCGACTTGCGATCCGGAGACAAATACGGTTTCTTATGGCGGCGTCGTGAAAAGTACGTGGTGGCATCCCTTCAAATTTCGCTGGCTAGAACCGAGCCAAAAAGCTATACGATGTGACACCATGCATGGAAATTGTGTATTGATTCCTAAAGAAATATTCCAAGCAATCGGAAACTTAGATCCTGACTTTAAGCATTATGCGGGAGACTTTGATTATGGGTTACGCGCGAGAGGAAAAGGATATACGGTTTGGTTAGCTCCAGGCTACATCGGAACCTGTTCCGGAAACCCTCTGTACGCAAACTGGATGGATTCTAATTTGCCGATTCGCGAACGATGGCAAAAGGCAGAACAACCTAAAAATTTCACATTTCAAGAACGGAAGTTATTTGCTCAGCGCCATGCTGGAATTTTATGGCCTATTTATTGGTTGCTGCCCTACAGAAAATTGCTTTTCTCAAGCTTTAGCAAACGGGGACAGGTGGGAACATGAAAATTAGAAATTCTGACGATACAGAATTAAAAGTAGACGATCTCCGCATTGCTATTGCGATCCCCTCAGTCGAATTTGGCTCTTACTGGCGACCTGTTTTGTACGAACTTACGAAAATCTGTAAGAATACAATTTTTTATACTGGCTGTCTTTGGCCGAAATTCGATGCTGATGCTCCAGGAGCTTCCGCGGTTAAACTTGTAGGAAAATTTAAATTTGTAGAGGCAACTCAAGTATCGGGTGGCTATGGTCGCGGTTTTATGGTAGCTTCCCCAAAGATTGTGAATGAGTTACTTGAGTTTAAACCTCATGTTGTTTTTGTCAGCGCTTTTTCTATATGGACTGTTTTAGCACTGCTTTTCAAACCCTTGGGAGGTTGGAAAGTTGTAATCATTTATGATGGCAGTTCGCCGAATACAAATTTTGAAGATTCTAAACTTCGTACCTTTTCGCGTCGTTTAATGGTTAAATTTACAGATGCTTTTATTGCTAATAGTAACGATGGCAAAAAGTATCTTTATAAGGTAATTGGAGCTGAGAAAAGGAGAATTTTTACAAAAACTTATCTGGTGCCTGAACCCCAAGCTTTGCGGGAACGTCTTGAAGCTGCAAAACCTAGTGAACTAAAGCTAAAGCGTCCGTTTTTTCTATTTGTCGGGCAAGTGATTTCTAGAAAAGGAATAAAGTCGTTGTTGGAGGCATGTTCTCTTCTTACAAGTCAGGGATATTCTGATTATTCGCTGGTAATTATTGGGGATGGAGCGCAACGTGAGGAATTGGAAGTTTTTGTTAAAAACAATAATCTAACAGAGCGTGTGACCTGGACAGGATGGTTAGATTACGGGCAACTAGGGGCATATTTTCAGGATGCCGATGTCTTTGTTTTTCCTACCTTTGAAGATGTATGGGGAATGGTGGTGCTAGAGGCGATGGTATTTGGCAAACCCATATTGTGTTCTAAAGGTGCAGGCGCTTATGAAATGGT
Source organism: Trichocoleus sp. DQ-A1 (assembly GCF_039961955.1). NCBI lineage: Bacteria > Bacillati > Cyanobacteriota > Cyanophyceae > Leptolyngbyales > Trichocoleusaceae > Trichocoleus > Trichocoleus sp. DQ-A1. Next base: position 120,996 of record NZ_JAMPKE010000009.1, read on the forward strand.
GATAGAAGGAGAAAATGGGTATTTATTTGAATCGCAAAACCCAGAAGAAATTGCTGAAGGAATGCGCCGTTTTATAGATAATCCAGAGCTTGCTGCCTCAATGGGAGAAAAATCAAAGCAGTTGATCGGGCAGTACACTCCAGAGGCAGCAGCCAAATCGATGGCAGAAGTAGCAATGAATGTTTTACAAAAAATTCAAATAAATGCCGAATGATATTGAATGGAGACAGCACTTCTAAAATTGCGTTTTTCAGCTTAGGCTGGAAACCATAAAAATAATTTTGGGTAAATGGGTAATTTTGAAAGTGGGTGGGAACTATAGATAGAGAAAACGGCTAATTTTATAAAAGGTAAAAGCCTATGAAAATCCTTCTATCTGCATACGCTTGTGAGCCTGGGTGTGGCTCTGAGGAAGGGGTAGGCTGGAATACAGTTCGGCAAGTAGCAAATCATCACGAAGTTTGGGTGTTAACTCGAATTGGTTATCGTGCAGCAATTGAAGCCGAGCTAGCTTGTCACCCGGTTCCCAATTTACACTTTATTTATTTCGATCCATTTAATTGGACGGAAGATTGGCGAAATAAACAAGGGTTAGTGCAACTTCATTACTACCTTTGGCAAATACAAGCTTATTTTTTGGCAAGGCGGCTCCATCGGGAGATTGGCTTTGACTTGGTGCGTCATGTTACTTATGTGAAACACTGGTCTCCTAGCTTTTTAGCCCTATTGCCAGTCCCCTTCATTTGGGGGCCTGTCGGAGGCGCTGAATCGGCTCCAAAAGCTTTCTGGAAAGATTTTAGTCGGCGTGGCAAGGTTTACGAATTGCTGCGAAACTTCGCTCAATCGCTGGGTGAACAAGATCCATTTGTGCGGCTGACTGCAAAGCGAAGTTGTGTAGGATTAGCAACCACTGAGGAAACGGCAGAACGGTTGCGATCGCTTGGAGTAAAAAATGTCCAAATCGCTTCGCAAGTAGGTTTATCTAAGGAAGAAATTAGTCAATTGGCACACCATATTGTGCCTGATGATAGCCCAATAAGGTTTATTACTGTGGGTCGCCTCATCCACTGGAAAGGAGTGCATCTGGGGATTCGCGCTTTTGCTTTGGCTCAAATTCCCAAAGCAGAATACTGGATTGTGGGAGATGGACGGGAACGGCAACAATTGGAAGCGATCGCTCACTCACTGGGAGTGGCGGATAAAGTTCGCTTCTGGGGCGCTTTACCGCGCCAGGAAACCCTATCTAAAATCGGGCATTGCCACGTCCTCGTTCATCCCAGCCTGCACGAATCTGGGGGATTTGTCTGCGCGGAAATGATGGCGGCGGGGCGTCCAGTCATTTGCTTGGATTTGGGAGGGCCAGCGGTACAGGTAACGGAGGAAACTGGGATTAAAGTGGCTGCGATAAATCCCGAACAAGTCGCACGCGACGTAGCTGCTGCGATGACTCGTTTAGCGGAAGATCCAGCGTTACGGGTGCGAATGGGACAAGCGGGACAAAAGCGGGTGAAGGAAGTCTTTGATTGGGATCTCAAGGAAAGGCTTTTGCTCGATTTGTATGAAAAAAGGCTATCTCAGTCCGCTATCGTCCCTTCACTTGCTAAAGGCTTGACGGATCAAGGGTGAATGCAGGCGTCGATGAGTTCTTCGATGCCATTGATAGGCAAGATTGGTGTACCCAACTCAGTGGCGAGTTGTTCCACAGTCATGTCATCTAGGAAGCAAGAATCGCCGTGTTTTAGCATGACTGAGGGGAGGAGAATGCGATCGCCCAAATCTCTTCCCTTTAGTTTCAGCAAATCTTGACCCGTTAACAAGCCCGTAACGCTAATCTCTTGTCCCCAGTATTCGCTACGCAACGCCGCCAGATTTACTTGCAGTCCTTGCACTTGATTCAGACGTTGCAAGATAGGCTCAAAGGCTATTTCCACTGCATTCCCCACCACCCAAGTTAATTTTTGGGATGTTTTTAAACGTCGCGGCAATTTTTTCGCGGCAACCTGCTGAAATTCCTTGAGAAATTGGCGAATCGAACCAACCCCATTGCCAATTTGAGGATAGTCTTCGTAGTCTGATTCTGGCGGTAATTCTTGCCCAGCAATTAAAAACCACTCGTCGGCTAACCAGGCAAAAGTCGATCCCATCTGGTTGCGGAATTTCTCCTGGAGTGCCTGGACTTGCAAAATCACTTCAGCGGCTTTCTGGGGCGTCACTGGGGTTAGTTCGTCTTCGGTTGGACGGAAACGTGTCAAACCGACCGGAACCACTGCCACAGAGGCGACAGCCGGGATATCTCCCTGGTGAAAAGAGGCTAAATCCCCCAGGGTAGTCTCTAGGCGATCGCCATCGTTAATGCCAGGACAGAGAACAACCTGGGCATGGATTTGCAGACGCCGTTCTTGAAACCACCGCAGTTGCTGCAAAATCTCAGCGGCGCGGGGATTTTTTAACAGGCGGCTGCGGACTTCTGGTTCGGTAGCATGGATGGAAACGTAGAGGGGAGAGAGGCGCATCTGCTCAATCCTGTCCCATTCCCTCTGGGTGAGATTGGTCAGGGTTAAGTATGAGCCATAGAGAAAGCTGAGGCGGTAGTCGTCATCTTTGAGATAAAGCGATCGCCTTTTACCGGGAGGCTGTTGGTCGATGAAGCAGAAAGGACAGCGGTTATTACACTGAATTAAGCCATCAAATAGGGCAGTTTCAAATTCCAACCCCAAGTCATCGTCGTAGTCTTTCTCAATTTCCACCGAGTGGCTTTTGCCAGCAGTATCTAAAACTTCCAGTTCCAGCACTTCATCCGCACACAAAAACTGGTAGTCAATAAGGTCGCGGGGGCGCATCCCGTTGATAGAAACAATTGCATCTCCCGGTTCAAACCCGACTTCGGCAGCAATGGAGTCGGGGAGGACTTGGGTAATTAAGGCTGGACGAATAGAAATCTCGCTCATAAAACTAGGAGGAAACGAACCGCTTCAGGCACGGAGGGAGGAGAAGAAAAAGTAATTAGATATTCGGGATTAGTTTGACGAAAATCGCGCCTAAGATAGCTATTCCAAATGCTAACCGATACCAAATAAATACCCACGTACTCTGGGTTTGCAGGAAGCGCAGCAGCCACGCGATCGCGAGATAGGAAAATACTCCAGCTGAGATGACTCCTGCCAGCAAAGGCAGCAGTCCACCATCTCCTAGTCCTGTTTCTAAAACACCTTTTAATTCCACTAACCCTGCCAGGGTAATTGCTGGGATTCCTAATAAAAAAGAAAACCGGGCAGCGGTTGCCCGTTCTAAATTCATAAATAGTCCAGCAGTCAGGGTGGAGCCGGAGCGAGAAACGCCGGGAATTAACGCCAAAGCCTGAGCCAATCCCATCAAAATGCCATCTTGAAGTGTTAATTGCTCAAAGTTACGCTTTTTCTTGCCAATGCGCTCGGCAATTCCCAACAATAAAGCCATGAAAATAGAGGCAATCGCGATCGCTGCCATACTCCGTAACGGGGAGTTGTCAAAGTCGGGAATAAACTTTTTGATCAGCAGTCCAAAAAAGAGGATGGGTAAGGTTCCCAAAACGATTCCCAGTGCCATACGGAAGTCGTTGGATTCGTAATTCTTGTGAGCGATCGCCTTGAATGCACCCGTTGTAATTTGCGTCAAATCCCCCCAGAAATACCACAGCACTGCGGCAATACTGCCCAGCTGAATCACGGCGGTAAAGGCGACTCCTGGATCGCCCCATCCTAGCGCCACCGGCACCACCTTCAAATGCGCCGTACTGCTAATGGGCAGAAACTCAGTCAACCCTTGCACCATGCCTAGAACCACCGCTTGAAAGATATTCATCTGAGGTGTGGTTGCGGCAACGGGTGCCACGTCTTGCGCCCTTACCATCGCTTCTAAGGGGAAGGTCAACACAGTGCTGGCAGCACCGACACCAAGAATCGCCAATTTTTTACGTTTTGATACAGCCATGAAATCCTCTAATAAGCAGCATTCCAGACAAGTCAGCCTTTCTTCTTTCTTCTTTGCGAGTCACTGGCAGAGGCATCTTGCGCCACTACACATAACACAGGCATTACATAAGACGAGCAATTTTTAGAAAATCTCCGACTCTCAACGCTGAGTTTCTCCCAACTTCCCATTCATTTTCTGCCACCCTACTCCGAAAAGCCACTTGTATTGCTCAATAAAACTCAGCTAAGATTTCTATATCCCCCCCTAGGGCATTTTTCCTGTGATATCGTAAAAGATGTAAACTAAAGTAAAGAATATTAACAAAATCTTGTTTAACGATACCTGGTTTTCTAATTCATCTTCTTCTGTCCCTGGTAATCTCCCCCAGCCAAGTAAAACTCTGTTGGGGTTTTTTGATTGGGGAATCGGCACCCGCCAAGCTTGGTTAGTTTTCGCAGCTGCGTCTTTTCTGGTATCCGTGCCAGTGTTTGTGCAAGCCCCTTTAGTGCGGCTGCTACCAGAACTGAGTTTAGTAATGACAGCCGGGTGGGTTTGGCTGAGCGTGGTTCTCAGACGGCGTCCTGCGACTCATGTGTGGGGAGATTTGCTGCTGGGATTTAGCTGGAGTTGGTTAGCAGGGTCGATTTATTGGGGCTGGCTGCGCTGGGAACCCACGATCCACTTGCCGGTGGAAGCCATCGGTTTACCGTTTGCCTTATGGTGTTTGACCCGCCGTTGGGGTCTTGTCGGCAACCTATTTTATCTTGGCTCCCTGTTTGGCACGGCAGTAACAGATATATACTTCTACTTAGCTGGTTTGATTCCACACTGGCGAACCGTCATGCAAGTTGCACCAAGCGAGGCATCACTGGTTTTTCAAAGTGCGATCGCTCAAGTCAGCACCCCCTGGGGAACCAGTTGGGCACTCGTGCTTCTCGGAATCCTATTAGGTGTTGGTCTGGTACCATTGCGATCGCGCCAGCTGCATTGGTGGGCCTTTGGTGGAGCCGTTTTGAGTACAATCTTGGTAGACGGTCTGTTTTGGCTGGCTGCTACTATGGCTTAAAAATATCTTGAAAGTGTCCCCTGAAAAATTTATTCATGTCGGGACATCTAGTTACAAAGGTTCCCAAATTACCCATCAAGCTCCAGAAGAAAGCTAAAATTTAACCACTCCATACGATGCGTCGTTGCTTCTCTAGCCTGTGGTGACTTTGCGACCCACTCCTTACTTACTCCTTCGTACCGAGTCCGGCAATCGCTATCTCCCCTTGGTAAGTAGTAACTGCTGGACAGTTGGTCGCAGTGACGACAACAATTTTGTGTTGCCGGATCGTTGGATTTCTCGCAACCATGCAATGTTGCAGTGTACCGAAACCGGCGAGTTCTACCTAATTGACCTAGGAAGTCGCAACGGCTCCTTTGTCAATGGCAGACGAGTCAGTATTCCGGTTACTTTACGCAATGGCGATCGCCTTACCTTTGGTCAGACGGATCTAGAGTTTCACTGCCCTACCGCCAACCGCAACAATGAGCCATTGCCAAGCGGGGACAAGGATACGCTGACTTCGACTTTGCACGTACGCCGTCTGATGTCAGTCATGGTGGTAGACATCCGCGACTTCACAGTTCTCACCCGGCAACTAGATGAAAAAATATTATCGGCGGTGATTGGTACTTGGTTCCGTCATGCAGGAAATATCATCCGAGAGTATGGCAGCTGGGTTGATAAATATATTGGCGATGCGGTCATGGCGATTTGGTTTCATGGACCCCAAGGAGTGACCGATGAGGATATGCTCAACATTTGTCAAGCAGTGAGCGCCCTCCATAAAATCACAATGGATTTGAGCAATAAATATCCCGTGCCCTTTCCGCTGCGAATTGGGGCAGGAATTAATACGGGTTTTGCAATGGTTGGGAACACGGGCAGTGGCGATCGCCCCGATTACACCGCGATTGGGGATACGGTGAATGCGGCATTTCGTCTGGAATCTGCCACCAAGCAACTGGGTCTGGATATTGCTGTGGGAGAAACCACTCACGAATATCTCATCTCTTTGGCAAAGCAAGAGACTGGTTTTAAGCAATATATCGTCAATCTAAAGGGCTATGAAGTGCCCACCGTGACCTACGCAGGCTCCTACGCTGACTTAGATAGTTTTTTGCAGGTCAATACGCTCAATAAAGACTAAACAGCAATAAACAATTAGCAATTTTGCACAATTAGCTGAACGTGGAAAACTTCCGCAAAGGCTTTCGCCACTTCTTGGCGCACCTGGTGCAAGTCAATTCCGGGTACGAACTGGGCAAGACTGCCAACCGACTTATCAGCAATGCCGCAAGGGACAATGCGCTCAAATCCGGTGAGGTCGGGACAAACATTTAAGGCAAAGCCGTGCATAGTAATCCACTTGCTGACCTTAATGCCAATCGCTGCTACCTTACAGCCTTCCAGCCAAACGCCAGTCATTCCGGCAACGCGATCGCCCTTTAACCCGTAAACATCCAGCACCCGAATCAATACCTCTTCTAACTGCCGCAAGTACCAGTGCAAATCTTGCTGGTAATAGCGCAGATTCAGGATTGGGTAACCCACCAGCTGACCCGGACAGTGGTATGTTACCTCACCCCCCCGTTCCACTCGGAAAACCTCCCAGTCGGTTGCTGCGGGGTCAAACTTAAGAAATTCTAGACTGGCTCCCTGCCCAAGCGTGTAAACCGGCGGATGCTCTAGCAAAATCAGGGCATCCGCCAGACTAGGATCGTTGATGCGTTCGGAAACCAGCGATCGCTGCCAGTCCCAAGCTGCCGAATAGGGCATCTGCCCCCGATTGTATAACCGGAGTTGGCGCAGTTGCTCCGAGGCTTTCCCAGCAGACCCTTCAGACTTACTTAAAATCATGGCAAAAATCAACAGTAATTTGACTTATATTTTTTGCATAATTAATCTGCTGGAATCAAGAAATGTCAAAAGATGCAAAGGATTCTGAAGAGAAGTCAAAGGCATAAGTTCTCTAGAATACAAAGTGCTAGTGTTGAAGTTATAACCTCAAGTGTTGAGGGAGGATGTCTCTTCAAAATAACCCCAAAGATAGACTTGGAGATCGCAACCAAGCTGGGGAATGTACATTAGTTAAATAGCACCCTAGGAAACCTAAACAAGAACATCGGCAGTTGCTTATTTGCGATAGGGCTGCTGACAACCCCTCTAGCTGAGGGACTGCCAGCAAGAACATCCTAGCAACAGTGTGAAATCGGTAAAAATTTGCTACTGCTCAAAGTTTTGGCTCCGTTCAACGTTTGCTAACACCAAAAAACGGGAACGCGATCGCTACTGAGAAAGCCGCAATTCTGCTGAGCTTTCTAAATTATCACAACGGTACAGCATGGAGTATCCGGTATGAAGCTTGTTATCCACGGCAAAAACATTGAAATTACCGACGCGATTCGTGAGTACGTAAATCAAAAAATTGACAAGGCAGTCAGCCACTTTCAGAGTTTGACGAGCGAAGTAAACGTGCATCTTAGTGTGGCTCGCAATCCCCGGATAAATCCAAAACAAGCCGCTGAGGTGACTATCTTTGCCAACGGTACAGTAATCCGTGCTGAAGAGAGTAGCGAGAGTCTCTACGCGAGCATCGACCTAGTTGCCGATAAAATTGCCCGCAAACTCCGGAAATATAAAGAAAAGCGTCTGGATAAGAAGACCCAGACTCAAATGAAGACTGGCATTGTGGTAGAACAAGAGCCAGTGCCAGAGGATCTCATTGGTTCTCGCACCCCCGAACTCCCCTCAGAAGTGGTGCGTACCAAGTACTTCGCAATGCCGCCAATGACGATGGACGAAGCCTTGGAACAGTTGCAGCTGGTGGATCATGACTTCTATATGTTCCGCAATGCTGAAAGCGGTGAGATTAACGTCATTTATGAGCGCAACCACGGTGGTTATGGAGTAATTTTGCCGCGTAACGGGAATGGACATACCCATCACAAAAATGGCAAAACTGACAACCACAGCACTGGAACGCCAGAAAAGTCAAGCTCTGCAAAAGCGTAAACAGAACTGAAGAGTATCTAGATTCTCGTTCGCAGACTCTTAGTTGACTCTGATTTGATCGGGTAGGAGCATTCTTTGTGGATGCCCCTACCTTCCTGATTTCACAGGATCGCCCCACAGGTTGTAGAGAAACTTTTTCTTGCAAATCGCACTCGCCACTACTGTGCTGGTATTGATTCCAATTTAGGTTGCGATCGCTTTCCCCGCCTCATTACGAAACTGAGCGATCGCACCTTGCATTGCTCGTAGTTCATCTTCTGAAATTCTTAAACAATTTGTCTACATAACACTTTGTTGAAACCCTAATTTCTAACGATCAACACAAATAAGAAATTAGATAAACTTAGCGTCACAGTAGTTTTATCCCTGGGTTTTCTTAGGCAGCCACTTGCAGGGATCGGTCAACTAAGTGCTGCTGTCTTTCCCTTCAAAATCAGCCAGATGCAGTTGAAACTTCAAAACAACTTCTTTCTCAACTTTTAAAGGAGCTAGTTGGCAATAAGTAGGATCGTCGTTGCGATGAGTGGGTCAACATGACCAAACCTATATTAAGCCAGAGGATGAGAAGGATAAACAAGTATTAACCTGAGACAAGCGGGTTGTACAAAAAACAGGTTGGTAGAGAAAAAGGAAGGTAAAGTCATTATGCATGAGGTATCAGAGGAGCACGCGAAGGCCGCAGAGGAACACGCGAAGGTCTCAGAGGAACATGGGAAGTTAATCGAGGAGGTAGGAAAGACTCTAAAGGAGCGCGGAAAGAGCGCCCAAGAGCATGGAAAGTTGATAGAAGAGTACGGAAAGGCTACACAGCAGCATGCGAAGGCATCGCAGCAGCACGCCAAGGCATCGCAGCAGCATGATGGAAACTCAACAGAGGAATTCGTGAAAGCTGCACAGCAACACTCCAAGGCAACAGAAAAACATACCAAAGCAGTCAAGGAGTTCCTCCAGGTAGCACAGGAGTTCGTCCAGGTAGCACAGGAGCAGGTAGAGACATCCAAGAAATTGTTGGACAAACGATAACTTGATTTGGATATCTATATGCCTTACGAGCGCGATCGCATCAGCTGTTTCAACTCTCGCCAAACTGGCGAGAGTTGTCCAAAATCCGATTGTTTATTCGTGAAGATTCCGTAGCTAGGGCTGAATAATAAAGCTAAAACAAATAATCCTGATGCAACTAATACAATCGCTGGGCCGGAAGGCAAATTTTGGTAATAACTGAGGTACATCCCGCTGATGCTGGAAATAATGCCAATCCCCGCCCCAACTATCATCACATTGTGCAGCCGCTTCACTAATAGATAGGCGGTTGCTCCTGGTGTAATTAACAGCGATAGCACTAGGATGACACCCACAGCTTTCATGCTGGCAACAATGGTTAAGGCAATCAGCAGCATTAAGCCAAAATTGAGCAAGTTAGTAGGCAATCCCGCTGCCTGCGCTCCCAATGGATCGAAGGTATAAAATAATAATTCTTTGTACAGTAGCACGACCACCAATAGGACAATTGCGGCAATGATCGCAGTGTCGCGGACTTCTTCAACGGTAACACCCAAGATATTGCCAAATAAGAAGTGATTGAGGTCAATTTTGTTATCTTTTTGGATCGTGGTAATTAAGGTGACGCCGAGGGCAAAAAAGGCAGAGAAAACAATACCCATTGCGGCGTCTTCTTTAATTGGCGATCGCGTTCTGATCCAAGCGATCGCCATCGTACTCAAAACCCCGGCAATAAATGCCCCGACAAAGATATTGGCACCTACCATAAACGCGATCGCTAACCCTGGCAAAACCGAGTGGCTGATGGCATCTCCCAACAATGCCAGCCGTTGCACCATCAGATAGCTACCGACAACAGCGCACAGCAAGCCGACGAGAATGGCAATAATCAGCGATCGCTGCATGAAGCCGTACTGCAACGGCTCAATCAACGCTTCTAACATAAAAATTTAGAGGATGCTAACCGCTCCAGGAGCAAAGGACACAAAGTTTAAGGGGGAGTGAGAAGTAATTTCTTTAATTTAAAACTCACTCCGGGCGGATTGATGAAATATATTTCTGGGCGGATAGATAATGAGATAAAGACCGCCTCTACGCAGCTGCTTCTGTAAAGAACATCACCTGTCCGCCATAGGCACGATACAGGTTTTCCTGACTCAGCACCTCGTGGCGCGAACCGGAGGCAATTAACTCAGTATTCAATAAAATTAAGTCATCAAAGTGGGTGATAGATGCCCCTAAATCGTGATTGACAACGAGAACCGTTTTTCCAGCGTCGGCGAGTTCGCGGAAAATGTCAAAAATAATTGCTTGGGTTTTCTGATCGATCCCGGCAAACGGTTCATCAAAGCAGAAAACCTCTGCTTCTTGGGCTAAAGCCCGCGCTAAAAATACCCGCTGCTGCTGTCCTCCGGAGAGTTGTCCAATCGGGCGATCGCGATAATTGCTCATTCCCACCCGATCCAAAGCCTCTGCTGCCACCCGTCGGCTTACCGTAGAGAAGCGACGAAACCAGCCAGTTTTCTTGACACGCCCCATCATTACAGCATCCCAAACAGTCGCCGGATAAGTCCAGTCAATTTGCGATCGCTGCGGCACATACGCTACCCGTTCCCGTTGCTCCATCAAAGGTCTATCGCCATACAGCACCGTGCCACCCGTCACGGGAATCAATCCCAACATCGCCTTCATCAAGGTACTTTTTCCCGCACCATTGGGGCCAATAATCCCTGTCAAACGTCCCGGTGCCACTACACAACTGACATTCCGTAGCGCCTCTACCGTGCGGTACTGCACTCCCACCTGGCTGATTTTAATTGCTGTAGATGCCTCTAGCGAGGCGGCTGGCAGATGGCAAACCATTTTTGCCCAATCGGTATCAGGAGAGAAGGTGGCAGTATTCATAGGGTGGTTTTATCTTGCTTTCTTTTTAGATTACTCTAATAATGAAAAGAATATGAAAACATCTATAAAGAGAAATAATCTAAAAGATAGGTGAAATTGATGGTACAGCGCTCTAGGTTCTCCCAAAAGGTAAAAGAAAGTAATTTTTGCCTTTCCCAGGCAAAATCGGGGAATCCTCTGACTCTGGTTTCTAGCCTTTGCCTGGGAATTCTCTTGCCTTTTGCCTTATCCAGCTGTACCCAGCCTTCCTCAAATCGTGCAAATCCAATTGCAAATGGTAAACCTAATGTAGTTGCCACTAGCACTATCATTGAAGACTTGGCTGCGGAGGTTGCAGGAGACGAAATTCAGATCCAAGGCATTCTTAAACCGGGAACCGATCCCCACGTTTATGAACCTGTGCCTCAAGATAGTCAGGCTTTAGAGAAAGCTAACCTGATTCTATATAACGGCTATAACCTGGAACCAGGGCTGATTAAACTGATGAACGCAACCGGCGGCAAGATTCGCAAAGTTGCTGTAGGGGAAGTTGTGAAGTCTTTGCAACTGGATAAAGGCAGAGGAGAAGTTGTGCCAGATCCCCATGTTTGGGGCGATGTTGATAACGTCATTCAAATGGTAAACGCCATTCGTGACGCCTTAATTGAACTGTCACCCGAAGATAGAGAGAAATTTACTCAGAATGCGGCGCAGCTAACGGGTGAATTAAAACAATTGGATAGTTGGATTACTCAGGAAATTAAAACGATTCCAGAAAACAAGCGCAAATTAGTAACAAGCCATGACGCTTTTCAATATTATGCTCGTGCCTATAGCATTCCCGTTGCTGGCACTTTGATTGGCATCAGTACAGAAGAACAACCCAGCGCCCAAACAGTAAAGCGATTAGTAGAATCTGTAAAGGCTGCGACTGTACCGGCGATTTTTGCAGAAACAACAATTAACCCGGCTTTGATTAAGACTGTAGCCGAGGAATCTGGGGTAAAGTTAGCCCCACGCCAGCTCTATTCTGACTCGATTGGTGCTGCTGGTAGCGATGGAGATTCTTATATTAAGATGATGGTTGCGAATACCCGCGCTATTGTGGAAGCTTTAGGCGGGAAATATACGCCATTTGAGGTAGCAAAGACACCGAAAAAATAAGCTGTTTAGATAAACTAGCGTCAATTAAGATAAAGAGCGATCGCTTTCACCTGCATTAAACTGAAGCTAGAGTAGGTTACACAAAGCGATCGCTCTAAAACTTAGACTTAAAACTTAACTGTCTGATATCGGAAAAATTTTTTGGATTTTTTTTAACTGAGCTAAAAATTACTAGATATATTCTTTGTACACCAAAATTGACTCCTAATTTATCAAAGATTCTTCATCAGCAAAATCTCCTGTAGTTTTAGATTTCTTGAAGGGTAAAGCGTGAACAAGCATACTTAAACCTATTAGGGCAAAAAGACCTCCCATTCCCAATAAAAATATCGCCGCAAACCAAAGTGACCAAAAAGAGTTTATCTCTGCTTCGCTCGGATTATTAGGGCTATAAATAATCGGCACGGATTGCCCAATTTCATATCCGGGTGGATTACTCCCCATATTAGATTCAACCTTTATCGTTTCTCCATTGGGGGTTTGAAATTGGAATACAGGGAAATAAGCCCGCGATTTTCTAGATACTTGAAGTTTTAAATTAATGATTGTACCTGTAGTAGAGGATGAGCTTTTAATAAAATCTTGCTTTTGATGGTAATTTACAAAACTACCAAGTAGCATACCCGCTCCAACTACAAAAAATATGCTACCCATTGCCATTAACCCTTGCTTATCAGACATTTTAAACTTATTCTCCTTTTCCTAAAAATTTTTGAACTAAGTTTGCGACGGCTTAACTATCCAATTGCTCTCACCATTTTTGGGTCGGTAGTGTCAACCTCCCATCAGGTAAGGGAAGAACACCTGTCTGTCTGGATCGCCTGTCCGATTAAAGCTACAGGCTAGCCGGTAATGATTCCGCGATCTTTTGTTTAATTTTGCTTAAATATCTGATAAAAGTTAACAATAGGTAAGGTGAGCGAGAGGAGAAGCAATGGCTGTTACTCAGCCAAATATTGATATTGCTCCATTTATCGATCATGCGCTGCTAAATCCAACGGCAACCCCAGAGCAGGTTAAGCAGTGGTGTGAAGAGGCTGACAGGTTTCAGTTCGCGGCAGTGTGCGTCTATCCGGCATACGTGCGGCAAGCGGCTGAGCTTCTCAAAGGCAGGCGGCCCAAAGTCTGTACAGTCATCGGTTTTCCCTCTGGAGCGACGACATCGGCGGTTAAGCTCTACGAAGCCCAAGAAGCCGTCGAAAATGGGGCGGTGGAATTGGATGTTGTCATCAACCAGGGTTGGTTGAAAATTGGGAAGACTGAGGAACTACACCGGGAAATTGCAGAAATTTGTGAAACGGGTCAAACTGTCAAGGCAATTTTGGAAACCACCCGCCTGACAGATGCAGAGAAACGACTGGCAGCGGAAATATGTATGGATGCAGGAGTGGCATTTTTAAAAACCAGCACTGGTTTGTTTGGGGGTGCCACAGTAGCGGATATCCAACTTTTGAAAGAAGTCGCACGAGAACGGGTCGGAATTAAAGCATCGGGGGGAATCCGTACCCCGGAGCAAGCCTTGGAGTTAATCATGGCAGGAGCGACGCGGTTAGGCACGTCGCACGGCCCCGATCTGATTCGTCAGCGCGATACGCTGGAGAAGGAGGGAAAGGGGAATTGGTAATGAGTAATCGGGAATGAGTCTGCTAACTCTTGACCCATTACCTCTTGATCAATTACCCATCACCTCTTGACCAATTACCCCACGTCATGAGTCGAACTTACAAAGCAACCGGAATCAATCTCAAAAGTATGGCGCTGGGCGAGTCTGACCGGCTGCTAACGATTTTGACGCCTGAATTTGGTTTGATTCGGGCTGTGGCACCGGGGGCACGCAAGCACCACTCGAAGCTAGGCGGTAGGAGTGCTTTGTTTGTAGTGAATGAGCTACTGATTGCCAAAGGGCGATCGCTCGATAAAATTACTCAGGCAGAAACGCTAGAATCTTTCCCCGGATTAAGTCAGGATCTCCAAAAACTGACAGCCAGCCAATACTTGGCGGAAGTGGTTCTTTGTCAAGCGTTGAGCGATCAGCCGCAAATGGAATTGTATGAGCTGCTCAACGAACATCTGCATCGGTTAGAGCGGTTGCCTGCCAACAGCGCGGCTCTGGTTTTAGCTCACTTAGCCCACGGCGTGTTTCACCTGATGGCTTTGGCTGGCGTTGCGCCGCAGGTTCAACATTGTTGTGTCTCGCGGCATCCCCTGATGCCGGAATTTACCGATCCAGACTGGCGAGTTGGGTTTAGTACTGCTGCCGGTGGAACGGTGAGCTTACCAGCATTAGAACGGTTGCAAGCCGAAGCGCGATCGCGCATGTCTGGTAGTACAGCAAAAGGCATGGCAGTAAAGGAGAAATTCTCGCCTACAGCCATCGGCTTTTCACCTCAAGGTCAAAGCACAATGCCAGAGGAAGCCAGTGGGAACTACCAAACAGTTGTTCATCCACAAACGCCCTTGATGCTGAACACCAAACTGAACGCCATCGAGCTGGCGCTGCTACAGCAGCTGGCTCAGCCAGAGCTACCCCAGAACGGAAAAAGCAATGAAAAATTAACTCATCCGACATCCCTAACCCCTCATCCTTCCGAAGACTCCGCTTGGGTTTCAGTAGAGCAACTGTTACGTCAGTACGTCCAGTATCACTTTGGTCGGTCAATTCGCTCTGCTGCTTTGATGGATGCTTGTTTCTCGTCCCAGCTGAATTTATCCTGAACCATGATGCAACGGTATGATTCCGATCTACAAGCTCGAATGTCCCTAAGTCAGTCTAGACAGAGGATTGAGGACGGCGAACGGTGGACTGAGGAAGGAAAATTTCCTCGCTCTTCCGGACTCAGCGTTCCCGCTTCCGAGCGCCCCCACCCTGCTTTTACTGGATCGTCAACACCTACCACATCACGCCCCTTGTCTGACGAGCGCTTAACACCCCCTGAAACTTCTGAATGGGAAGAGGTTCGCCCTGCGATTTCTTTCCCCCACTCCCCGGTGGACGATGCTGTAACCCCAGAGATAGATACAGAAACGGACGCTCCCTCAAATGGAGGGTTGAACCACAGCGCCTCACCGTCCAATCTGGTTGTCAATGAGGAAGTAAAGAATGAGGAAGTAGAGGAGGACGCACAAGGATTTTTGCCGGTTCTAAAAAACCGGAATTTCCTGGCGCTATGGGGGGGACAAGTTTTCTCGCAGATAGCGGATAAGGTGTATCTGGTGCTGGTGATTGCATTGATTGCCACTCACTTTCAAGCACCCGATCAGACAATCAGCGTGTGGGTATCGGCGATCATGATGGCTTTTACGATTCCCGCCATACTGTTTGGTTCCGTGGCGGGTGTGTATGTCGATCGGTGGCCTAAGAAGGCAGTGCTAGTGGCAACGAACCTGCTGCGGGGGGCACTGGTTTTGGCAGTGCCACCGCTGCTGTGGATCTCGCATGGCTGGTTAACTCTTGGAGGGTTGCCGGTGGGATTCTGCATCCTGCTGGGATTAACGTTTCTGATTTCTACACTGACGCAGTTTTTTGCTCCTGCCGAGCAGTCAGTGATTCCGCTAGTTGTGGGACGCCATCATCTGCTTTCAGCGAACTCGCTGTACACGATGACAATGATGGCTTCAGTGATCGTGGGATTTGCCGTGGGAGAGCCGTTACTCGGAATTGCCGACACCCTGGTGGGACGCTTGGGTGGGGGAGCGGACATTGGCAAAGAATTGGTGGTGGGTGGCAGTTATGCGATCGCGGGATTGCTGTTGATGATCCTCCGCACAGGGGAAAAAACGAACGCTCCCGAACACGAATCGCCCCATGTTTGGGAAGACCTGCGCGACGGACTGCGTTACCTAAACGAACAAAGCCGCGTTCGCAATGCCCTGATCCAACTGGTAATTTTATTTTCAGTTTTTGCGGCGCTGTCGGTTCTAGCTGTGCGGATGGCAGAAGTTATTCCTGGTTTGAAATCCTCTCAGTTCGGTTTTTTACTCGCAGCTGGTGGGGTTGGCATGGTTGGGGGGGCAACGGTGCTAGGACACTTTGGGCAGCGGTTCTCCCATACTCGGCTCAGCCTCTATGGTTCTATCGGAACGGCAGCCTCTTTGGTTGGTCTGGGATTGTTTACGAAGCAGCTATTGCTGGCATTCCTGTTGACAACGCTTTTGGGCTTTTTTGGGTCGCTGGTGGCTATCCCGATGCAAACAACCATCCAAGCCGAAACTCCCGACCAAATGCGAGGGAAAGTCTTTGGGTTACAAAACAACGTCATTAATATTGCTCTAAGCCTGCCATTAGCCTTAGCAGGCGTTGCAGAGACGATTTTGGGTTTACAGGCAGTATTTCTCGGTTTAGCAGCGATCGCGATCGCAGGAGGACTCTTAACCTGGTATATTTCCGGTACAGGAAAAGAAAAGTGATGAGTTTTGAATGACGAGTTTTGAATGATTAACTCATAACTCAAAACTCAAAACTAAAAACTCAAAACTCTTAGAAAATGCACATAGCCTGGCTCGGAAAAAAATCACCCTTTTGCGGCAATGTCACCTACAGTCGAGAAGTTACGAATGCGTTGTTAGACCAGGGCCATCGAGTTAGCTTTCTCCACTTTGCCCAAGACGAAGAATCTGACCTCCAGGCTTGGCCTGGATGTGAAGAAGTGTCTCTACCTTTCCTGTACAAGTCCCAGGTTTATACGATTCCCACCCTGAGATCGAGAAAGGTTTTGACGCAATCGCTTGAAGAGCTAAAGCCAGACCTGGTGCATGCCTCGCTCACTTTATCACCCCTAGATTTCCTACTGCCGGAAATCTGCGAAGAACTGAATTTACCCCTGGTTTCCACCTTCCATACCCCTTTTGACGGGAAGCGACGAAATCTCAAATCAGGGACTCAGCTTTTGACTTATCAGCTGTATGCACCTTTCCTGGCGTATTACGACCGAACGGTTATCTTTTCTCAAGTTCAGCGGGATTTACTCGCACGATTGGGAGTGGCAGCATCAAAGGTAGCTGTAATTCCGAATGGCGTTGATGTCCAGAAGTATTGTCCAGGGCCTTCTAACATCAAATCTGAATTAAACGCTAAGCGCCTCTTTGTCTACCAGGGTCGAATTGCTACCGAAAAAAATGTGGAAGCAATGCTCCGAGCCTGGAAAGAGTCAGAAATGGGGCCGGAGTGTAAATTATTAATTGTCGGCGACGGGCCGATGAAGCCCTCTTTAGAGCCTTTTTACGACTCAGAATACGGAATCATCTGGTGGGGAACCGAACCGGATGAGCAACGGCGAATCGAAATTTTGCGGGGAGCTGATGTGTTTATTCTGCCTTCTCTGGTGGAAGGACTTTCACTTTCCCTACTAGAAGCAATGGCTTGTGGCGTCGCCTGTGTAGCAACTGATGCTGGTGCTGATGGTGAAGTTTTGGAGGGGAATCCCTTAGAGGGAGACGCTGGGATAATTCTCAGAACTCAAGGGGTTGCGGGGCAGTTGCGAACTCTACTGCCTGTGTTACGAGGCAACCCGGAGTTTACGCAGCGACTGGGACAAAAAGCGATCGCAAGGGTTTTAGAGCGATATACCCTCAGCCGCAACATCGAGCAATTAGTAAAACTTTATACTGAGTTGCTACAGGAACGGCGAGTCCAGTTGAGTGATTGGCGTTATCCAGGGAGAACGAAAATCAGCTAGTCATCCTTCTCAAAGAGTAATCGCGTATTGTTTTATTCGCCACTACTCTAAGCTTAAGCTGGCTTTGGGTGGCATTGGGCAAAGGCCATCCCAGTCGCGTTGGTTGCTCGTAGATCCGTTTGAGGGTGTTGATGTCTCTCGAAGAAATTTGGGGAGGATTACGCACCTGGGAAAAATACAGGGCGTCTGTTTCTAAAGGACTGTGCCCCCAGATACCTAGTGCGTGCCCTAGTTCGTGACGGGCAGCGGATTGAATATAGTCGCCGGTTTGAGTCGGACTCAGTTGGATCGTAAATCGATGGGATAGTACAGATGGGGTGCCCGTCGCTGGGTTGAGGTAGAATTCATAGCGGGTTTCAGCAGAACGAGCGCGAGGCAGGTGAAATTCCCCGGTGCGGCGGTTAAAGGATGGCTTGAGGGGAGGAAGCGATCGCACGATCTTGATATCAGCTATCTCTGACTGCTCGACCACTTGGATGGGCAAATAAACGCGCCATTCCTGCACAGCTTTTAACACAGCACTTGCCCACTGTTGGCTGGCGGTGGAAGTTTCTGGCATCTCTACGAACACCTTAACCGGAAACTGCGACCAAACCAGATAGCCAACGGGGGTAGGCTTCACTTGAGAGAAGTAATCACCACTGTTGCTGGTATCTTGCCATTGCAACAGTGTCGGTGGTAAGACGTGCGCTTGGAGTGTCGGTAAGGAGGTTGCTGATAGCTGGCGTGACACTTCAGATGCCCAACCATCACCCGCATCCACCACCCGAAAATGGGCTAAAACCGCCAATAAGCAAGTAGCGATCGCGATCCCCACCCGAATGAATCGTTTTGAGTTTTGAAAAGAGTTTGGATACCACAGGCGGTTCTGTAGGCTTCGCTTAAGAGTTTGAAAGTTTGAAGGTTTCGCCTTTTCAACTTTCCCAGTTTTCTCCTTTTTCCACTCAAAAATCATCATTTATCGTACATCACGATTTGATGCTATTGCCATAACCGATCCATACTCAAAATTACCGACAAACCCAGAAAGATGACAGTGAATATCCAGGTTACTCGGTTCAGCGCTGTTTCTGCACTTCTAGTGCTGGTAAACAATTGAGCCTGTCCGCCAATCCCCCCAATTCCGTCTCCTTTAGGACTATGTAGCAGCACTAAAACAATCAGAATTGCGGAAGAAACCGCCCATATAATTTGCAGGATGCTATATAGATTCATAGTTGGTTGTTCGGTGTCAGTTTTTAAGAATCGTGAATTGCGGATCGTTAAGAGCTAACCGCTAAGCATCAGCAAGATGCAATGATTCATTAGCTATTAGCTCCTAGAACTTTACAGAGAAACTCGCACGGGTGTGCGATTGGCGCGGACATCAAATTCCAGAGGAACCAGCATCGAACGACCTGTCATCTCTACTGGCTGTGGCAGCTTTAAGATTTCCAGAATCGTCGGTGCAATGTCCGACAAACGTCCATCACTTCGCAAAGTCACTTCAGTCCCATAGCCGGGAATTTTTAACCCTTCCCCTTCCACCAGGATAAAGGGCACAGGGTTCGTTGTGTGAGCCGTCCAAGGGTTGCCTTCTTTATCCTGCATATATTCAGCGTTCCCGTGGTCGGCAATGATGATCGCCGTGCCACCCGCCTTATTGATGCTTTCTAGAAGGCGTCCCAAACATCGGTCTACCGTTTCCAGGGCTTGAATTGTTGGTTCCATCTGACCTGTATGCCCCACCATGTCTGGGTTGGCGTAGTTGATGACCATGAAGGAGTAAATGCGTTTTTCAACGGCAGCGATCGCTACATCCGTCGCCGCTGCTGCTGACATCTCCGGTGCTTGGTCATAGGTTGGAACCATTGGACTCGGTACCAGTTCCCGATCCTCCCCTTCAAAAGGCTGTTCCCGACCGCCGTTGAAGAAATAAGTAACGTGGGCGTATTTCTCGGTTTCAGCAGTCCGAAACTGGCGCAGTCCCCGATTGGCAATCACTTCTCCCAGGATGTTACTCAAGTTCTGGGGTTCAAAAGCCACCAAAACTGGTAAATTCGGTTCGTACTGAGTAAAAGTAACAAAGCTCAGCGGCTCGATATGCTGTCGTTCAAACCTCTTAAAGCCGGGAGACACGAAGGCTTGGGTAAGTTGTCTGGATCTATCGGGTCGGAAGTTAAAGAAAATCACACCATCCCCCGCTTCTATAGCTCCAGGAGCAATTCGGGTTGGGATAATAAATTCATCTGTGACATTTTCAGCATAGGAAGCCTGCAAAACTTCTTGCGCCGAGCGACCATCTCCCAAGCCATCCTGAGTCATCACATCGTAGGCGCGTTTCACCCGATCCCACCGCTGGTCTCGATCCATTGCGTAGTAGCGACCGCTGAGGGTGACAATGCGCCCGACCCCAATCTGGTCAATGTGGTCTTGAATCTTCTGAATTGCCTCTATCCCCTCGTGGGGATAGGTATCGCGTCCATCTGCGATCGCGTGGATACAAACTGAGGGAATCTCTTGCGCTTTCGCTAAATCCAGTAATCCTAGAAGATGCGCCAGATGAGAATGCACCCCACCTTCGGAACAAAGCCCAACTAGGTGAAGCTTACCACCCCGGCTCTTGACTTCCTGACAGACTTGCACCAGTGCAGGATTGCTCAGTAAACTACCGTCTTCCACGGCGTCTGAGATACGAACTAATTCTTGCGGTACAACCCGACCAGCACCAATGTTGAGATGGCCTACTTCTGAGTTACCCATCTGACCTTCTGGCAACCCTACAGCCTTGCCGGAGGTATAGATGAGTGTGTGGGGATAGACTTCCCAGAGGCTATCCATCACAGGTGTGTTAGCGGCGGCTATGGCGTTGCCATCGGTTTCTTCGCGGTACCCCCAGCCGTCTAGAATGACTAGCACCACGGGAGAGACAGGTGCTTGCGCCATACTCAATTGCCCTTTGTTTTCAGTAATTTCTCCGTCATGATATCATCGCCCTTTGTACTCGCAGTGTTATTTTTAGTAGCTTCTGCTAGCTTTTTTAGTTTTTTTGCCAGGGACAGCACAGCAATTCTCTCTAGCTCGGATGACTATTTTGTTACAGGGTTCTGAAGACAGTCCTGGTAGGAAGCGATCGCTAAAAGTATGTAAGGGAGCGCTACTCCCTTGATGACAACCGCTTGACGCACCTGCAAGATCAGTAGGCGTCAAGCTTACACATCGCCTAGTCTGCCACAATGCGTTGGTCTTCCCCGGTTGTTGTGTCTGTTAAACCATCTAACCCGCACTAGCAAACAAGTCTAATAAGGTACAGGCTTTGCAAGCAGGCTTTTTGGCTTTAAGAACAGATCGACCGTGATATGTCAAGAAAACGAAACAATTCCCGATTCTTGCTAGAGCGTAGAGTGGTTTCTAACTCAGCGGGATCTGCCAAGAGCGATCGCATTGAGAAACCAGCGATACAGTTCTGCGGTAACTTGGATGCCTAGCTCGTCGGTGCCTTGATCCGCCATAGTTACAGCCAGCAGCAGATGCACAGGCGGTTCGTAATTGAGATGACAAGGAAAGTCTGCATAAAGCGGCTTCCAAGGCTCCGAGATTTCTAAGGCTTGTTGCTAGTTGTTCGCCAGGTCGAGGAAAGTGGGCACGATTTCCTCCCGCGATGGAAAATTAGTCTTTTTATTATAACTTGCATCTACCTAAAGTAAGACTTTTGGAAACTTGGAAAGCCCACCCTAAGCGCCGTACCTTTTTAGCTCTCAAGAACGCAATAAGCAAGGGTTGAAACCTATCTTTATTGCCAAAGGAACGTCAGCAGTGGTGAGACTACTGCTGACGTTCCTTTGCGACGATTCTTTACGTTCTCTGCATTTAAAAAACGACTTCTAGACTTTATTTACGTTTGCTAGATTCCTTAGCAGCTTTTGCAGCTTTCTTAGCAGCTTTATCAGCAGCGATCGCCTCTAATCTTGCCTGCTCTTTTTCTTCAGCAATTTTGTCTAGATAGTAATGGTAATCTCCTCGATACAGGCGGAATTCGCCGTCACGGATCTCGACAATTTTATTGGCAACTTTGGAAATAAAATATCGGTCGTGGGAGACTAAAATTACCGTACCTTCGTAGTTTTGGATTGCCTCTTCCAACATTTCTTTAGCCGGAATATCCAAGTGGTTAGTAGGCTCGTCCAAAATCATTAAATTAACTGGGCGCAAAAGCATTTTTGCTAACGCCAGACGAGCTTTTTCACCTCCGCTCAGAGCCTCAACTTTTTTAAATACGGTGTCACCGCTGAACAAGAAGCGTCCTAGAAGTGTGCGAACTTCCTCATTTTTCCACTCAGGAACTTCATCATGGATAGTTTCCATGACAGTTCTAGACAGATCCAATGCTTCCGCCTGATTTTGCTCAAAGTAGCCAGGAATCACGTTGTGAGCGCCTAATTGAACTGAACCTTCAGTAGGTTGTTCCATGCCCATAATTAGACGCAACAAGGTTGATTTTCCAGCCCCGTTCGGACCGAGAAAGGCAATGCGATCGCCTCGTTCCATTAGTAGATTCGCATCTAAAAATAGAATTTTTTCGTCGTAAGTATGTACCAAATTCTGAATTTCTACCACCTCGCGACCACTGCGGGGAGCGTCAGGAAAGCGGAAGCGCAGGGTTCTTAATCCCCCAGTCGGCGCTTCAATCCGTTCGATTTTTTCTAGTTGTTTCTCACGGCTTTTCGCTTGGGTGCTGCGGGTAGCACTGGCACGGAAACGGTCAACAAAGACTTGCTGCTTTTCTAGTTCTTTTTGCTGGCGTTCGTAGGCGCTAAGTTGGGCTTCTTGGTTTTCCGCTTTTTGTTGTAAATAAGCAGAATAGTTGCCTAAGTAGGTGGTAGAAACGCCGCGTTCTGTTTCTACAATTTGGGTGCAAAGACGGTCGAGAAATTCTCGGTCGTGCGATACTATCACGATTGGAGTCTTCAGCCCTTTGAGGTAGGTTTCCAGCCACTCAATGGTTTCTAGATCCAGGTGGTTCGTCGGTTCATCCAGTAGTAATAAATCGGGTTTTTGGAGTAAGATTTTGCCCAAACTCATCCGCATTTGCCAGCCACCGCTGAAAGCGCTAACGAGGCGATCGCCATCTTCTGGCGCAAACCCCATTTCTGGCAACATCTTCTCAATCCGTGCATCTAACCCATAGCCATCCAACGCTTCAAATTGCCGCTGTAGCCGATCCAATTTGTGGATCAGTCGGTCTAATTCCTCTGGATTCGCAGTTTCCATTTCTCTCGGCACCTGCGCCAGAGCGTGCTGTACTTCGTTGGCTTCTTTGAAAACCGTCCAAAGTTCTTCTCGCACAGTGCGCGTCGGATCTACCTCAAATTCTTGAGTCAGATAGGCAATGTGCAAATTTGCAGGACGAATCACTTCCCCAGCAGTGGGTTCCATTTCCCCCGCAATAATTTTGAGCTGAGTCGATTTTCCGGCACCGTTAACGCCGACTAAGCCAATGCGATCGCCCGGTTTGACTTCCCAGTTGACATCCTTGAGAACTTCGCCGGTGGGATAAATTTTACTGATATGTTCAAGTCGTAACATCAAGAGTCTCCAAGGATGCTGGGGGAATGAGCGAATTATTTGACGGATGTCCGTTGGTATTGCCAGTAAGTCCGTCAGGCGATCGCGAGAGTCCAGTTTATCTTAACAAAATTTAATTCTAAAATCGGAATTGGCAACTGTTGGAAGGCAAGTTGAAAATCCAACAGCGCGATCGCCTTTCTCTAGGTGTACTGAGTGGAAAGCTGATTTTAGATTACATATGTCCTTCTTCTCGTCTATGACTTCAGGCGCTTTTGTTATCACCTGCTCACAGCAAATAACAACTACTGGTATTCCTTGATTCAGGAACGCGATCAAAAATTGGTAAATCTTCTCCAGCCTCAAATTTCCCAAATAATCAGTTGTATTTATTTTTTCCCGCACGCTTACTCACATTAGCGATCGCCTCTGGGAGGTGGCCCATCCCGCACTTCAATCAACTCTTCAATAGATTTCCCTACGATTCGTGCAATTGGCCCTAGCTGATTATCGTTAATTTCTTTTCCTAAGAAAATTTCTTTCAGCTCTTTCCAAGACAATCGATAAGAGTCGCAGAATCGGGCAAATTCTTTATCACTAATATCAAGTTCATCTTGTCTATCCCTTAACAGCAAGGCGACCGCCGCCGATCCATATTTAGGACGCTCGGTACTTGCAATATATCTTTTCATTAAAAGATCGACTCTACTCGTATCGCCCCCTGCCTCAGTTATCAAGTCAAAACAAGCCATTTTGAGAGCTTTGCGTAGCCGTTCATCTTCATTGAGAAAGTCAACGATTCGGAGTGCATATTCTGGTTTTATAAATCCAACGACTGCTCCCTTATAGTAGATTGGAGAATAGGGATCGTTTGGATCGTAATTCCAATCCGAAGCTTGATTATTGTTTGGCATCTCGGCACCTCTGGTCAACGCTATTTATACAAGCCTTTAGAACGGTTTTTTTAAGGAATTTACAAGAGTCTATTTTTACATTGATTTACTTAAACAAAAAGTTAGAGAACCTTGACTTAATAGTGTTATTAATAATACATGAGTAATTATTGATATCTCTCTAATAAGAATAAAATACAAGAAAAAAAGGCATTTGGACAGTTTGATTTATCCTAGTCTCACTTCCAATCCACATAGATAGAGGAAAAGTTAGCTCTTTTTTAGGTAAGGGCGATCGCTATTCCAATTTTCGAGCAACACAGCAGGGTATAACCGTTCCTTAGCTAATTTTGCCAGAATTTCAGCCTGCGGATAGTGATATAGGAGGCAAAACCGCTGATGTTGAAGCGATCGCGTCTAAGAGCAGGTTTGTTAATTCTCCAGCATTCGCTGGCAGGCTGAGTTTCCCTGATTATGGGCAATTTACTAGAGATGATTTGGAAAAAATAAAAACCCAGCCGTTTATACGTCGGCTGGGTTCAGGATGGCAAAAACGCGATTAATCGCGTCTGTCGATACATTTAGCGCTCATCTTAATTAAGCGACTCAGCGTTGGTAGTGGAAGCGGCTAATTCTGCCAAGCGTTCTTGCTGATCTTGAGAAATACAAGCCTGAATAATATGTTCTAGGTCGCCTTGCAGAACTGGGTTAAGGCTGTAATTCTGACCCAGACGATGGTCGGTGACGCGGTTATCTTTGTAATTGTAAGTACGAATTTTTTCCGAACGGGAGCCAGTACCTACCTGAGAACGCCGCATGGAGGTCACAGCTTCCTGCTGTTCGCGCAGCTTCATTTCGTAAAGCTTGGCACGGAGGATTTGCATCGCGCGTTCTTTGTTTTGCAACTGCGATCGCTCTTCCGTACAGAAAATCCGAATCCCCGTCGGCTTGTGGAACAAGTCGGCAGCAGTTTCTACCTTGTTCACATTTTGACCGCCAGCACCGCCAGAGCGAGCTGTACTCATTTCAATATCCTTCGGGTCAATGTGTATCTCTACATCATCCACCTCTGGCATCACCGCCACTGTTGCCGTTGAGGTGTGAACCCGCCCTCCAGCTTCCGTGACTGGCACTCGTTGTACCCGATGAACGCCTGCTTCAAATTTCAGTTGGCTGTAAACGTTGTCGCCTTGGATTTCCAAGATGGCTTCTTTAAAACCACCCGACTCTGCCCGCGACTCGCTGAGTAACTTAATCTTCCAGTTTTGAGTTTGGGCGTAGTAAGAGTACATCCGCACCAAATCGCCAGCCCAGATACTCGCCTCATCTCCACCCGTACCCGCGCGAATTTCCAACATGATGTTTTTGTCATCATTGGGATCGCGGGGCAAAAGTAAAATCTTGAGGCGTGTTTCCAAATGCTCAAGCTTGCTTTCCAGTTCTTCCACTTCCAAGGCTGCCATTTCCTGCAACTCAGGATCGCTGGCAGATTCCTTCTGTACCAGTTTTGCTCCTACCAAGTTTTGCTGAGTGGTTTTCCAGCTTTCATAGGTATTAACAACGTCCTCCAATGAGGAACGAGCTTTTGCCACCCGTTGATACTCATCTGGATTGGAGGCGGTATCTGGATCTGCCAGTCGGCGAGTTAACTCATTAAAGGTTTGCTCAACGGAATTTAATTTTTCCAGCAGGTATGTTTCAGCCATAGGAAATGCGATCGCTCCACAAAAACAGCAGGAAAGCTTATCATCAATAACTTCGACCCAACAGGCGGGTCTCGCTACGAGCAAGCCGACCCGCTACTTTTTGCCTTGGGAACCCGAATCATCACCTTGGGGTTGGGTAGTTTCCAACATTCCATATTTCCGCATGAAGCGCTCTACCCGACCTTCGGTGTCAATAATTTTCTGGGTTCCAGTGTAAAAGGGGTGGTTCCCCGACCAAACATCAACGTGAAGTTCTGGCTGTGTTGAGCCAACGGTCATTACCACTTCTCCGTTGCAGTAAACTTTTGCTTCTGGATACCACTCTGGATGAATTCCTTGTCTTGCCATGATTACTCCTCGACTGGGTAATGTCCCTATATAATTCTAGCTTTCCAGGATCAGCGAGTGCGAGGCAGACCTCGCACCTACCATCGATAACCAACTCAAATGCGATCGCTTTTTTATCGCTTTGAGTACTGCGGAGCCTTCCGGGCTTTGTGCAAGCCGTATTTCTTCCGCTCTTTCGCTCTGGGATCGCGGGTTAAGTAGCCTTCGCTTTTCAGCGGTTGGCGATTGTCCGGGTCGAGTTGGCACAAGGCTCTCGCTACTCCCAAACGAATCGAATCAGCTTGCCCCGTTAATCCACCACCGTGGGCTTTCACCAGAATGTCATACTCATTTTCCAGACCCAGAGTTTCCAGGGGGGCTTTTGCCGCTGACATATAAGCCGGTTGGTAATTGAAGTAATTGTCGCCCGGTCGGTCATTGACAATCATTTGACCGCTTCCGGGAACCAGGCGAACTCTTGCTACGGACGACTTCCGGCGACCTGTTCCCCAATAAACGACTCGACCACTTTGTTCTACTGCTTGCATTAATTTTCTCCTCCTGGAATTGTTTGAATTTTGAGTTCCTGGGGCTGTTGAGATTCATGGGGATGGGATGGTCCCGGATAAACTTTCAGCTTGGTGAACAGTTGTTTCCCTAGAGAACTCTTGGGCAACATCCCGCGCACGGCGTGTTCGATAATCCGCTCTGGGATACGGCCCTGTAGCTTAGCAAAGGTTTCCGTCTTCATTCCGCCCGGACGTCCAGAATGTTTCCGGTAGAGCTTTTGAGTGCGTTTTTTTCCGGTGACTACCACTTTTTCGGCATTGACGACGATCACGAAATCGCCGGTATCCAGATGGGGAGTAAAGGTAGGCTTGTTTTTGCCTCTGAGAATCATGGCAATTTCACTCGCCAGACGACCCAGCCGCTGCTCTGCGGCATCAACGACGTACCAATTGCGTTCGATGGAATCTTGAGATGGGATGGGGGTTTTGTTCATGGTTCTTTTTATACGCTTCAAGGGGTGAGTCAAAAGTTGGTAAGTTGGAGCTTTGAATGTTGAAGAACCTTGTAACCTTCAACCTTCTCATCTTCAAGCTTTCAACTTAGGCAATATTCGGCGGTGACAGTCGGCAAGACCAACTTAGGCTGGGTGTCAAACCAGACTTCCGGGGGAAAGGGAAACTCTGGGTAGCCAACTCGCAATAGGCACAAGCCTTTAGCGGGCGCAGAGTACTTTACTTCGTGACGACGCTGGTTTACCCACAACTCGGTGAAGCTTTCTGGCGATCGCTCTCCCTTTCCTACCTGCACCAGTAATCCCACCAGCAGCCGCACCATGCCATACAAAAATCCGTTGGCTTGAATCTCAATATGAATAAATGAGCCGTCTCGGTAGCACTCTGCCGCCTGCACATCCACCCAGGAATGCGATCGTGCCGAATTTGCCCTGTGAAAAGCAGCCAAATGATGGCTACCTATCAAAGGGGTTAAAGCTGCCTGGATGAGAGATTCATCTAGCGGTGCATAATAATAATGCCAACTGAAGGGCTGCACAAACAAGTTTGGCTTGGGATCTGTATAGAGCGTGTATCGATACCGACGCCAGCTCGCAGAAAACCGAGCGTGCCAATTTGAACCTACAGCCGCTGAGGCTCGAATCAGAATATCATCGGGCAGATGAGAATTAAGAATCGCAGCCCATTTCTCAGCCGGAATGGGACCCGTAGCCTCAAAGTGTGCCACTTGTGCTGCTGCATGCACACCGCTATCAGTGCGCCCCGCACCGTGTAGAGTAACAGGTCGTTCCTGCACCTTAGACAGAACTGTTTCAATCTCTTCCTGCACGGTGCGCCCATTAGGTTGTCGCTGCCAGCCATGAAAATGAGTGCCCAGGTATTGGATTACCAGGGCAACTCGCTGGGTTGATAATGGCATGGCTTGTAACATGATGAGCTTTGAGTAGTGAGTAGTGAGTTTTGAATTCTCTCAGTCCTCAGTCCTCACGTTAAACCAGCTCGATGATTGCCATTTCAGCATTATCACCCCGACGTGGCACAGTTCGCAGGATACGGGTGTATCCCCCGTTGCGTTCGCCGTAACGGCTAGCGGCTTGCTCAAACAGGGCATGAACCAACTGTTTGTCATAAATGTAGCCCATGGCTTGCCTGCGGGCTGCCAGAGAGCCGTCCTTTGCCAGAGTAATCATTTTTTCCACTTCCGGGCGCAGCGCCTTAGCACGCGTCTTTGTGGTTGTGATTCGGCCCTGACGGATTAATTCGGTTGTCAGCGCCCTTAACAGCGCTCGACGCTGGTCGGCAGGCTTACCTAGTTTTGGAATACGACGACAGTGACGCATAACGATTTTGAATTGCTAATTGGGAATTGGTAACTGCTAATGGGTACTCGGTGAAGAAGTAATGGGTAATCGGTAATTAATTCTACCTATTACCATTACTCTTTACTTCAAGTTGTTTTCGCAGCCTTTTCGTGAGGCAGGGTAATTCCTAGTCGCCGCTGTAAGGCTTCGATGACTTCTTCTGCCGACTTTTGACCAAAGTTTTTAATCTCTAGTAGATCCTCTTGGCTGTAATCCAGCAAGTCAGCTACAGAGTTAATTTGCGCTCGCTTGAGACAGTTGTATGCCCTCACCGAAAGCTGCAATTCTTCGATTGGGATCTGGCTGGTAGGATCTTCATCATCGGCATAGTCTACCGTCATCGGATCGAGGGTGATATCTTTCAGGGGATTGAACAAATCCACCAGAATACTTGCCGCTTGAGAAAGTGCCTCTTGGGGACTGAGGCTGCCATTCGTCCAGATTTCAAGGATTAGTCGGTCTCTTTCCAGAGAACCGTCAATCCGGGCATCTTCAATGCTGTAGTTAACTTTATGCACGGGCATAAACACAGCGTCAATCTGGAGGAAGTCTAAAGCAGCAGTGTCATCTCGTCCCCGGTCTACGGCGCGATATCCCTTTCCTCGTTCGATGCGGAATTCCATTTCCAACCTAGCGTCGTCTGCTAGGGTAGCAACGTATTGATTAGGATCGACCACCTCAACTTCAGAGGGTAAATCAAATCGTCCGGCTGTCACCGTTGCTGGGCCTGTGACAGTTAATCGAGCAATTTGGGGATGGGAGGAGTGACTTTTGAGTACAATGTCCTTCATGTTCAGCAGAATTTCTAGGACATCCTCCCGAACTCCCTCAACTGTGGCAAACTCATGATTAACCCCAGCAATCCGAACAGCTGTCACGGCTGTCCCTTCTAAATTAGACAGTAGAACCCGCCTCAGTGCATTGCCGACGGTGGTACCTTGACCCCGTTCTAGAGGCTCCAGGACAAATTTGCTATATTGGCTCCGATTATTCTCAGTTTTGGACTCTACACACTCAATTTGAAACTGCGCCACGGAGTGACCTCCCTTCTTCATAAAACCCCTGGAAAGAACGCTAGAAGCTCTTCCCTAGCATTGCCCCTACTGTCTCAATGCCAATTTAGCAGTTAGCTGTTTGCCACTTGCTGCTAATTACGAATTGCTTTGACAGCGATCGCTGTCAAAGCAATTCTAGACTCGACGTCGCTTGGGCGGACGGCAGCCATTGTGGGGGATTGGCGTCACATCTCGAATTAAGGTAATTTCTAGCCCCGCCCCTTGCAGCGCTCGAATCGCGGTTTCTCGACCAGCTCCTGGACCGCTAACCATGACTTCAATCTGACGCATCCCCTGATCGGTCGCTCGGCGAGCCGCGCTTTCAGCTGCGGTTTGCGCTGCAAAAGGAGTTCCTTTTTTCGCTCCTTTAAAGCCACTTGAGCCAGCTGAAGCCCAGGAGAGGACGTCTCCATTCGTGTCAGAAATCGTGACAATCGTGTTGTTAAAAGTAGACTGAATGAAAGCTACGCCATTAGGTACGTTGCGTTTTTGTTTTTTTGGACCTGTTTTTTTTGTTGGTTGTCGCGCCATGTGGATCTAGTTGACAGTAGTTATAATGGGTTGGCTGAATTGGTTGGTCAATTTTGCTTTTAGCAAACGACCGAAATCCAAGCCTCTGCTTTTAGCTTTTCAGCTAGCACGAGAAGGTTATTTCGGCCCTGGTGCCTTTCTCTTACCTGCGACTGTGAGACGTCTGCCGCGACGGGTTCGCGCATTTGTACGGGTTCGTTGACCCCGAACTGGCAAGCCCATTCGATGACGCCGACCCCGGTAGGTGCCAATGTCAATCAGGCGCTTGATGTTCATCGCCTCCCAGCGTCTGAGATCCCCTTCAATTTGATAGTTGCTTTCCACTGCTTCGCGCAGAGCAGCAACGTCGGAATCACTTAAGTCTTTTACTCTTGTGTCTGGATTAACTTTGGATGCTGCCAAAATTTCTTTGGAGCGCGAGAGTCCAATTCCATAAATGTAAGTCAGACCAATTTCTACGCGTTTATCGCGAGGAAGGTCTACCCCAGCAATCCGTGCCACGCTTGTTGTCTCCCTAGTCTTGCTTTTAGTGCTATAAACTTGTCCTGAGGATCGGGTTGAGTTAACCTTGGCGTTGCTTGTGTTTTGGGTTAGAACAAATCACCATGACTCGACCGCGCCGCCGAATGACGCGGCATTTTTCACAAATTTTTCGGACTGATGCTCGAACTTTCATGCCTATTTTGGCTACATTGCAAGCTCTACATTATATCACTTTTTAAGTGTATTTAAAAGTTCATCTAATTGATGAAGTTTTTCATAACACAAGCTTTTAAAAACGAGCGAGTCGCTTTTTTTGGCAACTACTTTTTGTTGCGTAGCCGGTAAGTTATTCTGCCTTTGGTTAGGTCGTATGGGGTGAGTTCCACTTTGACGCGATCGCCCGGTAGAATTTTGATGTAATTCCGGCGGATTTTCCCAGAAATATGGGCTAATACATTAAACCCATTGTCTAAATCGACGCGAAACATTGCATTAGGCAGGGATTCTGTTACCGTGCCTTCCATTTCAATTAAATCTTGTTTAGCCAAGTTATCCTTTTCCTCAATTCTTCAGCTTGCCTACTGTCATTCACAGCTCATTCCCCTGACTGACAGTCAAGGTCTTATTAACATATTTTATCAAAAATTTACTTCATCAGGTTGGGGGTCAGTCGCAGCCGCCAGTCTGGAAAGTAGATTAGCAACGAACTGACCCCTG
The DNA here is from genome assembly GCF_039961955.1 of Trichocoleus sp. DQ-A1. NCBI lineage: Bacteria > Bacillati > Cyanobacteriota > Cyanophyceae > Leptolyngbyales > Trichocoleusaceae > Trichocoleus > Trichocoleus sp. DQ-A1. The sequence goes on from NZ_JAMPKE010000009.1 coordinate 152,371, forward strand.
ACATTGGGCGATCGCACCCGCTCCTGTCAAGAATGAACAACTTGTTTGAGTGCGGAAGTAACTTCCTCTAGAGAGCGATCGCCATTAATTGAAACCAACTGTTGGCGCTGCTTGTAGAAATCAATTAGCGGAGCCGTTTGGTTGCGATAAACTTCCAAACGATGACGAATGACTTCTTCTGTATCATCCGTTCGTCCTTGCTTGCGACCTCGTTCCAGCATCCGATCTACCAAAACTTCGTCCGCAACTTCCAGATTGAGAACGTAATCGGAGACTTGGTCTAATTTTTGCAACAATTCATCCAGAAAAGTCGCCTGAGAGACGTTACGGGGGAAACCATCTAAAATCCAACCGGATTGGGCATCTGTTTGGGTCAAGCGATCGCGCACCAAATCCAATATCAAAGCATCAGGAACCAACTCACCTCGATCCATATAGGACTTCGCCTTCAAACCGAGTTCAGTTCCAGCAGCCTTGGCATTTCTCAAGATATCACCCGTGGAAACATGAGGAATTTCCAGCTCTTGAGCGAGGATATGTGCCTGAGTTCCCTTCCCCGCTCCTGGCGGCCCCAAAAAAATCAATCGCGTCACTACTGCTTCACCATTCCTTCATAGCGCTGGGAAATGACATAGGTTTGGATTTGCTTTGCTGTATCAATTGCCACGCCCACCAAAATCAGCAAAGAAGTAGCTCCCAGCCCTTGAAAAGTTGTAATGCCGGTGGCTCTTTCTACAATTGTGGGTACAATTGCCACTAATCCCAAAAAGATAGCGCCTAAGAAAGTTAGCCGATTCAAAACTCCTTCCACGTAATCGCTAGTAGCCCGACCTGGACGGATGCCAGGTATGCTGGCTCCCATCTTTTTCAAGTTCTGCGATAAATCCACAGGATTTACAATCAAAGATGCGTAAAAGTAGCTGAAAAACAGAATCAAGATCAGATAAACGACCTCATAAACTCCGGGCGTCTGACTATTTGGATTTAGAGCATTCGCAACTTGATTGAGAACTTGATGTATTTGACTCAAGACCGGATTATTGCCCGTATTTTGAGTCATCTGAGCTAGGAAACCTGGGAAAATTAGAACGGAAGAGGCAAAAATGATCGGCATAACTCCACCCTGGTTCAGCCGCAAAGGCAGGTAGCTCGTCCTTTCCCGGTAGAGTCGTTTACCTACCTGTCGGCGTGCCGAAATAATCGGAATCCGCCTGGTTCCCTCCTGGACAAACACAATTCCCAAGATCATGACTAGGAAAACTAGCAGCAGAATGATCACGGGTCCTACATTGCGATTGTCAACCTGGGCATAATTAATAGTTTGCCCAAGGGATTTAGGTAGAACTGCAACAATATTGATGAAAATCAACAAAGAAGCGCCGTTACCAACCCCCCGCTCGGTAATCAGCTCTGACACCCACATAACAAACATTGAACCAGCGGTTAGAGCGAGTGCAGTCTCCGCGATAAACAGGGGTCCCCGAACGTTTGTTGCATAGCGTTCAAGCCATACCGCAATGAAGCTAGTTTGAATCAAAGCCCCTCCCAGCGCTACATAGCGAGTAATCTGAGAGATTTTTCGCCTTCCAGCTTCTCCTTCATCCTTCTGCAATTTTTCCAAAGAAGGAATGGCAGCTGTTAGTAATTGGATAATGATGGAGGCATTGATATAGGGCAAAATCCCTAGAGCAAAAATCCCCAAGGCGGTAATTCCGCCCCCAGAGAAGATGTCCAGAAATCCAATTAATTGGTTATTTTGAATATCTTGAGCAAACCTAGCCCGGTCAATTCCCGGTACTGGCAAAAAGATGCCAATGCGAACTAAAATCAGCAAGCCGATGGTGAGAAGCAGCCGACCTCTAAGACCGGCTGCTTGAGCCATCTGTGCAAAGGTTTCCTGAGCAGTTGGGCTTTTGTCTCGACTAACGACCATGTAAGGAATACCTCAACGATGAGCAAGAGACGCTGGCATGCAATATGCTTAACCCTTATGGGCACGGGCAGCAACAACTTCACAACTGCCACCAGCGGCTTCAATCTTGCTGCGAGCCGAGGCAGTGAAAGCTGCTGCTTTTACGTTCAGAGCCACATTCAGTTCACCGTCACCGAGGATTTTCAGAGAACCATGATTTGCGGTGAGAATGCCAGACTCCATCAATGAGTCTAGAGTCACTTCCGTGTTAGCAGGGAGTGATGCCAGCTTACTTACGTTGATCGTAGTGTATTGCTTACGATTAATGACCGTAAAGTGCTTTAACTTAGGCAGACGACGGTACAGCGGCATTTGTCCGCCTTCAAATCCGGGTCGTGTGCCCCGCCCCGATCTCGATTTTTGACCGCGCATCCCAAAGCCACCACTGGCACCTTGACCAGCTGCTATGCCTCGTCCAATGCGTCGGCGGCGCTTCTTTGAGCCTTTTTTAGGAACTGCATCTTCTAATCTCATTCGCTTGACCTAGAGAATTGACGACTTATTTTTTTGGGGAAGCTATTAGCTGTTAGTGTTTTGTTGTTTGTCCAAGATATTAAAGTTGCCTTTAAACTGAGAGTCACTAATAGCTAATCGCTGATGGCTAAATTTAGGCGTAGAGATTTTCGATAGGAATCCCGCGTTCTTCAGCCACTTCAGAAAATGTACGCAAGGTGGAAAGAGCATTCACGGCGGCTCTAGCATTGTTCAAAGGGTTATTAGAACCCAGCTGTTTTGCCAAGATGTTCCGCACACCTGCTAACTCCAGTACAGTACGTACAGCACCACCGGCAATAACACCCGTTCCTGGGGCTGCGGGTCGCATCATCACTTGGGCACCACCTCCGGCTCCGTTAATAGGATGGGGGATAGAATTTGCCTTGGTCAAGGGGATGTCAATTAAGTGTTTTTTGCCATCGGCAACGCCTTTACGAACAGCTCCAATTACATCACTTGCTTTGCCAACGCCGACGCCAACTTGACCGCGCTCATTGCCAATGACAACGATCGCGCGGAAGCTGAGTTTTTTACCGCCTTTGACGACCTTACTAACACGACGGATCTGGATCACCCGTTCTTGAAAGGTGATTTCTTTTTCCCGACGCGCAGAACTTTTCCGACGCTCTTTTGCCATAGTTTTATCCTGAACCTTGAGAGTGAAAGTAAAAACTAAAAATGTAAAAAGGCAAAAGAAAGAGAAATCAAAGGTAGAAATATAGAGATAAAAACTTCTTTCTTTTTACTTTTGCCTTTTGCATGCTTGTCTTTAGAAATCTAACCCAGCTTCGCGAGCAGCGTCTGCCAGGGCTTTGATTCGACCGTGATAAAGGTTGCCGCCTCGGTCAAAGACAACCCTTGAAATGCCTTGAGCGATCGCTCGCTGAGCAATTAACTTGCCTACCTCAACAGAGGCAGCACAGGAAGCTCCTGTTGTTAACTGTGATTTTAGATCCGGTTCCAAAGTTGAGGCACAGGCAAGAGTACGTTGTTGAGTGTCGTCAATTACCTGGACATAAATGTGCTGATTGGATCGAAAGACAGCTAACCGAGGACGCTCACTACTGCCATTTACCTTACGCCGCACCCGGTGATGCCGACGTTGAATTAGTTCTTTACGAGTTAGCTTCATCTTTACTTCTTACCTGCCTTTCCAGCTTTACGTCTTACGACTTCACCTGCATAGCGGATGCCTTTACCCTTGTAAACTTCCGGTGGACGGACAGCACGGATTCGAGCAGCGATATTTCCTACGATTTCTTTATCAATGCCGCTTACAACCACATTTGTGTTGTTTTCTACGGCCATTTGAACACCGTCGGGAGGTTCAATCTGAACTGGATGACTGTAACCCACGCTCAGAATCAGATTGCGACCTTGAACTGCCGCACGATAACCGACTCCCTGGATTTCTAGGCGACGCTGAAATCCTTGGGAAACTCCATCGACCATGTTGGCAATCAGAGTACGAGAAAGACCGTGGCGTTGACGAGCTGCGCGAGATTCATCCCGCCGCTTGACCAAGATCGTTTCTCCCTCCTGCTCTATACTCACCTCAGATGGTAGAACCCTGGATAGTTCTCCTTTAGGCCCTTTCACTGCAACATGTTGCCCTTCGATCGAGACTTGTACCTTAGCAGGAATATTAATAGGGCGTTTGCCAATACGAGACATGACTTAATCCTCCTAATCAATTAGCCGTTAGCCGTTAGCTGTTAGCTGTTAGCTTTTGGTCTATCGGTGAGTCCGAAAGTCTGTGCTTTTCTAAGTTTTTGAAACCTACCAGCCAATCGAGCTAATAGCTAATAACTAATAGCTATTAGCTTATCTACCAGATGTAGCAAAGCACTTCTCCACCTACACCCTGACGCCGTGCTTCCCGGTCAGTCATAATGCCGCTGGAGGTAGAAATGATCGCAATTCCAATACCGCCCAGCACGCGGGGTAGTTCTTTGCGGTTAGAGTAGACCCGCAGACCAGGTTTGCTGACCCGCTTCAAGGTATTAATAATCGGTTGACGATTTTTGCCTTTGTACTTTAGAGAAATTAGCAAGTGTTGCTTAATCCCTTCGCCAACTTCTTCAAATTCAGCAATAAAGCCTTCTTCCCTGAGAACTTTGGCAATACTGCGAGTCATCTTTGTCGCTGGTATTTCTGTTGTTTGGTGCCGCGCCAGATTCGCATTCCGAATGCGAGTCAGCATATCTGAAATTGTGTCGTTTGCCGCCATTATTCCCTCCTTATTTTGACTGCCTCATTGATCCCGGAAAGGCATTCCCATTTCTTTTAGCAAGGCGCGGCCTTCTTCGTCGGTATTTGCTGTAGTAATGATGGAAATGTCCATGCCCCGAATTTGGTCGATGCTGTCGTATTCTATTTCTGGAAATATCAGCTGTTCTCTAATGCCTAAGCTGTAATTTCCCCGACCATCAAAGCTCTTGGGACTAATGCCGCGAAAGTCCCGAATCCGTGGCAAGGACAGGTTAATTAATCGGTCGAGAAAGGCATACATCCGATCCGCCCGCAGAGTCACCATCACGCCGACTGGCATCCCTTGGCGAAGTTTAAATCCAGCGATCGCCTTTTTCGCCCGCGTCACTACTGGTTTTTGACCCGTAATTTTGGCAATTTCAGCAAGGGAAGATTCCAACGCTTTAGCGTTGGTAGAAGCCTCACCTAGACCTCGATTAACCGTAACCTTTATGACTTTGGGTACCTGATGGGTATTCGTGTAATTAAACTGAGTCATCAGTTTAGGAACGATCGTATCTTGGTACAGCGTTTTCAGTTTTTGTGTCATTGTTTTTTCCTTAATATCCCTGGGCTTGGTCAGGGGAAATAGCAGTTAGTAATTAGCAATATGCTGTAACTAACAACTATTTAGTCAATAATTTCACCCGTTTTTTTGAGCATCCGCACTTTGCGTCCTTCTTCATTCAAGGTGTAGCAAATGCGGCTGGCAATCTTTTGTTGAGCCGAGTAAAGCATCACGTTAGAGCTATGGATTGGTGCCTCTACTGTCACGATTTGACCGGATTCACCTTCTTGCTGAGGTTTAACGTGCTTGGTTTTAATGTTGATGCCTTTGACAATTACTCGACTTTCTTGGGGAAGCGTCCGCAAAATTTCACCAACCTTGCCTTTATCACGACCGGCAATCACTTGTACTGTGTCGCCTTTTTTGACATGCATTTTATAGCGCTGGGGAAGCTTCGTCCCGTTTCTTTTAGACTGTTTTTTTGCGGCCATTAGAGCACCTCCGGAGCTAGAGAAACAATTTTGGTGAAGTTTTTGTCGCGCAGCTCGCGTGCAACTGGCCCAAAAACGCGCGTCCCTCTAGGGTTGCCATCTGCGTTGATGATGACGGCGGCGTTATCATCGAAGCGAATACTCATACCGCTATCCCGGCGCATATTTTTTCGGGTACGGACAATCACGGCTCGCACAACATCCGACTTTTTAACCGCCATATTGGGAATGGCATCTTTGACGACCGCAATGATTACGTCGCCGACACCGGCATAGCGTCGGCCACTGGCACCTAAGACGCGGATGCACATCAATTTACGAGCGCCGCTGTTGTCTGCGACATTAAGGTAAGATTGGGGCTGAATCATAGTTCTTAGCTTCGGATGCGTAAGTTTTGAATAATAGTTTTGAGCTGTAAGTTTTAAGTTTTAGCAAAAGAAAGAACGTAAGAAGTTTGATTTTTATTCCCGACATTCTTTCGTTAGATTTCCGCTTAAAACTTGTTACTGACGGGTTTACCTCATTAAATATCGGTGTCAAATCGAAATTTTCGATGAACCCGCCTTTACAAACTCAAAACTCATAACTTTACTTATTGAACCTCACGGTTGAGAATTTCAGCGACTGCCCATCGTTTGGTGCGGCTTAGAGGACGTGTTTCGGAAATCCGGACGCGATCGCCTACCTTGCACTGATTTTCTTCGTCGTGAGCTTTGTAACGCTTTGTCCGCACTACAATTTTTCCGTACTTGGGGTGCGGTGAGCGGTTCTCGACAGCAACCACTACGGTCTTTTGCATCTTGTCGCTGACGACCAAGCCAACTCGTTCTTTAACTGCCATTGGGGTCTACTCCTCGGATGTTGCATCTGGTTGTGGCTTTTGAGCCTTTGCAGCCCGTTGCCGCTCCCCTTCTACAGTTAGGAGCTGACCTAAACGATGCTTCGTATGCTTGAACTGGTGTAACTTTTCCAAGCGTCGGGTTGCCTGTTGCAGCCGTAAATCAAACAGCTGACGCTTGACAGCTAAAATTTCTTCAGCCAGTTCTCGATCGCCTAAATTTCTGGCTTCTTCTATCTTGGGCAGAGCCATAACTCACACAGTCCCTTCTTCTTCACGAGTGATGAACTTCGTCTTAATTGGCAACTTGTGGGAAGCTAGACGCATCGCCTCCCTGGCGGTTTCTTCAGGAACCCCGGCAATCTCAAACAAGATCCGGCCTGGCTTCACGACAGCTACCCAAAATTCCGGCGAACCTTTACCAGAACCCATACGGGTTTCAGCAGGGCGCATTGTAACTGGTTTATCGGGGAAGATCCGAATCCAGATTTTTCCACCCCGACGGATGTAGCGGGTCATAGCTCGGCGGCTGGCTTCAATTTGACGGGAGGTAATCCAAGAAGGTTCTGTGGATTGGAGGCCAAAGTCACCGAAGTTTAGGCTACTGCCGCGAGTTGCCAAACCGTTCATCCGCCCGCGCTGCTGTTTGCGAAATTTTGTTCTTCTGGGACTTAACATGACTTGGTAATGGGTAATTGATAATTGGTAATTAGTAATTGGTAACTGGTAATTGGGCGTTTTCGTTTTGATTACCCATTACCGATTACCGATTACCTATCAACCTATTCATTAGAGCGGTCTTCAAATTGCTGGCGACGACGCTGTTGACGACGTCTAGGCTGAGCGTTGTTAGGAGCCGGAATTTCTTCCTGACCAGGAATCACTTCACCTTTGAAGATCCAAACTTTAACGCCAAGAATGCCGTAAATAGTTTTGGCAGTGCGGTAAGCGTAGTCAATGTTGGCTCGAAGAGTATGCAGAGGAACTCTGCCTTCCCTTGTCCACTCGGTTCGGGCAATTTCCGCCCCGTTTAACCGTCCGCTGACTTGTACTTTAATTCCCTGGACTTCAGCGCGTTGGGCACGTTGAATCGCCTGACGCACGACGCGCCGGAAGGAAACTCTTCGCTCTAACTGTTGGGCAATATACTCAGCAATCAGTCCGGCGTCGGCATCTACCCGTGCTACTTCGATCACGTTGATCCGAATTTGACGATTGCCACCGCCTAAAGCTTCTTGAAGATCGCCGCGTAATACTTCAATGCCAGTACCACCGCGACCTACCACAACACCCGGTCGAGCTGTGTGGATTTCTAAGTCAATTTGATCGGCTTTGCGCTCAATCCGTACTTGGGAGATACCAGCGTTACTGAGTTTTTTCTCTACGACCTGCCGAATAGTGTGGTCTTCTTGCAGGAGTTCTGGGTAGCGCTTAGCATCCGCAAACCAACGGGAGCGATGTTCTTGGGTAATCCCCAGCCGAAAACCAATTGGATGAATTTTCTGTCCCACGAATGCGTCCTCTTAAATCAGCTAATTGCTAATTGCTAATTGTTCAAAAGCTTGTTTCTGACAACTAGCGCTTAGCCAAAGTAGTGTTATTCATCTGCCGCTGCTTGTGCAACAGCTACAGTGATATGACACGTTGGTTTACGAATTTGATATGCACGACCTTGAGCGCGGGGTCGGAAGCGCTTCAAGGTTGAGCCTTGGTCAGCATAAGCCTTAGAAACCACTAATCTCGCGGGATCTAAACCGGCGTTATGTTCGGCATTGGCGGCTGCTGAGCGCAGTACCTTGCGGACGGGATCGCAAGCCCGATAGGGCATAAATTCCAGAACGATCAGTGCTTCCCGATAGGAGCGTCCCCGAATTTGGTCGAGAACCCGGCGCACCTTGTGGGGAGACATCCGGATGTATCGCGCGATCGCTTTCACTTCTTCTGTAGTATCAACTGCCATAGATTTCTCCCTTTTAATAATTTTGAATTTGGAATTCTGAATAATCTCAAAACCCAAACTTCAAAATTACCTCTTTGCCTTGGAATCTTTCGAGTGTCCCCGGAAGGTGCGAGTTGGAGCGAATTCTCCCAACTTATGCCCTACCATTTGCTCAGTGACGTAAACTGGCACGTGAGTCCGCCCGTTATGAACCGCGATGGTGTGACCTACCATTTGCGGCAATACAGTTGAAGCACGAGACCAAGTTTTAATAACCTGCTTATCGCCCCTAGCATTCAAATTTTCAATCTTTTTCAACAAATGGTCCGCAACAAAAGGACCTTTTTTAAGAGAACGACCCATAGTTCAAATAACCCCAATTACTTCTGGATTTTTGGATCTTGGATTTTGGATTTTGGACGTATTGCTAATCTAAAATCCAAAATCTAAAATCCTAGGACTCCCGACCGCCCCGACCTCGCTTAGAAGATTTGCGACGACGCCGGACAATTAATTTATTGCTTGGCTTGTTCCGCTTACGGGTCTTAGCACCTAAAGTTGGCTTACCCCAAGGTGTGACTGGTCCACTTCTACCAATTGGTGCCCGTCCCTCACCACCGCCATGTGGGTGATCGACTGGGTTCATGACACTGCCTCTTACCTTCGGACGGCGTCCCTTCCAGCGATTACGACCAGCTTTACCAGCACTCAAGTTGCGATGCTCAACATTGCCGACTTGTCCGATGGTAGCGTAGCACTCGCGGCGGATCATGCGGACTTCACCGGAGGGTAGCTTGATAGTGACATAGTCGCCTTCTTTAGCGACTACTTGTGCAGTGGCACCAGCAGCGCGAACAATTTGCCCGCCCCGTCCAGCAGTCAGTTCTACGTTGTGAACGGCAGTTCCTAACGGAATTTTGCTTAAAGGTAATGCGTTGCCAATTTCAATTGGGGCGTCTGGGCCAGCAGTGATAACTGTACCGACGGTTAAGCCGACTGGGTGAAGAATATACCGCTTTTCGCCATCCTGGTAATAAACCAGGGCAATCCGGGCATTGCGATTTGGATCGTACTCAATGGTTGCCACTTTTGCCGGGATATTACGCTTATCGCGGCGAAAATCGATTTCCCGGTAGAGTTGTTTATGACCACCACCCCGACGGCGGCTAGTAATCACCCCACGATTGTTTCGACCTTTGGGGCGATGCTTTGTGTAGGTTAGTGACTTTTCCGGCTCACTCCGCGTAACTTCGGCAAAGTCCGAAATGGTAACTTGACGAGTACTGGGAGTATAAGGCCGATAAGAACGGATGCCCATAACTTAAAAAAGAGGTTTGAAGGTTGAAGTTTGAAGACGCTTGTAGGGCGGCTTTCCGTTGAGGTGGTTGAAATTAGTTAAAATTTAAAATTTCAACTTTTCAACTTTCCAACTTATTAAACTTCTGGGAAGAGGGTGATGGTTTCTCCGCTTGCCAGAGTTACAATTGCTCGCTTGTACTGAGGCTTAAACCCTGCAAATTTGCCGACGCGGCGCTTTTTGCGCGGTAGGCGAAGGGTATTCACACTCACAACCTTTACTTTAAACAGGTCTTCAATTGCTGCTTTAATTTCTGGCTTAGTCGCTTTGGGAACAACTTCAAAGACATACTTGTTCTGCTCCATCAGCAGAGTTGCCTTTTCAGTTACGATCGGTCGATACACCAGATCCGCAAGTTCGCGGGGGTTATACTGACTCACTGTAAACCTCCTGAATTTTGGCAAGGGCGGATGGCGTTGTCACGATTTTGTCAGCTGCCAACAGGTCAAAGATATTCAATTGGGTGGCAGGGATGATCTTCATTTTGGCAACGTTCCGGGCTGACAAATAAACGTTTTCTTCCCGTTCAGCTAGGATCAGCAGGACTTTAGAATCTGGTTGGACGCCCCAACGTGCGATCGCTTCTACCAATTCTTTAGTCTTAGGCCGAGGCAACTTGTCAGCAAATTCCTCCACCACAATCATGTCTTCAGCTCGGCTAAAGAAGGCGGTTCTCAGTGCTAAACGCCGTTCCTTCCGGTTCATCTTTGTATCATAGTCTCTTGGCTTGGGACCAAAGATGACACCGCCGCCTCGCCACAGTGGTGAACGAATCGACCCAGCACGAGCGCGACCCGTCCCTTTTTGACGCCAAGGCTTACGACCTCCCCCCCTAACTTCCGCGCGGGTTTTGGTGCTGGCTGTGCCTTGACGAGCATTCGCCTGTTGCCTTACTAAGGCTCGGTGGACGATATGAGCCGCATTCTCTTCTTTAGCAACTTTTAATTCTAGAGTTGCCTGTCCGACCTCTTCCCCGTTCCAGTTTCGTACTACACAGTTAACCATATCCGTTGTCCTTTGTTCGTTGCTAATTGCTAATTGCTAATTGAAGATTGCTAAGTATCAAAAGCTCTTAGCGATTAGCCAGCCTGACCTTAGAAAATGACTACTTTCGACCTACTTTCTTGGCAGGAACAATATTAACCAGCGCCCCTGGCTTACCAGGAACCGCTCCTTTGATCAGTAGTAAATTGCGTTCTGCGTCTACCCGCACTACTGTCAATTTGCGAACGGTAACGCGCGTGCCACCTAGACGACCTGCCATCCGCTTACCAGGATAAACACGCCCTGGTGTGGTTCCAGGACCGATCGAACCAGGTAGACGGTGGTTTTTGGAACCGTGGGACATGGGTCCTCGCTTAAAGTTATGGCGTTTTTGATAACCGGCGAAGCCTTTTCCGATGCTTGTGCCGATTACATCCACAATTTGACCCGCAGTAAAAATATCTGGTTTGAGTTCTTGCCCTAGCTCAAACTCTCCCACATTCTCAAAGCGATACTCTCGCAGTTTTTTCAAGGGAGGAGCGCTTGATTTTGCCAAGTGGCCCAATTCAGGCTTGTTCAAACTCTTGGGTTTGACTTCTTTATAACCAAGCTGGACGGCAGTATAGCCATCTGTTGCTTTGGTTTTAATTTGCGTAACGGTGCATGGCCCTGCTTGAATGACCGTCACAGGAATTGCTTTTCCTGTTTCGTCAAATATTTGGGTCATGCCGAGTTTGGTGCCGAGGATACCAACAGACACGGCTTTCTGGTCTCTCCTTTTTACACAGTACAAAGAGGCGGGATTACGAGTATTTCGTAAATCCGCTTGCTCCAACAAACGTTGTTATCAAACCAGCCAGCTGGGGCGCATCCTCGGATTGAGAGAGGCAAGCTTTCAAGTCAGCCTAATTTAGGCTTTTTCTTTAGCTGGGATGAAGCTATTCGACGGTCGGGTAAGCGCTAGAAGCGCTTTGCCTATATTCGCGGGGACTTAGGTGGCAAGCCATCCAGTATCCGAGAAAGCGAAAGGGCTTTTTCCGGCTGAAAAGGGTTCTTCTCAAGAAACCTTCTAGATCGTCGCTAATCCTGAAATCGATGTCTCTGTTGCTTTACGCTCGCTAGGGGCACTAACCTCTTATGAGAAAGACTCAATAGTTTTTCACTCGGAAGGCGTGCTGTCCCTGGACTCGATTTCAACTTCAGCGGCAATAGCTGCTCGAATTTTGATCACAATCGTTAACTATAAACGATTTGTTACAACTTGTCTAGCAATTGTGCCAAAAAAATTTAGCGGTCTGCTGGATCGTCTGCTTCGCGTGTCGTGCAACTCCAGATCCAGAAGACAACTGTCCAGTTAACGGCTTACGGATAGATAAGGAAGAAGGCGATCGCATACCAACGACCCGCACTTAGGTCGGTTATAGCATTTCACAATGTGTTTGCACAGTCTTTGTAAACACAGTATTACAACTCCAGCAACATCTTCTCTACAGTTAAAGGGACTACAAGAGATTGCAGATAGAAGCAAGCTGGCTTTCAAGCATAGATTCAGCCGTTTAACGTTACCTGTTTGAGCTTTTTTTTCCGACCTGCGGTATTAAAGCGCAATAAGGGCTTACCAGTACATGATTTTTGGGATTAGGTCGATTGCGATTCCATCTTCACGAGAAGCCTATTCACTTATTTTCAGTAGATGTTGAGTCAAAATAAGTCAAATCTTTACAGCTCAACGTAGCGCTCGCATCTCCACAAAAAGCGCGATCGGCCAAACAGTTTAACCTCGATTGTCTGTAAGCCTATGTTCAAACGAGGCTCAAAACTCAACACTGTCTGGAAAAAGTGCAACCTTACTAAAATTTTCAAAGCTTTTGTTGCACATTGCTTTTTGCTTAAAGTTGATAGGTTCCTCAGCGCCCAACTATAATAAATTGCCAGCAGCAATTAACAAAACTTAAAGCTGGGTAGAACATAAAAATATGGCACTGATCACCATCGGCAATCAATTCGTCAAAGACTTGGAAAAGTCAGGTGCTTTAGGAACGTATGTACCCTTAGAAGGAGGGTTTGAAGGGCGTTACCAGCGGCGGTTGCGTGCAGCTGGCTATACCACTTTAAGCCTATCAGCACGGGGACTCGGCGACGTAGCAACGTATTTAACTGGCGTACACGGCGTTCGTCCCGCGCATTTGGGCAAGAAAGACATTCGTGTTTACTACGTGCCACCTATCGTGACCTATCAGTTGGAACAACTACCTCCCAAATCGAAGGGACTGGTGCTGTGGATAATTGAAGGACACGTATTGTCCCGTGAGGAAGTGGAATATTTAACCACCTTGCCAAGTATAGAACCACGCCTAAAGATTGCTGTAGAAATGGGAGGCGATCGCGCTTTCCGCTGGACACCGCTTAAAAACGCGATCGCTGCTGCTTAAACCCGCGTCAGTCAATCCAATCTTAGGGTCGCACCAATGCTTGGGTGTAGCTCTAAGTCATGTCGAGCTAAAACGAGCTGGAACGTCTGAATAGTCAAGCTTTATGACCTACAGACGTTTTAGCTCGGCTAGAGGATTTTGATACCTTTAAAGAAGTAAGCAAATAAGGCAAACTCTTATGGTAGAAAACCGCGACTATACATTAATTATTGACAAAAGCGGCAGTATGTCGATGACAGACCAGCCAGGCGGGAAAAGCCGCTGGGTCATGATGCAGGAGTCTACTCTCGCTTTAGCCAGTAAATGTGAAGAATTTGATCCGGATGGCATCACTATCTATCTATTTTCCGGTCGATTCAAACGCTATGACAATGTAAACGCCAGTAAAGTCGCACAAATTTTCCGCGAAAACGAACCGTCTGGACGCACTGACTTAGCGGCAGTCCTTCTAGATGCGACGAATAACTACTTCCAGCGTAAAGCAGCAGGACAAACCAAGCCCAATGGAGATACCATTTTAGTCGTCACAGATGGGGAACCGGATGACCGGAAAGCGGTAATGAAGGTAATTATTGAAGCGTCGCGCCGTATGGATCGGGATGAAGAACTCGCGATTTCCTTTATCCAAGTTGGCACAGACGCGCAGGCAACAAAATTTCTGAAAGTGCTGGATAATGAACTGCAAAGTGCTGGGGCAAAGTTTGATATCTGCGACACAGTCACGATGGATGACATGGAGGACATGACCCTAACGGAAGTGTTGATCAATGCCATTATTGACTAAGTTCAAAGTCTAATTTGGGATTTGGGATTTTGATCGTGAAGAGAAATCTAAAATCTCTCTAGAGGCGTCCAAAATTATGGAATCAATCGATGACATACTCGCGGCAGTCAAAGCTGAGTATGAGACAAAAGATAAGCCAAAAGAACTGCAAAAACCGCCACAACTGAAAGAAGAACCAGTCAAACCGCAACCAGCGAACTTCTTACAAAATCATTCTGCGAACCTCCCGCTTGCTGCAAACGCAATTCCGGAATTGCCCCGGCAAAAATGGCAAAACGAGCCGATTAGCTCATTTGAAGACATTGTTCTGGCTCAAATTAGGGCTGAGTTTGAAGAACAAGAACGTACAGAACAGCTAAAAAAACAGCAACAACTCAGAGAAGAACAACTCAAACAGGAGCAACTAAGGCAGAAACAACGGGAAGTATTCAAAAACCAAGCGCGAGAATGGCTGAAAAATTTAAAGCCACTTTCAGAAGAAGGTCTTTGGTTTGAAGAGTTTGCCGATGCATATCCCTCTAAACTTGAGGCGGCGATTGATTATTTGCAAGCCTTGCGGGAGACTAAGCCGTAGAAGCCAGCAGCGATCGCCGGAACTGATAATTAATCCCCTCTGTTGTGTAGAAATTTTTATATTTCTTTTATCTAATCCAACTAGATAGTCACAGCAGGTGGGCTAGGCTAGATTGGGAAATCTTGACAAACACTGGAGGTTATCTTTGGTGGAAGGAGGATCTGTGGCAGAAGACCGTGACTATACATTAATCATCGATAAAAGCGGGAGTATGTCTACCCCAGAGCCACCGAGCGGTAGAAGCCGCTGGGAAACCGCAGAGGAGTCTACTCTAGCGTTGGCGAGAAAATGTGAAAAGTTCGATCCCGATGGGATTACGCTTTACCTATTTTCCGGTCGGTTTAAGCGATTTGATAATGTGACCTCTAGCAAGGTAGCGCAGATATTCCAAGAAAACGATCCCTCTGGCACCACGAATCTTGCCGATGTCTTGAAAAACGCCACCGAAAATTACTTTGAGCGGAAGGCGGCTGGTCAGACTAAGCCAAATGGCGAGACAATTCTAGTGATTACAGATGGTGAACCCGATGACCGCAAAGCCGTGATGCGGGTGATTATTGAAGCCTCTCGCCGGATGGATAGAGATGAAGAATTAGCCATCTCCTTCATTCAAGTGGGTTCGGATCAAACGGCGAGTCGGTTTCTGAAAGCCTTGGATGATGATTTGCAAGGTGCTGGGGCAAAGTTTGATATTTGCGACACTGTAACGCTGGATGACATGGAGGGCATGACTTTACAGGAAGTGTTGCTCAACGCCATTAACGACTAGGTGCTGTCTGTTTATTTTGGATTTTGGATTCCACATCTGAAATCCAAAATTTTGTTGTCAGTGTTTAATCACAATTTTGTTGTGGAATCAGCAGCAAGTCATTCAATCTAAAAAAATAATGGGGAGGTTAGCTAATGAACGCAGAAGATCGGGATTATACGTTAATTATTGACAAAAGCGGCAGTATGTCTACGCCAGACCAGCCGGGAGGCAGAAGCCGCTGGGATGCGGCACAAGAGTCTACCTTGGCGTTGGCGCGAAAATGCGAACAGTTTGACCCGGATGGGATCACAGTTTACTTATTTTCCAGCCGATTCAAACGCTACGAGAATGTAAATTCCAGTAAAGTCGCACAAATTTTTCAAGAAAACGACCCGGCTGGCACAACTAATTTGGCAGGTGTATTACAAGATGCGATCGCTGCCTACTTTCAGCGGAAAGCAGCCGGTCAGACTAAGGTGGGTGGCGAAACCATTTTGGTGGTCACAGATGGTGAACCCGATGACCGAAAAGGCGTGATGCGGGCGATTATTGAGGCGTCCCGACAGATGGAACGCGATGAAGAACTGGCGATTTCGATGATTCAAGTAGGGTCAGACACTACAGCAGCTCGGTTTTTAAAGGCGTTGGATGATGACTTACAAGGTGCAGGGGCAAAGTTTGATATCTGCGACACGATAACGCTGGATGATATGGCAGATATGACCTTGGCGGAAGTGCTGCTCAATGCGATCGCTGACTAAAGGCAAACCCCTGATGCTTACGGTTTCTATGAAAGGGGGAGTGGTGAAAACTCCCCTAATTTTTGCTACTTGGATCTCCCCATTTATCCGGGAACGCACTAGCATATAAGGGTGACTGATACCTACTATCCTTTGCGTTCCTTAAGAGAGGGTCACTGGTTTAAGCTCATTTGCGGAGCTAGTTTCCAACACCTCCCTGCCGTCCGAAATCTTACGTTGGCATATACCCTTGCTGGGGCTGACTGTATCGATGTTGCCGCTGACCCAGCAGTTATTGCTGCGGCGAAAGAAGGTATAAAGGCTGCGGCTACCCTTGCCGATGCCGCCCGCGATCGCGGCTATTGCGTAGAAGGTTTGCCGTGGCTGATGGTCAGCCTAAATGATGGGGAAGATCCTCATTTCCGAAAAGCTGAATTTAACTCAACTGAGTGTCCAGCAGATTGCTGGCGACCTTGTGAAAGTATTTGTCCAGCTGATGCGATCGCTTTTGACTTTGGCCAGAACGGTTTTTTAGGGGTGATCGATCAACGTTGTTATGGCTGCGGACGGTGTATTCCCGTATGCCCAAATAATTTAATTTATACTCGTTCTTATGTATCCGCACCGGAAGCGATCGCACCTTTGGTATTTCAAAGCGGCCTAGATGCCTTAGAAATTCACACGCAAGTTGGCAGAGTAGAGGACTTTAAACGACTCTGGAGTGCGATCGCGCCTTGGGTAAACCAGCTCAAGCTTTTAGCCATTAGTTGTCCAGATGGTGAAGCGATGCTTGATTACCTCCGAGCGCTATACGAATTGATGGCACCCCTACCTTGTCCTCTCATCTGGCAAACAGATGGGCGTCCTATGAGTGGCGATATTGGCGATGGCACAACGATAGCTGCTGTAAAGTTAGGTCAAAAAGTTCTAACTGCGGGATTGCCCGGATATGTGCAGTTAGCAGGAGGCACTAATCGCCACACTGTTGGCAAACTTAGGACAATGGGACTGCTCAACAACCACCAAAAGCCAGAAGTCCAAGAGTCAAAAGTCGGAAGGGCATCTCTATCAAGCATCCCTGTAGGGAACCAGGGATCAACGAAAAATCCGCCCAAACCAACTCAAACTTTTCCCGCTCAATCCCCCAATATCGCCGGGATTGCTTATGGCAGCTACGCTCGTGTTTTGTTATCACCCATTTTGGATGAATTAGAAAAAATGAATATAAACGAAGTAGGTGGGAATGCCTCCGCGTCAAGTCAAACACCTTTACCTGGACGCTTGGAAGAAAAGCCGGATTTACTCTGGCAAGCTGTTGATCTTGCTCACTCGCTAGTTTCTCAACTCAAAACCTTTTCCCAATAGCCAGTAGAAGCGCGATTTCAGATATGTCATCGATTAAAAGGTTGGAGGTTAAAAGATTGACGATTTGCAAAAAGCGACCTTTCAACCTTGCGATCGCCAACCTGCAACGCTTCCCAGGTAAAGAACAAACATCAGTTATTTAAATCACCGATTGTGGATAAAAACGTCACTGTACAAAGAATGCAGATTACAGACGATCTCCAGAAATTACTGGACGTGTTACCGAATGAAATTCGGCAACCTTTAGAGCAGCATCCGGGACGGGATAAGTTAGTTGAGGTTGTCCTAGACTTGGGGCGTCTTCCAGAGGCTCGGTTTGCTAAACAGGCAGAGTATCTCTCCGAAACGCCAGTATCGAAAGAACAACTGAATTATTGTGTAGACCGGGTAGGAAATTTTGGTGGGGATAACCGAGCAGGACTAGAGCGAACTCTGCACCGGATTAGCGCTATCCGCAACCGAAGCGGCGAGATCATTGGTCTTACCTTGAGGGTAGGTCGAGCCGTGTTTGGCACCATCGGCATGATTCGCGACCTAGTAGAAACAGGTCAATCGATTCTGATGCTGGGGCGTCCCGGTGTTGGCAAAACAACAGCACTGCGGGAAATCGCCAGAGTTTTAGCCGACGATTTACAGAAACGAGTTGTCATTATCGACACCTCCAACGAAATCGCTGGGGATGGTGACGTTCCTCATCCAGCAATTGGTAGAGCTAGACGGATGCAAGTCGCCCGTCCCGAACTCCAGCATCAAGTCATGATTGAGGCAGTGGAAAACCATATGCCAGAAGTCATCGTCATTGATGAGATTGGCACAGAACTAGAAGCCTTGGCAGCTCGAACGATTGCTGAACGAGGTGTTCAACTGGTGGGTACAGCTCACGGAAATCGGATTGAAAATCTGATTAAAAATCCAACGTTATCTGACTTAGTGGGTGGCATTCAGGCCGTAACTCTGGGAGATGACGAAGCCAGACGCCGGGGTAGCCAAAAGACGGTATTGGAACGCAAAGCCCCGCCAACCTTTGAAATTGCTGTTGAAATGCTAGAACGGCAGCGCTGGGTGGTACATGAAAGTGTTGCCGATACCGTTGACACCCTGCTGCGGGGGCGTCAGCCGGGTTATCAAGTTAGGACAACCAGCGAGACTGGGGAAGTTACGATTACCCATGAGACCCCCCAAGCACCGTCACTCATGCGACCAGCGATGAGCGGAGGTAGCCGTATATCCTCCACCCACGACGCCCCAGCGCGACCAATGGGCTGGCGGGCTTCTGGGCAAATGACTCCATTACCAATGCAGTCAGAATCAACGCGAGGCATGAGGGCAGAACCGCAAAACCTATTAGCTAGAGGAGAAGAATCTGCCTCTACTTCATTGCCTGTCTCTTCTAACCTTGCACCTTCTTTTGAGCAGATGCTGGATCAATCTTGGCATCAACCTCAGGCGATCGGAAATGAAACCTTTGTGGGGCCAAATGGCGAAGAGTTGCCATTGCACGTTTATCCTTATGGGGTGAGCAGCCAACAATTAGAGCAAGTCATTCGGGTGCTGAATTTGCCCATCTTGCTGACGAAGGATATGGATAGCGCGGATGCAGTTTTGGCGATTCGGTCGCACGTAAAAAACCATTCCAAGCTACGACATATTGCCAAAGCCCGTCAGGTTCCCATCCATGCAATTAAGGCAAGTACCATTCCCCAGATTACCCGCGCCCTAAGGCGTCTGCTGGATATGGATGACTCTCAGGTTCTAGATGTCCCCGAACTCAGCTTATTTACTAGTAGCGGTAGTGAAGACGAGATTGAGGCTCTCGAAGAAGCCCGCCTTGCCGTGGAGCAAATCGTGATTCCCAAAGGACAGCCGGTGGAACTCCTGCCGCGTTCTTCTAAAGTTCGTAAAATGCAACACGAACTCGTCGAACACTATCGCCTCAACTCTGACAGTTTTGGGGAAGAACCGAATCGACGGCTGCGAATTTATCCCGCCTAGTCGAAAAAGCTGTGGATCTATATGGGGCGTTGCACAGTAGAAAGATGATTATCTGGCGCAAAGACGAGGTAGCGCGGAGTTTAAAAGAAAATCATCGCATGATTCTGCAACACCCTATATGGGTTTCGAGGAGGTAAAGATGTCGAAAAAGCTAAAACACTTTCCCGGCACGCTTTCCATAAGAGGGGGAGAAGCTGGCTAGGAGAGCCACACTGTTTAACTGGTAAGCGTTCAAGAAGCCTTTTCTATGCGTCAATTTCCAAAAATCCATACTGAGTCTTCACCATTTATCCACTGATGAAGAAGGATTTAAGAGAAATTTCCTAAAAATGGTTGACAATTCCCTAGTAGGAACTGCTACTATAACGAAGGTTAATGCGATGGGGTGTCGCCAAGTGGTAAGGCAGCTGGTTTTGGTCCAGCCATTCCGAGGTTCGAATCCTTGCACCCCAGTTAAATTTTGAAACCTAAGTTTTGAGGACCCTAGTAGAGACGCGATCTATCGCGTCTCTACTGGTTATTGGGCTTGTTGGGCAAATTGTGCCAAGATAAACCGAAAGATTGCGGCTTTAGAACCATGCGTGCAAGTTATCCAAATATTCTCGCCCTTGACTTTGACGGTGTTATCTGTGACGGGCTAATCGAGTATTTTCAGACAGCTTGGCGCACCTACTGTCAAATTTGGGCACCGCCTAATCTCACACCTCCAGATGGTTTGGCTGAAAGTTTCTACCAGCGACGACCGATTATAGAAATCGGTTGGGAAATGCCGGTGGCAATCCGGGCGCTAATATTGGGCATTCCCGACGAAAAGATGTTGCAAGATTGGTCAGGGGTGGCTCAGCAAATCTTGCGAGAAGATAATTTGAATGCGGCTGATATCGGCACGAAGCTCGATCGTATCCGGGATGAGTGGATTGATAGGGATTTAGAGGGTTGGCTAGCCTTGCATCGTTTCTATCCAGGTGTTGTTGAAAAAATGCATCGGATGGAATCGGAGAAGGCATCGCTTCCAGATACACCCGTCCAAACGTACATCGTCACTACCAAAGAGGGACGCTTTGTCCGTCAGTTGTTGCAGCAACAGGGTATCCAACTACCCGATCGATGCATTATTGGGAAAGAAAATCGGCGTCCTAAGTACGAAATTTTGCGCGAACTCAGCAGCGATTCGCCGGTTCACCTTTGGTTTGTGGAAGATCGCTTGAAAACTCTGCAAACTGTGCAACAGCAACCAGACCTCAATGATATCAAGCTGTTTCTTGCCGATTGGGGTTACAATACTGCTGCTCAACGAGAGTCGGTCGCGTATCAGGAACGAATTCAGCTTTTATCTCTGTCTCAGTTTGCTCAAGATTTCTCGACTTGGGCTTAGATGAGAAAAGGGAACCCAAGGTTAGAGGGATGAAGAAGTATCAAGTGTAAATTATAAATTCATCCCGATCGCCTTGATGTTTCATGCTTTAAGCTGAGAGCTGATAGGCGAAAAGCGGATAGCTGACTATGCTTGACCTAACCAAACTCGCGCGGCAAATGCAGGGGATTAGTCAACACCTGACGGTAGAGGCTGCTGCCAGTCGCCAACGCTTGGAACGCGCCCAGCACTTACTGACACTGGCTCAAAAGTCTCAGGCAGATTTGGTACATCTGCAAGAAAAGTGGCGCGATCGCTTGGGGTTTGCAGCAGCCGCACCCATTGAATCTCTAAGCACTGCCATTGACCTTCCTACCCCTCCGGCTGTCCATACGATTATTGCTACAGACGGGTCTCAGATTGCTCCGAGTCACCACGAAATTGCCTACTGCTATCTGATTAATGTGGGTCGGGTGGTGCTGCATTACGGACAAAGCTTGTATCCGCTCTTAGATAGCCTGCCAGAAGTCTTTTATCGCTCGGAAGACCTATATATTTCCCGCCAGTGGGGAATTCGCCCTGAGGAATGGATGGGCTATCGACGCACGGCTTCGGAGGCGTCTGTATTGGCAGAATTGGCTGCTAGCTGGATTAACCGACCTTCACAAGTCACGTCAAGACAGGGAAACGGAAACAGAAAATCGGAAATTCCATCTTCAATTCCCGATCCCAAATCCCCAATCCCTGCCCTAGCAATGGTAGATGGATCGCTAATTTATTGGTTTCTGGAGCAGTTACCAGGAGAAGCCCGCGACCATATTTTGCCTCCGATTCTGGAAGCTTGGGATGTTCTACGCGATATGGGGATTCCAATTATGGGCTACCTGAGCGCTTCTCGCAGCAGCGAAGCACTGAACTTCCTGCGTTTGCCAGCCTGTCCGCATCCAGTTCCCGACTGTATGACTCATTGTCCTGGTCAGTTTGACCGGGCACCCTGCCAGGTTTTCGATCCCTTGCGGGATACTGCCCTCTGGGCGTCTCAATTGCAGCCCGGTCAACGCAGCCCTCTATGGCGCAGTTCTGCACGAATTCTGGAGTTGTACGGTGCCCATCAAATCTACTTCTGCTACGTCCACGTCGGGACTGAAATTGCTCGTGTGGAAGTTCCCGCTTGGGTGGCGGAGAATCCAGAGAAGCTGGATGTTTCGCTCAGCTTGATGTTGGCTCAGGTGCAGAAGGGTTATGGCTATCCGGTGGCGCTTGCAGAGGCACACAATCAGGCAGTTGTGCGAGGGGGCGATCGCGCTCGTTTCTTTGCCTTACTCGAACAACAAATGATTAAGGCTGGTTTGAGAAATGTCGGGACTTCCTATAAAGAAGCCAGGAAGCGCGGTAGTATCGCCTGATGGCATCTCTCAAAAGGACGTTGGCTCGTCTGCCAGGGTCTCAATTAATAAATTCATCTGCTGTTGCCGCTCTTGCAGAAAGATTTCACATTGGCGCAAGTATTCTACCGCAGCGGTAAATTCTTCAAAAACATCGGCAAGTTCTAGTTTTCCGGCTTCAATTTGCCGAATGATCTCTTCAACTTTGGCAACCGTCGCTTCGTAGTTCCAATCTTTCGGAAATTGGGTATTGACGCGGCGATCGCTTGAGCCGTCTGTGGTGCTGGTGCGTTTGCTCATAAAAAATCCCCGTATCGCATGAAATAGCTACTCTTTGCTATTTATAATTTCACTAATTTTGACTTTAATTTGTCCTGTGCCCAGCTGAACTTGTAGTTCCTGTCCGAGTGCCAGTCCTTCTGTGGAACGCGCGATCGCACCATCTTGTTGTCGGACTACTGCATAACCTCGTTGCAAAACGCTTTCGGGGTCAAGCGTGGCTAGCTTTTGTCGGAGCATCTGACAGTGTTGGTTTGCCTGCGCTAAATGTCGCGCTGTTCCTTGTAACAGTTGTTGACGTTTCCAAGCGATCGCTTGTTTTTCTTGGTGAATTTGTCGGTCTAACGGAATCCGCCCCAAGCGGCTTCGCACTCTTTGCAATTGTGTTTGAGCGTTTTCCATGTGTTGATTTACGGCTTCAGTCAAGGCGAGGACACGTTCCTGGTGTTCTGCGTAAAGACTTGCCAGTTCTGGAACCACTTGTTCGGCGGCGGCGGTGGGAGTGTGAGCATAAGCATCGGCAACTAAGTCAGCCAAAGATTCATCTCGCTGATGACCAATGCCAGTAATCACGGGAATCGAACAATTTGCGATCGCTCGCACTACCCGTTCATCATTGAAGCAAGCTAGCTCCTCAACCGCACCACCCCCGCGCGACAAAATTAAAACTTCAGCGCGACCATCCCGTTCCACTCGCTCAATCGCCGAGACAATCAATGCTGGGGCTTGTTCGCCCTGAACTAACGCCGGTGAAAATAAAACTTGCAAACCCGGATAACGTTGCTTGAGCGTGCGTTGAATATCTCCCCAGGCAGCAGCTTGTGGCGACGTGACAACAGCGATGGTTTGGGGATGAGTGGGGAGCGATCGCTTGCGTTCTGGATCGAACAATCCTTCTGCCTCCAACCGATTTCGCAGCTGGCGATAGCGCAATGCCTGTAACCCCTCTCCCGCTGGTAGCGCCTGCCAGACAATCAGCTGGTACTGTCCTCGCTGGGGATAAACTCGGATACTGCCCAAAACAATCAACTGCTCTCCTTGCACCGGCAGCTGCATCAGCTTATTTAGCTGACTGTTCCATATCACACAACTCATTGCCGCCTTAGCATCCGGATCTTGCAGGGTGAAGAATAGTCCACTGCGATACTGAGAGGCGCTGGAGACTTCACCTGTCACCCAGACTTGCTGTAGTTGTTCATCCTGCTCTAACAGCAGTTGCAAATAAGACGTTAACCCAGCCACCGATACAGCTGTATCTGGAACCAGCTGATTGGAAAGATAATAGTTCATCGCCGAAAGATAAGGAAAATATAGGAATTGAGGCATCAGGAAACGCGGAGGATGCTCAAATAAGCCTAGATCAAGCCATTTACAGTTTCTGTCTCTAGATTAGCGAGACTCGGCTGCATTCGTTGACTTTTGACAAAACTGACGTGACCAAAGTGGCGATCGCAAATCCCACCTGTTGCTTAAAACAGGCTAGACGTTTATTTATTGACCGATTTTCTCTCTCAGTGTTGGGTAAAAGTAGAACATTTGAACTACAATAGAGATTCCTATCGCGAGCCTTGCCAGGGGGTTCCCCCATCCGTGTAAAGCTTGATGTAAGGGCACTTGCGGCTCTCATTTGTTGCTAAAAGTGATATAATAAAATATCTGAAACTAAAATTTGTCGCTATTTGGGACAATTTTAAGTTTCGGTGCCAATCGTTGAAGTAACCCTAGTTAGTGGAAATTTCCTACTCACTTACAAAGCTAAAAACTTGGTAAACCTGAGTGGGCAAATGGCTAAAACCAGCATTCATTTTGTATCAAAAGGCGGTGGATTCCATCGTTTCTGCCTGTGGAGGCTGTAAGGATGTCTTGTTAGACATTTCTACTATCAGAACCAGCCATCGAAGCAGGAAACTCCAGTCCGCGAGGCGGAGAAGCCCACACAAAAGCAACTTTTGCTAAGTGTGAAAAAAATCTCACCACACCTGATTCTGTTCTTGAGGCATTAATGGCTATCCAAATCACGAACAATCCCGACAAGGACAAAGCCCTGAGCCTGGTGCTAAACCAAATTGAGCGCAGCTTTGGCAAAGGAGCAATTATGCGCCTAGGAGATGCCACCCGCATGAAGGTGGAAACAATTTCCACTGGAGCGCTGACCCTGGATTTAGCTTTGGGCGGTGGCTTGCCGAAGGGACGGGTGATTGAAATATATGGCCCGGAAAGTTCTGGTAAGACAACCCTCGCTTTGCACGCGATCGCTGAAGTGCAAAAATTAGGAGGAGTCGCTGCTTTTGTTGATGCTGAACACGCTCTAGATCCTGCTTACGCAGCCGTACTGGGCGTTGATATTGACAATCTCTTGGTTTCTCAACCCGACACCGGAGAAGCTGCCTTAGAAATTGTCGATCAGCTAGTTCGCTCTGCGGCAGTGGATATCGTGGTCATTGACTCGGTAGCTGCTTTGGTGCCTCGCGCTGAAATTGAAGGCGAAATGGGCGATTCCCACATGGGTTTGCAAGCCCGTTTGATGAGTCAAGCTCTTCGCAAAATTACTGGAAACATTGGTAAATCCGGTTGTACGGTCGTTTTCCTCAACCAGCTGCGACAAAAGATTGGCGTCACCTACGGCAACCCAGAAACAACCACTGGTGGTAATGCCTTAAAGTTTTACGCTTCAGTGCGCTTGGATATTCGTCGGATTCAAACGCTGAAAAAAGGCAACGAAGAGTTTGGTAACCGAGCTAAAGTTAAAGTTGCCAAAAATAAAGTCGCCCCGCCCTTCCGCGTCGCAGAGTTTGACATTATCTTTGGCAAGGGAATCTCGACATTAGGGTGTATGGTTGACCTAGCAGAACAAACTGGGGTCATTA
Organism: Trichocoleus sp. DQ-A1; assembly: GCF_039961955.1. Classification (NCBI taxonomy): domain Bacteria; kingdom Bacillati; phylum Cyanobacteriota; class Cyanophyceae; order Leptolyngbyales; family Trichocoleusaceae; genus Trichocoleus; species Trichocoleus sp. DQ-A1. The sequence goes on from NZ_JAMPKE010000009.1 coordinate 177,728, forward strand.
CCCGTAAAGGAGCTTGGTATAGCTACAACGGTGATAACATTGCCCAAGGCCGGGATAACAGCATTAAGTACCTGGAAGAAAACTCTGAATTAATTCAAGAAATTGAGCAAAAGGTACGTCAAAAGCTAGAGATGGGGGCAGTTGTTCCTGCCAACTCTGTCACGCGAGTTGACGCTGAAGACGAAGAGTTAGAGGAAGAACTTTTAGACGACTAAAAGCGCTGTAGGGTTGGCAATTCTACCCTATAAATCGTTTTTTGGGAAGCTTAGGGCTACTGTTACACATAAAAAAACCCGTTTTCTTATTGGAAACGGGTTTTTCGTATAAATTCTTATAAAGTTTAGTTTTGTGTGCCTGGATCGGAAATTCGTCTACTGAAAAAACGGTCTAAAATTTCTGATTGCTGAGTCGGAGTTAGCTGAGGGTCTACAGGAGATTCCAAAACTGGGACTAATGGATCTCTAATGGCAGAGGGGCCAGAGAGGAAATGTAGAGTCTCTTTTTGGCACTCGGTGTTGGGAGGCTGAACTGTTGTAGGAGAGGTAGGTGTTTCTACTTCTGTAACCGGAAGCGATTGCTCTGCATTTGTCAGGGCATTAATTTCTGCCATTAGGGTTGAAGAGACATTATCCACCATGCAGATAGTATTGCCCAGGAAAAAGGAGAAAGCCAGACCACCTAGACGAATGCGATCGCCGTCCTTGAGAAGAACACGTTTGTATACGGGTTCGCCATTAACGAAAGTCCCATTTGTACTATTCAGGTCAACCAGATAAAACCCCTGATCGTCGATATATCGAATCGCTGCATGATTGCGAGACAACCGTCTATCCGGAATCGGTAGGGCAGCTTGACGCGCCCGCCCCAGTGTCCAAATTCGCTGCGGCTGAAACAACATTTGCGTTTTAGCATCTATTAAATTTGTGACTAGATAGACTTGCTGCTCCTGCGCTACGCCTTGGATATATCGAGGTGCAATGCCACTAAGAAATTTATTGCCGCTATCTTCTAGCTTCAGAATCTCATCTAGTAAACCACGATGATGCTCATAGAGCTTAAGGAATACCTGATATAGACCCAAGCGTTGTTCTAGTTCCATGTGTTGGGATGACACTTAATCTTAGGTGAGGCTCAGCCGATGAAGTAACGCAGAACCTTATTGGCTTTCAACAAGGGAAGCCAAAGACTGCAAGAATGTCGTTAAGCCAAATAACTGAATCTAGCCTATTTTACTCGCAAGTTCTCAGGGTGCGAAATACTCACCAGATCCCTTCTTTCAAGCTTAGATTGTCTTACCCCTTCGAGGAATCCGCAAGATTACTGGAAACGATCAGCTTTATGGCTTACGTTGGGATTTTTGTTCTAGGCGAAACAGCCAAACCATCAAAGCAACTACGCCAATTTGTAGTGCTAAGTTAGGCACGGCTGAGGCAATTTCCCGACCGGAGGCTAACTTGGCAAGAAAGACCATCCCTCCGATAAAGCCAGAAGCGCCGCACGCCACATAAACAAATTGCCTAAGACCTTTGTAGGGAGTAGCAAGTTCAGCTTTTAGTTGTGCATACTGTTCAGCACTGACTTTCCGAGTGCCTTTGATGTTGCGGGTGCGATTTTTTAATTTTGGGTCTACCATCCGTCTCGATCCCCACCGACTTTAGATCCATCTTGGCATGATGGTGGTCGGCAGCAGCGGCGGCTGGTGCTATAAATTTGAACGCGATTGCATTTCTTCCAGAAATTGGGTGCAACAGTTTCTATCTAAACCTGCTACGATAGTAAATCGGCAGTGCCGGTGTAGCTCAGTGGTAGAGCATTCGATTCGTAATCGAACGGTCGGCGGTTCAAATCCGCCCATCGGCTTGAATCAAATAATGACAGCAACAACAGGCAAGGACTTGTAAAGGTCGTCCCATCATGCGAATGGATTTGCGTTTAGTGGGGAGAGAGCAGGAACGGAATCAGCCTGAGCAAGGTGTTTAAAGAGGACGTCTCAGCCTCTGGTTGAACGTTCCATATCGGCAGCTATCATCCTAACTGGTTGATTTAATAACTAGACAATAATGACGTTAAATATCAATCTGCTGCCTCATCACCGTGCTAAAACGCTGCGGGAATCTGGGAAACAATATTATGTGGATGCTAAGGGCGATCGCTTTCCTAGCGTCTCCACTATCCTCAACGCCACCAAACCGCAAGAAGATCGAGAAGCACTCTTCAACTGGCGCAACCGAGTGGGATAGCATGGAGCCAGTGCTGCAAGATATTCATGAGGTAAGGCTGGTAGAAGGTTCTGTCTTCCACTACGATTTGAATTATGCGGGTCGAGTGGATTGCGTTGCGAGTTATAAGGGCATTCCCTGCGTCTGTGACTGGAAAACTGCTGATAAGCCGAAAGGGTCAGTTGAACGCCTCCGTGATAGCCCGCTTCAGTTGGCGGCTTATATGGGCGCGGTTAATCAATTTTACCAAGAGTATGGTATCCATCTGAGTCATGCCTTGCTGGTTGTAGCGGTTCCGGAAATGCCTGCTGAGGTGTTCTGGTTTGAACCAGATAATATGATGATTTACTGGCAGCAGTGGGAGCGAAGAGTTGGGGAATTTTGGCAGCGTAGAGGAACAATGACGCCTTCAAGCATCTAATTCTCCTTGAGATAATGCCATCCCTGCTAGCTCTTAAATCACTACGGACTGAATGCACGCACAGTCGCGATCGCCAACTACCCTAGAATCATCAGCAGTCTGGATAAAACACTTGAAATGAAAAGAAGCTCTAAAGTTTTAGCAGGGCTAATCGGTGCTTATATCAATGATACGTTGGGTTTCCCAGCCAAATTTATTACCAGATGGATCGGGTGAAGTCACCTGTAACAGAGATGATAGGTTCTGGAACTTATAATCAACCTGCTGGCACCTGGTCAGATGATAGCTCCCTTATCTTCTGCTTCGCAAAATCGTGGCGGTACTAAAAGCGGTGAATTTAGGCAACGATACGCATACTACTGCTGCCGTTACTGGTGGCTTAGCAGGAATTTATTACAGTATTGAAAATATTCTTGAAGAATGGATCGAGCAAATTGCCAGGATTGAAGACATCATTGACTTAGCAACACGTCTGGAAGCAGCTATCTATAGCTAATTTCTCACATTATCTGAAATCCACTGAAGATAGGGTGGAGAGCCAGCTAAGATTGGCAAAGCAATAATTTCTGGTACTTCATAAGAGTGCAACTCTCGAATCTTGGCTTCGAGGGCGGGAAAGTGCGCTAGATCTGTTTTAATGATTAGCTGCCATTCCTCTTCTGAGTTAACCTTACCTTGCCAAGTATAGACAGAATGCACTGGCATTAAGTTAACGCAAGCCGCTAGCTGGGATGCAACTAAATTTTGCGCGATCGCTTCTGCCTCTTGTCGCGAAGACGCCGTTACGAACACTACAGCGTAACGAGTTGTACCAGAATCGCGATCCATAACCTGTAACTTAGTCCACAAAAAATCCCAAATCTATCAGAAATTATCAGTTAGCTTTCTCCCAACTACCCAACCATTGCTCTAACTGGTTGTTCAAAAGGTGTCACACTACCACTAACAGTTGCTTCTGAGTATGAGTTTTGGTGTTCTGATGGCAGCACAGCGCCATTCATTTGAGCATCTTCCAAGTTAGTTCCTACCAGCTTTGCCTCACTCAAATCGGCTTCACTCAAGTTTGCTCTACTCAGAATCGTCCAGCTTAAGTCTGCCCCTTCCAAAGACGCCTTTGCCAGGTTTGCTCCCCGCAGATCTGCTCCTTTCAGATTGGCCCTACGCAGTGTCGCTTGGCTGAGATCTACTGCGCTTAGGTTAGCGCCTTCCAGGTTAGCGCCACTCAGTCTGGCATCATTAAGGTTGGCTCCCTCTAAATCGACTCCGCCCAGGTCTAATCCTTTTAAAAAAGCTCTTCTGAAGTTAACACCATTTAAGGAAGCGCCATACAATTTCGCGCCTGTGAGTCTCGCTTCGCACAAATTAGCCCAACTAAGGTTAACGCCACTGAGATTTGCTTCCCGCAGATTAATCCTTTGCATATTTGCTCCACAGAGATTAGCACCCCAAAGGTTAGCTACTCGAAGATTAGCACTGCTGAGATTTGCACCGCTCAGTTTGGCTCCAGGCAATTTTGACTTCACTAGAAACGCTCCACTGAGGTTCGCTTTCGTCAAGTCTGCTTCTACCAGTTTGCCTTCGCTCAGTTTGATAAAACTTAGATCGGCCCAGTTTAGGCAAGCACCCGTTAAGTCTGACTTTGTTAGGAAAGCTCGACTCAGATTAGCTCCTCTCAGGTTAGCGCCTGTGAGATTGACCCCAATGAGCGTCACTCCCCTCAAGTCACTTCCGTTAAGGTCGATCCCGGCAAAGTCTCTTTGTCCGTCTTCATAAAGCTTAAGTAAATGGCTTACTTCCATAGCGCGATCGCTCCCTAGTTTATATAAACTGTTGAAGAGACTTGAAACGAATCTTACCTGGCTAAATAGCCGCATTTTCTGCGGCTTTTTTTATAACAGAATCTTTCTTCATTCCAGTTTTTATCTGTTATTTGCCGACGCCTTAATCAATATTTTACTTCTCTAGATTACCCTCCTTATAAGGTTCAAGTAGATGATGTAACAAATATTTTTTTATATTTTCTTAAAACTCAATAATTAAGTAATTTTTCTAATAACAATCCTCTACAAAACCTATTTTCCGTAAAAATACGGTGGTCAGTTTATCTATAAATTCCTCTAATTTTTATAGACAGGTGAAGTGTTATTCAACAATCAACATAGTTTTCTAGCGAAGATTCATCCATGACAGAGATTACTCTGCTTGGGTGTGTGGGAAGACTGCCATACATCCTACACAAGCATCCGTTTCTCAAAACCTATTTTAAACAAAGACACAAAACTTCGCGTTTCTTGCTGATTTCTCAATTGTCTTAAATCGCTGAAGAGCTAGCGTTTAGGCTTGCAAATTTACTTGAATTCGCAGAACGCCACTACTACCATCCATCCGATTATCATCTTTCAGTTGCTGCTGTTGGCGTAAAGACGTTGCGCGAACAAGTAAAGTATAATTTCCCGGCTGTTGGGGCATCCACAAATAACGCCAGAGCGTCCACTCATGGGGAGATGGCGGTTGATTCTGCTCGGCATTCTGCCAAGTCTTACCATCGTTGGTACTTACCTCAATGGCTGTAATCGGACTAGATTTGTCCAAGGCAACACCAGCCATCAAAATGCCGCTTTCCCAACCTGTTTCACCCATGCGCCCTAAATGCACCCGATGCTGCCTGTTCCAAACGCGAGTGTTTTGTACTTGGCGCATCAGCGCATGAGTAGGAATTTCTGCGGTATTAGACCAGCCCTGACGTTCCCAAAAACCTCGCTTCTGGCTGCTGACAGCTTCAATCTCGACTAGCCATTTGGGTTGCTTCTGACCAAAGTGACCGGGAATAATGATGCGTAAAGGATAGCCATGCGACTGATTGAGAGCTTCGCCATTCATCTGGTGAACCAGTCGCACTTCTTGTCTCATGACTTCTGCAACTGGCAATGTTGTTTCGTAGGAATCAGCTCCGTGCAGCCTAAATTCTATCGCCTCTGATTTAACACCAGCTTGCTCTAGAAAAGGTAGCAAAGGGGTACCCGTCCACTGAGCGTTTCCAATCAGGTTGCCGCCAGTGGCATTGCCGATGCATTCCATTGTCAAATAGAAATTTTCCTGCGGCGCTGCCATGATGTCTTGAAAAGTCAGCGTCAGCGGCTGGGCAACAGCACCCGTCACCTTTAACCGCCAGTTGTCCAGGTTAATCCTAGGCGGCAAGGCGTAAGATTGCACATAAAATTCGCTCAATGGCGTGAGCAGGTGTTTTGGCAGTTTTGAGTCTGGCTTGAGCAGGTCAAGCAAAAACAGCGGCTCTACGGACCCTGTTAACTGGCAGCCTGGGAGCAAGCTAGCCGCAATCAGCCCGCCGGATGTTTGTAGCAGCTGTTTGAGAACTTGACGGCGTTTCACCACTGCCTCTTATAACGAATAAACTTGACCATCAATCAGCAAGCGAGTAATTCCCTTAGCTTGCAGTTGCGAACAAGTTTTCTGAAGCATCCTGCCATCTGGAACTTTAATCACTCGTTGGGTGCGGTTCGAGAACCTACGAGCTACCCGATGGTTATCGAAAACTGGTAGTGTTCTCTGTTGAACTTCTTGGGCAGGAATTTGTCCAAGATCGCTGAACTCTCGCAGGGGTCTGGCGATTAATTCTGCTGCTCGGTCTACAACTAAGTAGCAGGTTTTAGGAAGCACCGCGTTAGATAGCGGTAAGACTTGAACGCTAGCACGGTTTTGTCGCTTAAAGGTTCCTGCTGGAATCGGACTTTCTAGAGTTGGCGTATCATCCCAGTCGTCTTCGTCTTGGAGGTCTTCTAAATCGTCGTCGTCGTCATCCTCGTCGTCCTCGTCCTCGTCGTCTTCTAAATCCGTCAGGTCTTCCCCCAGCATCTCTTCTATGACACTGGCTTCTGCACTGTAATTGTTATCAAGTAGATCGGGGTTGTTACTTGGTGCGGCATCCACAGCCAGCTGAAAAAGTGGCAGAGAAGAATTGATCCCAGGGAAAATTTCGGAAGGAATGTTTTCTTGCTCTTGTGCCCTCTCTTCCTCTGTAGAGACTGAGGAGCGCCTGCGACGCCTCCGTGGGGCGGTAGGGCTTGCCTCTAATGATTCCTCACTATCACTATCTGCAAAAGATTCTTGAGTGTGGGGAAAGGATTCTTCGCTCTTTACCGATGCGGTCAGCGATGTTTCTACTGGCTCGTCGTCAGCTTCAGTGGCAGGTTCGGAAATTGAATGGGAGCGATTGGTTCGCTTTTGCTGGATTAGGGCTTCATATTCTGGCTCTGATAGACGACTTTTTAAAAGACGGCTAATCGTTGAATTACTGACATCATAACGACTAGCCAGGGTTGAGGTTGTCTCTCCTGGCTGTCGATACAGGTTGAGGATGTCGCGCTTATCTAATTCGGAGAGTTTTCTCACACTCATGCTACTTCCTAAGCACGTTTGCGTCCGCTACGACGGGAACGACTGGATGTATCAAATTCCAGGACAGCGCCAATGGCAAACAGGACGCCGCTGAAGACCCAAAATACTTCCAATAGTCCTCCGCTTTGATAATCATCACCAATGAACTTATCGGCGTATTTCAGCCACATATCAGCAACGTAGTATGAAAAAGCTGCCCCAGCAATCATCCGCCAAGACTGAGAAAAACGACCCCCCCAAAAGGCTAGCAATACGGTCGAGGCAACGATCAACAGAAAGATATCGCTAACAACGTAAAAAATGTTCAAAAAGGTCCCTAATGGCTCTAGAAATTTTTCTACTGATAGAACCCAGGCTGGAGCCTGATTTTCTCCAGTAGGAGCAGAGGGTTTTGCTTGTGCTGTTTTCACCACAGTAGCGGTTTTATTGACGGCTGGTGCTCTGGTGGCAGCGATCGCTTTCTTGGGTGAAGTCGCCTTCGCTATCTGTGTTGTTCCCTGTGTTGTTCCTACGGGTAAAGGTGGGGTTGCGGAGGATGCATTATTCGGGGAGGCAACCTGTAACCAGACTGCCAAGGCAATTCCGGCAACTGCGATCGCTGCAACGGTTGCCCACTGCCAAACTTCTAGATTCAGTCGCCGTGAGATGACAGCTAAAATCATTCCCCAGGCAAGAAATAAATAGGCAGGGACAAAAAACAAATCCCCAGGTGACACAATGGGTTCTTGGTGTAAAACTAGTTCCCAGTAGCAAAACAACAGGTTCCCGAGAAAATAGCACAACATCCCCAGTCCAAATCCCAGCCAGACGTTACGTCCGCTAACAATCTGGGGACTGCGCCAGTTTCTAAAACACAGCACTGCTGCGCCTAGGTAAGCTACCTCTTCAAAAATGTAAGTTCCAATCGAGTACCAAAGCGGACGCTCCTCTCCGGGTGCAGAAATGCTAAACAGCAGAAAATACAGTAGCGCTAGCACACCCCAGATTATTCCCGAAACGATTACTGTCTGTACGCTCAGAAGGGATTGTAAACCGGATACTTTTTCCGATGACTTTTCTAAAGAACTGCTCATAGTTTTTCAAAACAAGGATGCACGCAAGGTTTAATCGCAAATGCAATTCAATTAATAATCTGCTAACAAATCTCCTTTAAGAAGCGCAAGTGTCTCATCTTAATGCAAGCTTTGGCATATTTCCCAAACATTTTTTAGATTAGCGCCACAGCTTACCTAGGGGAGATTGATTTAGCCACTCCAGGAACTGAGACCGCTCTCCTGGTTGCATATCTTGTAATGTATCCTTTACTCCTTGGGCAAAGTGGGTATTGCCGAAATATTCCTTACCCAAGCGATGCAGTTCTTGTAACAAGGTGATCAGATGATGTTCCTCCCAAGGGGGAATTTGGAGGCTACTCAAAGGGTCCATTGTTAGCAAGTTTTTCACAGCTTCCGGCCCATCCGCACTGGGAAAGTGCCACTGACGGAAGACATCGCTAAGGTCTTTTTGAAATAATCCGGCTTGTCTGTTTCCTAATAGGTCTTCAACGTCTATGTAAACCGCCTGGAGCAACAAAAGGCAAGCTTGGGCGAGAGGGACAATTTTGACGTCACTACTAGCCTCCGCAGCCAGCTGATCTAGACGAATTTTGCCCCAGACGCTATACCGATCTGGCTCTTCCAGCAAAACGCAGGCTTTGCCACGGTTATCGGTAAGGTCTCGCCAAAAGGCTCTGGCTTCTTCTGCTTGATTAGCTGCAAATACACTGATCAAGCGAAAGGTTTGCCCCTGATAAGTGAGAATCGGGATCTGTTGCTCCCGCTTGGGGTGCTGAATGCTAGAAATTTCAACATCCTGCCGTTTCAGAATAAACATGACACTGGCAAATGACTCCTGACTTGGCCGGGGGCGTGGTGCGGCTAAAAAGCGATCGCCACGAAACTATATAAGGGCGCGATCCAGCCCTGGTGCTGGGATAAAATCGGACAACGCCGCGAGTGCGTCCGCGTAGCGCCTATCGCCTTGACTAATACACTATCGTATCCAAACGTCTGGGTATGTTGGTTTCTAGTTTACATTGAGCTTAAAGCTGCTTGAGCGATATATTTGGAAAGCTTTGGCTTTCTGGGTTGCTTTGCAGCACTCGGCACAGATACAATCTACGACAGAGCCAAGTTTGGCGATCCATTTTCATGTGGGTGCGTAACTCAGGTGGATAGAGTAGCTGCCTTCTAAGCAGTTTGTCGGGGGTTCGAGTCCCTCCGCACCCGTTTTAACTCAATAAAAATCCTTATTTTCAAAAATTGGGTAATAAAGGTGCATAAGGCAGGGAAAACGCCTCTAAAATGCTGGATGTCTCTCCCCGTAGGAATTTTATCAGTTGCTCAGCCTTAAGCCTAAATGCTTGAACCCCTTGTCGAGTAGGTATTTCACAGATAAGATGCGTTTGTCTTGGGGCGCAAGGCAACAACACCAGCGTAGTTATCATCATAAGGTTTATAGCTCGTGACCTGTTCTTAATACCGCCACAACCAAGTTAATTTTTGGCTATAAAGCACGATCGATTAGAATCAGCCAGCTCTTTTAGGGTTAGCGACACTCTACACGAGTTTTTTTAGTATTTTTGTCAAAGCTCGATTAGAGAAATTGCGAGTCATCTATTGCTTTAGGAGCCCCTTATATTTTTGGAACCTAAGAATTATGTAAATAGGTGATAAATTGTCATTCTTGCTTGTAGGAATTTGAATTCATCAATACTGCCACAGGATTCTGCAATGTATGACGTGTATTTAGCTAGTGACAAATCAAGCCGCTCATGGCTTATATGCGATTTAATCATCCTATCTGTAGCTGCTAAAATTTTTCATCTACAGTACCTCTAGACTCCTTAAAAGCGGCCAAGCAATGGTTTTTCAGTTGAATATCTCTAGTTAAAGAGCCATGCGTGTACTCTCATGAAGAAGATACTTCCTGGATCTCTAAAAGATTGGGTAGAATCTCCAGAAACATAACTTCTGAAGTCAGATCATCCGGATAAAACTTTGATTAATTTATTTGCTGAAAAAGCCCGTGACGAGGATTGAACTCGTGACCTCACCCTTACCAAGGGTGTGCTCTACCACTGAGCCACACGGGCAGTTTTAGAAGTTGTAAGCGTTAAATTTTGATTTGGTTATCTTAACTCAAGAATAACTCAAAATTTATGACTTAAAACTTTTGTTGCGTGGTGGGCCGAGCTGGATTTGAACCAGCGTAGGCATAGCCAGCGGATTTACAGTCCGCCCCCATTAACCACTCGGGCATCGACCCATTTGTTCCACGATTAATAATCGTAGCACAAGGTTTGGGAAATGCAAAAGTTTTTTTGAAAATTGATTTTATAGCTGTGGAAAAAGTGACGGACAGTGCAAGTAGCAGGATGAGAGCGGGAATCTACATCGCTTACTCATACATTGATCCCTGTCTTCTGAATCAGCCACCAGAGCGCGTGGCATTTCTCGTAGCGATCGCTCGACTAGGAAAGTCACTTTCATCGTAAATTTCGCCAACCAGCTCCTCCAGAATGTCTTCCAGCGTGATCAACCCCACCGTGCCCCCATACTCATCGACGACGATGGCAATGTGAAGGCGTTGTTGCAACATATCCTTCAGTAGATTGGCGGCTCGTTTCGTGTCCGGCACGTATACTGGCGGGTCCATCGCCTCTGTCACCAAGCCATTATCAATCCCTTCTTTTTTCAAAAACCTCAGCTGCTGGAGCGCTCGCTTCAGGTGAACAACGCCGACAATTTGATCCTTAGACTCCTCCTGCACGGGAATACGGGAATATCCTGTTTCCAGACACAGATTCACAAACTCCTGCAAGGTCGCTTCATGAGAGATTGTCCTCATGTCAATCCGTGGCTTAACCAGATCGCGGGTGCTGAGACTGTCTAGCATCAAGGCTTTGTTGAGCAGCTGGTGTTTGTGTAAATCTAGATGCCCCTTGCCTCCCAAAATTTCAATCATCAGATGGAGATCTCTTAAAGACTCTCCCTCTTGAACAACACCCCCCTGAAACAGGCGAATTACCCGCTGAGTAATTTGCTCAAATAAATAAATAAGCGGGCCGAGAACGATAGATAGCAAGTAAATCGGGCGAACGGCAAACTTAAAAACTGGCATCACATTGTTGATTGCCAGAGATTTAGGGGTAACTTCTCCAAAAATCAGCACTAGAAAAGTAACAACAGCAGTAGCAATTCCCAATCCTGCATTCCCTAACCAGAGGGCAAATAAGTTACTGGTCAGAATTGCTGAAAAATTATTAACTAGATTGTTACCGACTAGAAGGGTAGTGATAAACCGACCCCGATTTTCTAAGACCAGCGCAAACATCCGGCGCGGGTCTCCTTGCTCTTGAATCAGCGCCCTGAGTTTAAGGTTGTCGAGGGCTGTAATCGCCGTTTCCGAGCCGGAGAAAAAAGCAGAAAGCAAAAGCATCAATCCCAGCACCGCGATATCGAGCCAAACACTTCCTAAAAGGGGACCCAGATCGGAAGTAACTAGAATATATGACTGAACGGGTAAAACAATCACGGGAAGCTGTAAAAGGCAAAAGTTAAAAAGCAAAAGGAAAAAGAAAGATTTTTCACTTTTGCCTTTTTCCTTTTAACTTTAGAGTAGCTCACCTGTTTCTTGTAGGGAGTGCAAACGTCGGTAAATTCCTTTGCGGTGAAGTAGTTCAGCATGGCTGCCGACTTCTACAATTTGACCTTGATCGAGAACTACAATTTTGTCTGCTTCCCGGATGGTACTAAGTCTGTGAGCAATGATAATGGTGGTGCGGGTGCCAAGGATGCTACGCATTGCTAACTGAATTGAGCGCTCAGATTCGTAGTCGAGGCTAGAAGTTGCTTCATCAAAGATGAGGATATCTGGATCGACCAAGAGTGCCCTAGCAATTCCCAAGCGCTGTCGTTGTCCCCCAGACAGGCGCATTCCCCGCTCTCCAACAACGGTGTAGTACCCTTGCGGCAGATGCTCAATGACTTCGTCTACTCTGGCAATGCGGCAAGCTTCCTGAACCTGTTCAACCGTAGCTTTGGGGTTGCCATAGGTAAGGTTTTCAAGCAACGTCCCGTTGAAAATATCTACTTCCTGGTGAACAATTGCCAGACGCCGCCGATAGCCAGTGACATCCAAAGTGCGAATGTCTTGACCATCCATTAAAATCTGACCTTGATGGGGTTCAAAATACCGGAACAGAAGCTTGACTAAGGTAGACTTACCCGACCCCGAACGCCCGACCAGCGCTACAGTTTGATAAGGTTCGATGAGTAGGTTGATGTTTTCTAAAACTGGGCGATCGCTGTCATAGCCAAAGCTCAGATGGGAAAATTCGACTTTGCCGGTAAATTGATAGGACAATTCAGAACCACGAGAATCCTGAGTTCCTCCTTCTGCCGTCTGCGTTCTGGTTTGAGACAGAATGACCGCATCTACGCCTACAGGTACGTGCATGAACTCGTGGAACCGGAGCATGGAGGCATAGCGACGAGCAAATATCTCAGCGAGGTTGCTAATAGGTTCTAGCTCCGAGTAGGCCATGCTGGAGATGGTCAACGTAGTAACGAAGTGTCCTAGTGAAATCTTTCCCTGTAAGGTGGCGTTGAGGGTCAAACCAAGTACTAGAAAGACACAAAACTGGATGATTGTCCTTTGGGAAGTAGCTAGGATGACATAACCTCTATGAATGCGGTAGTCAACAACTTTGAACTCCCGCTCTAGGCGCTGTCGTTGACGCTCCAGTTCTCTCTGTTCGGTGGCAAAGGCTTTGACGGTTTTAATGTTGGTAATAATTTCCGAAGTACGACTTTCGGTATTTTCCTGATATCGATCCAGTTTCTGTTCGCGATCGCTCAGTTGCTTGAGGTCTTTGAGGGTGAAGCTGAGGATGAAGATGAAGGAAATTAGGAAAATTACGGCAATTCGCCACTCAATTAGCCAGATCATCGCAAAGATACCCAGCACCCGAACGAGTTTGGGAATCAACTGTCCGGCGACTTCAGGATAAGTCCAGGTGTGATTAGCGAGTCCTCTAGCAACTCGTCCGGCGATTCGTCCGGGGTTGTTTTCTTCGTAAAATTCTAGCGGTAGAGTGACGATTTTTTCGAGGACTTTTATGCTGTGGTCTCGACGCGATCGCAAGGCTGTATCCCAGTGAAACCAGATGCCGAGCCAAGGCTGAATGGGCGCTCTAACGACGGTGACTAACAAGATTAATCCCATTAGCACTGAGAGGGAAAGGAATCGATTTGCCGGTAAGTTGCTAACTTCAGCGATAACAGCGATCGCATTTTGCAATCCCCGATCCAGCGGTTGACCGGACAGTACGTTGAGAATCTGCCCAATTGTGTAAGGAACTACCAGATCGATGATTTCAAAGAGACTAGATGCCGCAATACTTAAAAGCGCGACGATTCGATATTTTCGGTAATAACCGAGGATATCCCGAATGCTTGCCATAATTCTTTCTTGATGAAAAATAGCCAATAAAAAATTCCAGAGTCAGGCTCAAAAAGCGACTCTAGAAAAACTTGTATCTTGCATCCAGTAACTTCATATCGCAGCTACACAAATCAAACCCATCTCCATAGGTTTGAAAACATTTCACTTGTCTGTAGTCAAGCAAAAGGTTGGTGTAGTCCTATGCAGCCTGAGGCAAAAGATACGCGAAAGACATTTTGGGTTGAATAACAAAGTGACTCCCGAACAAGGAAGTTTTACAGGAGCTTTGAGATAACCTATCGATTGAACTTATGGCTTCATCAGCATCGGTAGTGGCCTCGGTTTAGTAGCGAGTTACATAGCGTAGGCTGAGTGAAGTGCCCACCAAACAAGAAAAGCAATACCACCCAAAACCAACACAGATGAGATAGCGATCGCTTTTGGGCTATCAGCTCCCTCGAACTTCATAATTCCACGGTTCAAGTCTGACATAAGGCTGCGATCCTCCTTGATTCGGAGCTAGACAACAATTTGTAAACATATCTTAACCCATGACTAGGTTAGCGGCTGAGGGAGGACTCGTCTATCACCCGAATGGGTCATAAATGGGTTGGGTTAAGATGGGAGCGACTTTTAAGACTGCAAAACTGAAGTGCTGCAAGATTTAAGCTAGATCGGGTCACGATCTATGTACATAGGGGATTATCCGTGAAAATTGTGCTGATTGTTTTGGCAGTTGTTGTAGGGTTGGTACTGGCGGTAGAGGTGGGATTGCGGCTGCTATTTGGCTTTGGAAATCCCTTGATTTATATTGCCGATGAACAGATTGGATATTTATTAGCGCCAAATCAGCGGACTCGCAGGTTTGGCAATCTGATAGAAATTAATCAGTATTCAATGCGAAGCCCAAAAATCACGGAAACTCGCCCTGAATCTACGCTGCGGGTGCTGCTGTTGGGAGATTCCATTGCGAATGGTGGCTGGTGGACAGATCAGGCTGAGACGCTTTCAGCCATGATGACTCAACAGTTGCAATCCTCTATTGAGGGTAAAACTTTTAAGCAAATAGAAGTTCTCAACGCTTCAGCGAACTCTTGGTGTCCGCGCAATGAATTAGCGTACTTAAAGCAGTTTGGTACGTTCGATGCTCAGGTAGTCGTGTTGCTGATTAATACTGACGATCTGTTCGGGACTGCGCCGACTTCAATCCCCGTAGGGCGCGATCGCAATTACCCCGACCAAAAACCGCCCCTAGCGCTTGTAGAGGCATTCAGCCGCTATTTGTTAAAGGCACCGCCAGTACCAGAGATGAAAGCAGTGAACGCGGAATCAGGCGATCGCGTTGGCTTTAATTTAAAAGCCATTCAAGAAATCCAGACAATCGCAGAGCAAAAAGGTGCCCGCTTCTTGCTCGCAATGACGCCCCTAAAGAGGGAATTGGGCGAACCGGGTTCCCGGGATTATGAACTAAAAGCGCGAGTGCGCCTCATCGACTTAACCCAAAACCAGCACATTGCCTACATAGATTTTCTACCCATTTTCAACTCAAAAGAGCAGCCAGAGAACCTCTACCGAGATCATATTCATCTCAGCCCTCAAGGGAATCAGCTGGTTAATGAAGAAATTGGGCGATCGCTCAGTCAATTAAAAATGCAAAATTAAAAATTAAAAATTGTGGAATTCTTACTTTGGTAGTGGTAAAACATAGTGTTAATTAGTAGTAGAACCCTTGAAAAAAAAAGGTTTTCAAGCTAATTATCGCTACTTCTACAACACACCTTCCATTTTTAATTTTTAATTTTTAATTCTTTAGAAGGAAACAGCTACAGCCGGAGAACTCAGACACCGACAATCCCAGTCTGGTTGCTGCCAAACCTGACCATCGAGAGCCATCTGATCGATCAAACTCGCCAGACGCAAAGCTTTAAGCGCCTGTTCGCCGCCTACAGAGGGTTGATTCCCACCACGCACGCAGTTAACAAAATGCTCTAATTCCGCGTGAAGCGGCTCAATATTACTGGTGTAGACTTTCTCAATTAACCCATCCTGTCGGTAAAGCACCTGACCATAATCTGTCATATAATTGGCAGTCGTTTGCCGGTGAATCAGAATTTCATTGTTGAGAAAATCTGCCTCAGTTAGAGAATTTTTACAATGGGCAGCAATGCGACGAATTTTGCGGTGTGTCACCTTACTGGCTGTTAGCGTGGCGACAATTCCGTTGGCAAAGCCTAGGGTAGCAGTCACGTAATCTAAATAGCCGGAATCTGAGGCACGACTACCACTGGCGGTCAATTTGACTACCGGCGCAGCAGATAGTTCTAGCAATAGGTCAATATCATGGATCATCAGATCCAAGACGACAGAGACATCGTTAGCCCGTTGCGAGTAAGGACTCATGCGATGAGCCTCTAGGGCAAGCAATTCTTCTGTTTTCAGAACTTTGCTGAGTTCTTGAAAAGCCGGGTTAAACCGCTCAATATGTCCTACTTGGAGAATCGAGTGCGATTCGGCTGCGGCATTGACGAGGGATTCAGCCTCGGCAATACTGGCAGCAATTGGCTTTTCAATCAAGACATGAATCCCTGCTTGCAGGCAAGTCATGCCAACCTCATGATGCAGCCTTGTCGGAACGGCAATGCAGACAGCGTCTACATAGGGGATTAAGTCATGATAGTTTTCAAAAAAGCGAGCGCGATACTTACTCGCAGTATCCAAACCCCGCTCAACATTAATATCTGATACACCAACCAGTTCCACATCTTTAAGCAGACTCAGAACGCGGGTGTGATGCTGTCCCATATTACCGACCCCAATCACGCCAACGCGGATCGGTTGCGGCTGGTTACGCTGCTGATGAGCGTCTGGCTGTCTTGCTGGCATGCTATCTTGCACTCCTGTATGCTCCTCCACCACTAGGATTAAATCAATCGGCAACGTTTAGTCGCCTGAGACGATCCAGATGGTATCATAGTGCCTTCTTTTGTGAAGAATTTCAAAGCTGTGTCTAACTTTCTCAAATTCGTGAGATTTATCTCATCTTCCATTTTGTTGAGGTTTGTAAATTAGTAACTGGTAAATGTGTCACTTTCTCTCCCGTCCATTTGGTAAGGACTGAGGACTGAGAGTTGAGGACTGAGGGCTAAGGAATTTAGTAGCCAGTGAGCGGTCAATTATCAAGACGTGATGGTGGGAAACATCTGAAAGTTGGCACAAGTAAAAACTGGGGATGAGGGGGCTAGGAAGTGAAAGCGGTTGTTTTGTTGTCTGGGGGGTTAGATTCTTCGACGGTACTATATCAGGCAAAGGTTGATGGCTGTGAGTGTTATGCCATCTCATTCGATTACCAGCAGCGACACCAGCGAGAGTTAGAGTCTGCGACAGCGATCGCTCGCCTCGCTGGTATACGAGAACATCAGGTAGTGGCGTTTGATTTGCGTCGCTGGGGCGGTTCTGCGCTCACGGACAGTGCCATTAACGTACCAGAAGGGCGATCGCTTGATGAAATGGATCAAAGTATCCCCGTGACCTATGTCCCCGCCCGAAATACCATCTTTTTGAGCTTTGCCCTCGCTTATGCAGAAACCATCAATGCCCAGCGGGTTTATATTGGCGTTAATGCTTTAGATTATTCCGGCTATCCCGATTGCCGTCCCGATTATATCCAGGCAATGCAGGAAGTCTTTCGACTGGGAACGAAACAGGGACGAGAGGGACAGCCAATTAGCATCATGACGCCCCTGATAGACCTGAAAAAAACGGAAATCATTCAGCTTGGAAATCGGCTAGGCGTTCCTTGGGAGCAAACTTGGTCTTGCTATACCGGGAGCGAAGTGGCTTGTGGCGTCTGTGATTCCTGCCAGTTGCGTCTAGCTGCTTTTGCTGAGCTAGGATTACAAGATCCCCTTCCTTATGCAGCGAAGAGTCACTAAAGTTGGGGATATTCCTGCCGTAAACGAGAGGCAAGTGAAAATCTAAACGCGATCATTCAAAATTTCTGCTGAATCCTGATTCCTGATTCGTTATTTCTGATTTCTTGGTGTCATCCGCTGCAACCTTGGCATCTGAGACATTTGAATCTGAGCCATCTGAATCTGACATATTTGAGACATCAGACCCGTTAGTTTCATTGCTAGCAACTGTCGCCTCTCGTCGGTGAATGCGAATTTGGTGCAGGCGAGGACCCTCGGCGGAAACGATAGTCAGCTCAAGGTTGTCAAAGCGCAAGGTTTCACCTTGGGTAGGAATTCTCTGATAGTGGTAAAGCACGAAGCCGCCCAAGGTTTGGTATTTATCAATCAAGGGCAAGTTGAGATCGAGAAATTCGTTGACTTCTTCCAAATTCATCTGTGCTTGTACCAGAAAAGTTTGCTCATCCAAAATTTGCACAGCTAACTCTTCTTTATCCTCAGCTTTTGGCTCGTAGCCGATAATTTCAGCAATCAAATCCTCAATTGTTACTAACCCCGCGGTGCCGCCAAATTCATCCACAACGATCGCCATTGCCAGGTGACTTCGCTGCATCATCGGCAAAAGTTCGCTTAAAGGCTGTCCTTCCGGCACAAATCGAGCGGGTCGAATCCAAGGCTGAATTGGTGTATCTAAAGTTAGTTCGCCTTTGGCTAGAGGTTCAGCTAACTCTTTGAAGTAGATAATGCCGCGAATATCGTCAAGGGATTCTCCTGTGACGGGATAGCGGGAGTGACCCGTGGTAGTAATTTCATCTAGAAAGATTTGAAAAGTGGCTTCACAGGGAATAGAGGCAATGCTGGTGCGGGGAACCATGACTTCTTCCGCCAACACCTCACCAAACTCAAACACGTTGTTGAGCAACTCTCGTTCTTCAGCTTCCAGTCCCGTAGATTCGCGCTCTGTGGTGATAATCATTTGCAATTCTTCGGGGGTAACGCGCGTATACCAGCCTTGTCCAGTGTACTGAATGCCTACCAGCCGCAAGAGTAAGCGTGTCGATTGGTTGAGAATCCAGATGAATGGGTTGAAAAAGCGGGCGATCGCTCTGATTGGCAGTCCCAAAAACCTTGCCATCTGTTCTGAGTAAAGCAGTGCCACTGATTTCGGGGATAGTTCACCCAAAACAATTTGTAGATAGGCAATCAGGAAGAAAGCAACTGGCACCGAAAGGGAATGAGCGATCGCTGCTTTGACCTCCCAAGATAAAGGTAAGTGCGCGATTGAAGCAGACACGAGGATTGCCATTGTACTCTCACCAATCCAGCCGAGAGCCAAACTAGACAGAGTAATCCCCAGTTGAGTAGTAGAAAGCAGCCGATCGATGCTGCCTTGCAAGTTTTGAACCGTTTTTGCTTGAATATCGCCCGCTTCGACTAGTTGATTGATGCGCGATCTCCGCACCGAAACTATCGAAAATTCAGCGATGACAAAAAAACCATTAATCGCAATCAGTAGTAGCACCGATAATAATCGCAGCAAAACGTCTTGCGCGGTGAGCCTAGGAAAAGCATTCACCGTCAAGATCGCCAACACGGGGGTATCCATCCGTAACCAGGGTATTGGGTATTGGGTAATGGGCAACGAATTGTCGGTAATCGGTCGTCGGTAATAAGTAGTGGGTAGAATCCTCTACCCCCTGTACGGTCATCATACAGAGACAGCTCCTATTACCGACCACTTAACACCTAACGCCTACTTCACCACTGGAATTCCAGACATTTTCAGCTGGAGTTTTTGATCTGGATAATCTGTCAGAGTCAATGAAAGCTGCTTAGCGTCTTCCAGTAAAGCCGTGGGAATACTCACCGTCCCCGAAAAGCTTTGCCCATTCGGTGGCAATTCTCCTGGCAGCCCTTCAGTCACAGCACTTAAAGCTCGACCTTGGTCGTCCGTTACATTTAAGAAGCTATACAGAAACCGTACAGCATTCCCTCCTTCATTCTTCAGGCTCACATTCAGCAACAAAGAACCTCCTTGCTGACGCGCTGAGCCTATCTCCAGCTTCACGCCCTTGTCCTGACTGGTAATCGGAAAATTTTGCTGTTTACTGTCCTGCTCAGAGGTTTCCTCAGGAGTGTTAGGCTTGCTGTCGCTTGTGGTTTCCGCTTCCTTCTGTTCAGGCTTAATAACAGGTTTAGCCTTGCCGCTCATTTGTGCTTTGACACTTGCCAGGATATCAACCTCGCGCAAAATTGCTACTCCTTCTTTACCAGGAGTTGCCCGCTTAGTCCCAGCTAATTTATTGGTAGGGCGCACATCCGGCTGCGTTACTCCTTTAAGGGCTTCATGACCTACAGTAAACCCCCACATCGCACTTACAAAGCCAGCGCCTAACATCATAGCAAGCAAAATTAACGTAAGTGCGACAGTTGAATTTAGTTTCATTGGTTGCTCAAGCTACAAAAATTGCCGCGACACCGATCAACTGCTATACATAGCTTACGACTGACAGCAGTGGAACCTATGATAGCGAATTGGTTAATGTCACGCTGCTAATTTATCTCTATTTTAGAAAACAGCGCTTATAATTTATTATCAGGAATCATACTACGCATCCGCTTTCGAGTGGACTTAGCGTGCATAATTGTATAAAATAACAATCCAGCCAGCAATCTTGGCAACGAAATCAATCACGCGCCCTTGGCCGATTGGGGAGGCAGCGAACTCATAATTCGCCTTCAGACTGGTTCGATTCCGGTAGGGCGCATTCCTATAAATTCGGTATTCTTTGAGTAAATTCCCTAGAATTGCTCTATGGGGAAGTGCAATCCGCTCAGGATAAATGCAGTTTACTAGCGGCTCGCGCTCATCAAGAACCTAATTAATTTAAGTATCTCGGTAATTTAATTTGCTCAGAAATTTCAGCAAAACCTCTGAGAAACCAAAGGTTATCAAATGCTGGAAAGCAACTGAACAAAGTAAGTTGTAACCTCTATTTCAGTTCAAAAAATAGAGTCTACAAAAAACAAGCCCTAGTACCTTGTTTAAATCTCGCTCTGCGAACTTTAAAAAAAGTAGAAGGAAGAAAGACAAGCAAAAATTGTTTGTCTTTTCTTCTTTTTCAGATTTAGGGCTGTGGGGGATTCTCAAACACGAACTCGCTGCCTGTTACGGGTCTACCAGTACCAGTAACGTTTACATTGATAGCTGGGCTTTGCAGAATTGATGAGTTGAAAGGATTCGGGAGATCGGGAGTGCGAATAATAAAGTCACTGGAAGTTTGCTGCCAGAGTAGCTCCCGGTAAAGGTTATCTACTGTTTTAGTGTCTCGCTCGATTTCGTTTTCCGGAAAGCTAGGGCCAATGATGAAATTCAGATCCCGTCGGTAAGATTGGTTGCCGAAAAAGTCTCCAGAGGTTTCACTGATAGCTCGATTAAACAAGTCTGGAATCGAGTTAAAAGTTCCTGACTGGGAGTTAGAGAGTGTAGGCTGAGCGATCGCGCTAGAGGCAATGACAGTCGTAGCGGCACTGAGAACCAATACACTCATGAAATTAGTCAAGCGCATTCCCATCTCGTCCCTCAACTTTGGCTGAATACTATTCTTCAGTTTAAGTTTAGGATGATTGTTGGTCAAATTGTAATCGCTCTACTCTTTTTCTCTCCTAGTGATGACCCACGAAATCCAATCCCAGACTGATTTAACTGGCTCTTATGCTACTGCCGATCTCACAACGCTACGCCAGCAACTGCTAGATTTATTTTGCCATGTGGCTTATAAAGAGGGAGATTTTGTCCTGTCTTCGGGGCAGCGCAGTTCTTACTACATTAATGGCAAGCCAGTCACACTGCATCCCCAAGGAGCTTTGGCAACGGGTCGGATTCTATTATCGTTGTTGCCGATGGATACCCAGGCAGTTGCTGGATTGACGCTGGGTGCCGATCCGATTGTGACGGCGGTGAGTGTAGTTTCTGCTTATGAAAATCGACCGTTACCGGCGCTAATTATTCGCAAAGAAGCAAAGGGACACGGCACACAAGCTTATATAGAAGGCCCGATTCTCCCTGCGGGTGCAAAAGTGGTGGTTTTGGAAGATGTGGTCACGACGGGTCAATCTGCCATGAAAGCTGTTGAGAGGCTGCGAGATGCCGGATACAGCGTTGATGAAGTGATTTCGCTGGTAGACAGGCAGCAGGGGGGAGCGGAGTTTTATCAGTCAGTTGGGCTAAAATTTCAGGCTGTATTCTCGATTCCAGAAATTCAAGAGCGATCGCGTCAACTCAGATAAGGTTTTTCAACGCAAAGGAAGCAAAGGTTTTCGCAAGGTAACGCAAAGTAATTATGCTCTGCGTTACTTTGCGTTTAAAAGAACTAGCTTTGGGTTACTGGTTCTTTCGCCAAAAACTTCTCTAGTTCTGTCAAAGCATCGGCATCCACTTTTGTCTGCATCGGGCAGAACTTCGGACCGCACATTGAGCAGAATTCAGCAGTTTTGTATATATCTGCTGGCAGGGTTTCGTCGTGATATTCTTTAGCGCGTTCGGGGTCGAGGGACAATTCAAACTGGCGGTTCCAGTCGAAATTGTAACGGGCTTTAGAGAGTTCGTCGTCGCGCTCGCGTGCCCCCGGACGATGCCGTGCAATATCAGCAGCATGAGCTGCAATCTTGTAAGCGATTAATCCATTCCGCACGTCTTCAGCATCCGGCAGTCCCAAGTGTTCCTTGGGTGTCACATAACAGAGCATCGCCGTACCGTACCAACCAGCCATTGCTGCACCAATCGCGGAGGTAATGTGGTCGTAACCAGGGGCAATGTCTGTTACCAATGGCCCCAGCACGTAGAAGGGCGCTTCTGAACACTCTTCCATCTGCTTTTTGACATTAAACTCGATTTGATCCATTGGGACGTGTCCTGGCCCTTCCACCATCACTTGCACGTCATGTTCCCAGGCTTTGCGGGTCAATTTTCCTAACGTTTTGAGTTCGGCTAATTGAGCGGCATCTGAGGCATCGTGCTGACAGCCGGGACGCAGGGAATCTCCCAGACTAAAGGAGACATCGTATTTTTTGAAAATTTCGATAATGTCTTGGAAGTGGGTATAAAGCGGATTTTGCTTGTGATGATGCAACATCCACCGTGCCAGAATGCCGCCACCACGCGAAACAATCCCGGTAATGCGATCGCGCACTAAAGGCAAATGCTCAATTAATATCCCAGCGTGGATAGTTTGATAATCTACCCCCTGCTGCGCGTGTTTCTCAATGATGTGGAGAAAGTCATCGGCGGTGAGGTTTTCAATCGTTCCGTGGACGCTTTCTAAGGCTTGGTAAACTGGCACCGTGCCAATGGGAACAGGCGAGGCGTTAATAATTGCCGTGCGAATCTGATCCAGGTTGCCGCCGCCAGTGGACAAGTCCATGACGGTATCAGCGCCATATTTGACTGCCAGCTTCAGCTTATCGACTTCTTCATCCAGATTGGAAGAGTTGGGAGAAGCGCCGATATTGGCGTTCACCTTACACTTCGAGGCGATACCAATCGCCATCGGTTCTAGGTTGGTGTGGTTGATGTTGGCGGGGATAATCATTCGTCCCCGCGCTACTTCGTCCCGAATCAGGTCAACTGGGAGATTTTCCCGCTGTGCTACATACTGCATTTCTTCAGTAATCACACCTTGACGGGCGTAGTGCATTTGAGAGACGTTGCTCTGTCCACGCCGCTTAGCGATCCATTCAGTCCGCATATTGAATTCCTCAATTAACAGCTTCCCTCCGCCGGTATTAGCCGGACTCAGGTTCTAAGGGTGTAATCTCAGCCTGTGAATCCAGGCACCCCTAGCTTGATTGACAATATTACCATCAAGCTCCGGTTAGGGCTGGAAGGTTCCAAAAACTTGATATTTTGCATCACTCTGTGAGGCGGCTACAGAGCGATCGCGTTTCGGTGAGGTTTGAGAGCGATCGCCTTGGGTGTAGTGATGGATAATTGATTAGCATAAGTAGAGATATTTTGCCTATAAAAATGTCTAACATTCTTTACTCAGTTGCATATACCCAAGAAGGACATTTGATAAAAGCTGTCAACGCACAGAAAGGACAGTCTTACATTTGTCCGAACTGTAATCGGGAGTTAATTCTCCGCAGAGGCAAGATAAAACGTCCCCACTTTGCCCATAAAACTCTAAGCGTCAACTGTACCCCTGAGACAGCTCTGCATTACATTTTCAAAATTTTACTGCATGAAAAAATTCAACATCATCTAGAAAGTAAGCTGCCATTAGATATTAAATGGAACTGCGAGTATTGTCCTAACCCGCATACTGGCAACTTACTAAGAAAGGCAGTTCAGGTTAAGTTTGAGCATAATTTGGGAGTATGCAAACCAGATATTGCCTTGCTGGATAAAGACAACAAAGTGATTGTAGTTATTGAAGTAGTTGTAGGTCACTCCCCTGAACAATCTACCTTAGATTATTATGAACGAAATAAAATTGTATTAATCCAGTACATCTTGACGACGGATGAAGACATTAGTCGGCTAAACAATCCTCTAATAGAGCTAGACAAGGTTGCTTTCTGTCGAAATCCCAAGTGTAATGATTGTGGTAATTATAAGAGTAAGAAGCATTTGCTAATCATAAATGCTTGCTGTTGGAAATGTTCAGCGCCAATGAAAGTTGCAGCTATAGATGGAGATAGTGGGTATATACCTACTAGCAACTTTTCTGAATCTGATAGAGAAATTGCTAATGAAAAAGGCGCGTGGGTTATCCCACAATATAGCCAGACAGTAGAGAGAACATATTTCGCTAACACCTGTAGAAAATGTATGGCTTTCATAGGCGATCACTATCTTTTTACAGATTACATAGCAGCGTTACACTACGAAGAAGATGTTTCCGAAAAAGAAGTCTTTGACATTGGTTATTATTGTGTCGTCTGTTGCATCTAATCAAAATCACCGCCATGAAAAACTAAAAAATCTCTTAGCGATCGCATTCACTTCAGAAAACGCTATCGCTCTCACGACTAAATTACACTTCATTAGGGTTAACCCCATCTTGCGGAAGTGTTCCGCTAATTTTTTAGCACGTTTTGGTTTTTCGTTTAACAGGAATGATAATAAAAGCGATCGCTCATTGCCAAGCAGCATTTATAAAGGCAGATTATAAGGAAAACTAACTTTTAAAAACTAACAACTAAAAAGAGCGGGTCAAATATTTGACCCGCTCTTTTTGGTGAAGTAAATTGTAATTGAGAACATTTCTTAAGTCTTCGCGGATGGGTCGGGAAAGTACCGACGCCCAATTGCTCTGACATGACTTTCTTGCTCCTCGCCGAATCATCAAGCCTTATGCAGTTTCCAACCAGTCATAGATTTGATCTAACTGTTCCAACGTTACTAAACCGTATTGCCATAGAATCATTGGCAATGGGCCAGGATCTTGTTCCCGACGCCGCAAAGCGATCGCAATCGATGCCTTAGATATTGCTAAATCTTCTTGAAGAAAACGGAGAAATCGAGAAAAATTCGTAGGTGCCATGATGGCTTTTACCCCCTTTGTTGAATCTATTTTGTAATTTAAACCTTGGTTTGTTGAGTAACGGTAGTCAGTATTTTATCTGTCCACCTTTACTCGACTCCTTTTATACTATTTTGCCGCTACTCACTGTAACGCTAGTGTTTCAGATCACCAGCCTGGTGTGACAATTACGGCAGCCGGTATGGGTATTAACAGAAGAATGCTCATACTAGATTCAGGACTTTAGGCATCCCTTCCGGGCTGACCTAGAGAATAAGACTAAAAACTTAGGCTCACTCCCCTTTTTTCTGAAATCTTAGCCGACTGTTGCTAGTGAACTTTGCTTAATATTTTCTTTAGCAATTCACTGAAATCCCTCTGTATTAGGAGAGATTTGCTTGCCTAGAGCGTCTATGCCTCTCACCTCACACCAAATTCCAGGCAAAGCACTCTCATTCTTGGAAGAACCATGTCTCTGGAAGCGAGAATCTAGGTTTAAGCGTAACAATAATTGAAATTTGCAGTCTTAAACTCTCTCTTGGGAAAGAGTAGCTTATTTTTGCGACAAATAGGTTAAAAGAACGAGTAAATTTTTAAATCGTTTCGATAAGGACTATAAAAGACAGCCAGAAAGTCGGTCTGTCTTAGTATTGAGTTACTGAATGGTCACGCGATCGCCTGCCTTCAAACCGAGTTCCGCAGCGCGTCCTCCCCGGAGTTCAATCACCTGGTTAACGGGCGTATTGGGACCATAGGTGGGGCAAAGACTGGTTTTACAGGGAGGGACATCGGCAACGATCGCTTTCACCACTCCATCCAGCATAAAAACCATATCCAGGGGGATGAGCGTATTCTTCATCCAGAAATTGATCGGTTGCGGTGGGTTGAAAAGAAATAACATCCCGCGATCGTCCGCCAAAGATGTTCTGTACATTAACCCCATTTGCTGTTGTTGGGGAGTCCGCGCTACTTCTAGCTGAATCACCTGACCTGCCATCGTTGCCTTGGCTGAAATTGGCAAAGTTTGACCCCTCTTATTCTGTGCGGGTGATGCTTCCGGTGATGAGTGCGCTTGTTGTGCAGGGGTCGTCGGTGCTGATGTCGGTGCTGATACTGGCGACGCCTGCTGCAATGGTTGCGCGGGTTCCCCACTCTGAGAGGAGGTTGATGGCACCGATGCCGAACATCCCATCAGCAAAACTGCCAGCATCATGACGACTAAACTTGCCTGCTTTTTCACATTGCGATCGCTTTTGGCAGATGTGCCGAAGCGCTGCTCTCTCCAGTCCAAATTCATCCTTAATCCTTGATATTTACGCCCAAAACTCAAAACCTAAGCTTCCCGCAAAACATATCCGACACCTCGCACTGTCTGAATCAGGCGCTTCTCCCCCTCTTCTTCGATTTTGAGACGCAAATAACGGATATACACCTCAATCACATTCGACTCTCCCATAAAGTCGTAGCCCCAAACATTTTCTAGAATCTGTTCGCGGGTCAAAACCTCACGGGGATGCGACATCATATATTTTAGAAGTTCAAATTCCTTCATTGTCAGGTCAATCACTCGCCCGTTCCGCATCGCTCTGCGAGTAGACAAGTCTAAAACCAGTTCGCCAAACCGTAACTGTTCGCTAGCACCCGCTTCCGGCTGTAAGTAGAGGCGCACCAGTTGCAAAAAGGCATCGGTGCGATAGGGTTTGAGGAAGTAGTCATCAGCACCTGAATTTAGACACGCAACTCGATCATCTACCGTATCGCGAGCCATCAACAGCAGTACTGGCACGCGAGAACCTGCATTCCTCAGCTGGTTGCACAACTTCAATCCTGAATCCCCTGTTAGCACTCGATCTACGACGACTAAAGCTGGCTGAAGTTCGCAAGCTTGATGAAAACCACTGGTGGTGTCTGGTGCAACCACAGTCGTATACCCAGCCTCTCGCAAATCCATGCTGACACGTTGGACAAGAATTTCGTCGGTTTCGACAAGTAAAACACAGGGAGTGCGGTCAAAAGTAACAGGAGACATAGGCTACATTGGGGCGCTGTTGCTGCGTTGTTATCTCAGTTTAACTACACTGGCAAGCGTTAGCTGCTTCCTTCAATGTAGGTAAGTATTCATGCTTAGTATAAAACACAGGATAGGGAGAGCAAGGGGCAAGTAGCGATCGCCTAAATAAGTTGCCAGACCTAAGGTTCCCCTAATTCCCCGATAACTTGAGGAGAACCGGAAAAATCTTCCTTGAAAACAGGGATTTAGGGGGAAAACGATTGTTAGCGGTGCTTAAACGAAAAACAAGACTCTAAAAAGGTATAATACAGGCATGGCAACCATTTCACGTTATGGTTTGATAAATGAAAGAGACAACTCCCGCCGCCATGCCCCCTTGC
>NZ_JAMPKE010000010.1:0-204095 GCF_039961955.1 Trichocoleus sp. DQ-A1
TTTGCCATCCCAGCCGGATTAAGCTTTTAGTGCTTTTTGCTTGTTTCGACGATTGCCAGGAATTTGTCCGGAATACATTCGCTTTATCTTCGGGCGATCGCTTGTAAGGCATTTTAGGCAAGACGCGATCGCACTGGTGAATGAGCCTCTAGCGCGATAGCGAAGCGCTGAAAGAGTCAGTTCGCACCTTTGGGTGAGGCAAGTGAATTCAGAGTGATCGCTCCTTTGTGTCCTCAATCAAGAGAGAGTACCGTATCGTTTGTGGATTTCTGCCAGTGGCGGATATTGCCCTCATCGTTGAATCAGTAACGAGATGACGGCACCAAGAGCAAGTTAATAGCCGTAAAAAAATCGCTGTGCCTTCAACGCTCGACAAGCCAAGGATTAAGCTGGGTTCAAGAACATCCTTCGGAGGCTGTACGATTCCCAGAGACTTCCCCTTAATACAGCGGAAGGCAATACACGCTGCGATCGCTATCCTTCATGCAGCGATGGATGCGATCGCTGTGATAGGGACACTCAAATTCAACATCCCTTCTCAAAAAAACTGCCGTGCCTCCGGATGGAAGACACAGCAGTTCTCAATATTGGTTTTATATTCACTTAGGACTGTTTTCCTATTTGTTTTGCCGTTTCCCCAATAGCCACGAAACGGAACCTAACGCACCAAACGCTAATATACTCAAGCCAAAAGAGGATTCAGGAACAGCCGCAACTGTACGAGATGCGAGACGGAACTCAGCCATGCCAAACCCATGAGCAGCACCGTTCGAGAGATCAGTAATTTTGATGGTGGAAAGCAAATCTCCCTCAGTGGCGTAGAACCCAAAATACTTAGCACCTGACAAACCACTGACTTTCTGCAACAGGGTTGTCGAGGTACCATTCATACCCGTTACTGCGATGTCGAATAAGCCAAAGAGGTTTGGCTCTACATATAAATCAAATGCACTAATACCGGCAGGCAATGTAATCGTCGTGGTTAAAACATTCCAGCCGCTAAAATATACCTCGCCGGTGTAGCCATGACTCCACGTTGTCCAGCCGGAATTAATATTTATTTTCTGAACCTGGGGGCTGAAGGTCAAATTGCCCAACGGCGACGAGAGAGTCGAAAGAATCGAAAACTCTGGTAGGGAACTATTTTCTACCTGAACCATATTGAAACCGAGCTTAGATAGGGCATTTGACCCTGTTGCCCATGACGCTGAATCATCCACTGCGAGAATTGCCGCTTTGAGGGGGGGTGCATTCGCGCACATTCCTCCCACGGAGACACAGGCTACTCCAGCAGCAGTCATAGATAGTTTTTTCATAAAACTCAAGGCACTCATAAAACTTTTTTCTAAAAAAGTGAATATTGACTGTATAGGTTGCCCGTTCGGATTGAGGGAATCTTGAGGATTTCGTGGCGATCGCAAGTCCAAGCACCGGCAAGGATGACTAATGAGGATTTCGGTTACTCTCAGATAGAATCAATCGCTACAGATGAATTTTGAAGGTTTTGTCTCAACCGTTCGTCAAAGCCGCTCTGGATATAACTTTTTACAACTTCGTGCCTATACAGTTAAATGTTGATAACCGTATATTCTCTGACGTGCCAATATCACTGTTGTTTCAATAAAACCTACAAATCTCCTTGTGTCTTTGTATACTTTTAAAAATCAAAATTTTGTTGTACATATTTCTGTGCAAAGTCTGGCATATTTTTTGAATAGATTACCAGTACCTTTCGATAATCTTTATTGAAACAATATATTAAAATCGCTAATTTGAATCAAAATCGGAAGCCGAAATCAGCCCTCAGACTGAATTTATATGACTCGGTTAATGCTAAATCGTAAAAAATTATACGCAGGCTTCATGAATTTTTAATAAAGGCTCGCTGTTGAGAATAGGAGTTTAATAGCCTTTCACCGCGATCGCCCTGCAACTTTACTTTCTAGAGGCGATCGCATCGGGTTTTAGGGATGCAGAACGCTGATTTGGCGCTGATTTGGCGCTTTTTCGGCTCGCGCCGTGCAGATACTCCCCAATCCGCCATAAACTACGCAAAGTCGTTATTGGATATCCCCCACCCCCCCTTAAATAAGAGGCTTTGACGAAATTTTCTCCTTTGAAAAAGAGGTTTGGGGAGAGCAGCCAAATCATTGCGGCATAGGCTAACTGCAAAGTAGCTGCTTTGCAGCTAGGGTGTTGGATGTAACGTGAAGTAGCAAATAGTATTGCCCAATACACCTCTCATCTCTGGGAACAATTGCGATGCCTTCCAAGGAAGATCCGGCAATTGCTAATTTTTCCTTGCAGTTAGTTAAGGATGTTTATCCCTAGCTTTCTGTTCCCATTTTCGCTTCAGCATTTCATTGTGATTATTAGCACTAATCACCCATCCCCTGAATGCAGAATCTGGTTCTCCAGACACTTCCTAAACCTGTGGATTCCACGTCATCCCATTTTGAACTTTAGATTTGGGATTATTGATTTGGAAATGCCGCTTGATAGGCAGTTTCAGAGATTCAAACCATACAAGGGTCGCACCAAATATATGACTTTCCCACATGGTTGCTACCTAGCCATTTGAAAAGCTACTGTACGATTTGTAACTGAAATTTTTCCCTTTTTTAGTCCTACATAAACTTATATGGAATTTCCCGTTTATAAATTGGGGAGAAGCAATATGCTCCTAGCATTCGCTTCGCTACGCTTTTTTCGGAAGACTCCAGCCCAATCTAGGGGCGTTCTGCTTCCCCTTCCTTTGTTCTGGCGGCGGCTGGGGGTATTAAGTTGGCTTTATCCGACTTGGGTTGGAGCGGTTCAGATGCGTAGCGAAGCGGATGCTAGGAGCATATCGCTTGTTGAGAAAATTTTTATCTAGATATGAGAAATCAGCAGGTTGGGCTATGCCAACCTGCCTAACAAAGAAGCTAATTTTTTAGGGATGTTTGCGCTTGCGGATAGCACCCGCACCAACAGCACCAAACGCCAATAGAGCGATCGCACTCGAAGGTTCGGGGACGTGTTCAACAGTCACATCAAAAGAACTGAAAGCAAATCCACCGTCGCCATCAGAGACTCTCAAGCCAACGGTATAAGTCCCGCTATTGCTAAAAGCCCACTGCCCCGCCGCGCCGGTGAAGTCGTCAAAAAGGCCATCATTATTGATGTCCCAATCAAAGCTGAGCAGATCCAGGATGCCCGGATCGGTTGCGGTAGCAGCAAAATCAAACTTCTGGTTTTCTAAAACCGTAAGCGCCGAAGTGATGCTGGTAATGGTGGGGGCAACGTTCTCAACCGTCACGTTAAAACCACCGTAAGCATACCCGCCATCGCCATCTGAGACTTGCAACCCGATCGGGTTGAAACCTTCATCGGCAAAGGAAGATTGCCCGTTGGGTCCAATGAAGTTATCAAACAGGCCGTTGTTATCTAAGTCCCAATTGTAGGTGAGAACATCATAGATTCCCGGATCGGTTGCGGTGCCATCAAAATTAAAGCGATCGCCTTCTTTAATGGTTAAATTTGGGGTCAGGCTAGTGATGGTGGGGGCAACATTCAGAACTGTCAGCGTTCGAGTGACGGGCACACTATTCTCACCTCGACTATCCTGTGCTTGCGCCGTCAAGGCAAAACTTCCCTCATCTGCATAAGTCCCTAAGGGTACGGACAATTCACGGACTCCTGAAGTATTTGGATCGCTACCAACGACATTCCCATTTAGCAAGAAGGCGATCGAGTCGGGATCGGGATCGGTCGCATACAGTATCGGCGATACCGATTGACCCTCATAAATTGTGTAATTGTCGAAACTTAGAACCGGCGCAATGTTTGGAGGAGGAGGTGGTGGCGGTGGTGGCGGTGGTGGCGGTGGTGGTGGCGGTGGTGGTGGCGGTGGCGGTGGTGGTGGTGGTTCTAAGGGCTTCACTGGATCGGCGGTGGTGCCGCTATCCGTATCGGCGATAAATCGCATTGTCCCGTTAAATCCGCCGTTCCAGGACATCGAAAGCGCCCCAAATAAGTCGCCTTTTGAAATGTCAATCGGGACTGAGTAGGCATAGGCAGAGGGAGATTGACCTGATAGTACCTGGAACTCCCAACCCTCTGCTGACCCTGACGTATTCTGGGGACCATTTAAATAAGGATAAGTATCAAAAACGGCATTTCCAGGAATTGCATTGATTAGCAGCGAGGCAATGGGGCTGACGCCGGAGTTGGTTAATCTCCAGCCGTATGCACCATAGTCTGGATCGTAACCGTATGTGTTACCCGCTTGGGTGAGAGACCAGCCACTCCCAAATGCTCCTCCCGAAATAGAATCTGTGACCCCCCAAGTTGCCGTTTGGGAAGTTCCATCCAGGAAACCAACTGTAATCTGCATCCCACTCATCATGTTTCCGGTCGTTGCATAACCGGAGAGAGTGGTTGCTAGGGAGGGTGCGGCTGTTCCCAAAGCGATACAGGTGGTCGCGACACCGGCTGATAGATGTTTCCACAAAGAGGTAGTCATTGAACCGGCTCATCCTCAAAAGTAGATATTTTTATGCTGCAACGGGTTTTCTCGATGCCCTAATCAACCGACTCCTGAAAAGCTCTTTTTTTGTGGAAAAAGAGTTTTAAATGCTGGAGTGATTCTCTTTTTATTCTTAAAGGCAACCCATAAATTTCCTATCCACCCACAGCAGTAAAAACAGCCAATCCGTTTAAGTTTGGCTTTAGAGAGAGGATTAAGTTAGATGACAAATTAGACCAATTCGCCCTAAGTTTGCATGAAAACTTAGTTCGCTCTTAGGAGACAGGAGAGCATAAAAGCCTGAGAAAGAAGCCGATTTATTTTGGTTTCAAGAAATAAAAATAGGATTAAAAACTTGGTGAAGGCTTTAATAGGATGAGTGCCGCCCTCCGGCAGATGTCAGGAAGTTCCTATGCAGAGTAGCGAACTGACTCTTTCAGCGCGAGGCTAACGCCTCGCTTCGCTGTTTTCATGCCCAAAGGGCTGTACGCGATCGCTCCTGAATGCGCTCAATGCGATCGCTATTATGTATCCCCAGGCTCCGCATCTGCTTTGACCCGCCGGATGGGCAAATTGGCAATCAATGCCGTTGCCCGTTGGTTACTTTCTAGAGAAAACTCCAACCCCTCTGCCTCGATTTCGACATAGCGAGAGACGACTTCCAGGATTTCCTTCCGCATTGACTCCACCATCTCTGGTGTTAAATCAGCTCGATCGTGGGCAATGACCAATTGCAGGCGGCGCTTGACTTCCGCGCGGCTGTTGTCAGCACTAATGCGAGGAAAAAGTCGTTCTAAAAGTTCGCTAATCATGGATCGGGCAGATGTGAAGGTTAGATAATCTTAGACCACAATAATTTTCGGATGCGAGAAAAGAAGTTGTCATTCCCAGCATCCAAATTCAGAAACTCAATTGGCTCCCCTTCTAGGCGGCGGGCAATGTTGAAAAATGCCGTTCCCGGTAGGGTGGGATTTTCAGCCAGTACCAGAGGTTCGCCCCGATTTGTGGAGACAATGACCCGCTCATCGTCAGGAATCACACCAATTAAAGGAATGGCGAGAAGTTCCTGCACATCTTCTACCGACATCATGTCATTGGCTTGCACCATTGCCGGTCGAATGCGGTTGACGATCAGGTGGGCACGCTTAATGTTTTGGGCTTCTAGTAAGCCGACAACCCGGTCAGCATCCCGCACGGCAGCAATTTCTGGCGTTGTCACAATCAAGGCTTCCTGGGCGGCAGCGATCGCATTCTTGAAGCCCATCTCAATCCCCGCCGGAGAGTCAATCAAGACATATTCGTACTTCGCAGCTAATTCATTAACCAGCTGTTTCATCTGATCTGGGCTGATTGACTCCTTGGTTCGGGTTTGGGCAGCCGGTAATAATACCAGTCCCGGTTGCCGTTTATCTTTCACCAACGCTTGATCTAACCGACATTCGCCTGCCAGGACTTCAACCGCCGTGTAGACAATCCGATTTTCCAGCCCCAGCAGCAAATCCAAATTTCTCAAGCCAAAATCCGCATCGACTAGAGCAACTTGACGCCCCGCCCTAGCTAAAGCCATACCTAAATTTGCCGTTACGGTGGTTTTCCCCACCCCTCCTTTGCCGGAGGAAATCACAATAATGCGACTCATGTTGAAAAGTTCTTAGCTTCGTTTTAGTGCGTGAATGTATAGGGGCGAGTTTAATCGAATTGTCTATTCTCCCACAGCTATGCCTAGTAAATTCGCCCTTGAGAGAGTTTTGATTTTGGTGTTTTAAATTAGGTCAATCAATTATTTTTGAGTTTTTTTGTTTTGAGTTCAGTATATACTTACTCCTCAAAAATAATAAATCCTTCACTTAAAATTAGCGCCAAACTGAGGGCAGGCACCGAGTAGACACTGCCCCTACAACCCCTACAGAACTTATTACTCCCCGCTTGTTGCCTCTTTAACGTCCAACCCCCATCGATAAAGACTGGGTTTTAGAAAAATCAGTCGTTCTAGCGATCCGAATTCCTTCCGGCGTTACGTAGGCAACCTCCGGATAAAATTGAGCGGGTGGATTTTCCGGTGCCCTCGCCAGATAATCAGCGATTCGCAGCTGGGTGGGTTCCATCTGTAGCGCCATAATTAAACACTCTTGATTGCCCTCAGCACCAGCATGAGCAATCCCGCGCAGACGTCCCCAGACTAAAATATCGCCCGATGCGATGATGCTGCCGCCCGGATTCACTTCTCCCAGGATAATGACAGTACCGGGATGACGAATTTCCACTCCCGAACGCACAGTCGTTTGCAGATAGAGGGGTTCTGCTAATACAGTCGTTGGCGGCGAAGGCGGTTGATTGAGGGGAGAAACCGGAGGTGCCTGTTCCACCGAGTAACCGGCTGCTGCTGCCGCAACAGCAGTTTGACGGCGACTGGTGTAGACACGCTTGAGTTGCAGCCGATCTTCGGCAAGGGCATCTGCGATCGCTTGCAGCTGGCGTCCATCTAATAAGCGATCTTTTGCCACCAAATGCACCTCTGTATTCGGCTGCCAGAAGCGTTCACCGGCATTGAGGCGCTGCTTAAGCTGTTGCCAAAGGTCAGACCAGCTAGCCGTGGTGGGTGTCTCCGCTTCCGGGGGCAAAATTAATGTCAGCCACCTCTGGTCGCTTTTGATGCGGACTTGTTCGTGGCAATTTACTTCCCCTGTATTTTCGGGAACAACTGAAACAGCTATCGGAACGGACGAATCAGAAGTCATGGACGAAAAGCCTGACCTGGGTGGATTGACTAATTATCCATGATATAGGCAAGCGGCATCAGGGCAAGGAGACAAGAGGGCAACTGGAGAACTTCTTATCCCTCAACCTTCAACCTTTCTAATGACTAACGATGCTAACTCAGACGCCGATAAACCGTGGCTAATCCATCCGTATCCCCCACATTGCCGGGAAACAATACCACGGGCAAATTCGGAAATTGGGGATGATTCTCTGGAGTCCGTACCATCGAACATCCGGCCAAAATTTGACCGAGTAACCGCGCTGAGGTTAACGCCAAACCTGTACTCAGAACATCATTAGAAGTAATGCCGCCTTTGCTGATGAGAAACCCAATATTTGCAGGTAAACCCTGTACGATATCCATCAACAAAGCAGAAACATCTTCCCCAAACAGTAACCGCGTTTGCACATCCTTAAAAGTAAGTTCTTTGCGGCTAGTGTAAACTACAGGCGTTTTCCCCGAATTGTACGCTGCGTGAACCTTTTCCAGTGTTTCATTGAGGAGACTTTCTAACGCAGTGACAGAATCATCAAGTAAACGTTCAATCTCTACTTCAATGCCAACCGTACCTGGTTCTTTTAGCAGTTGTTCTAGCTGTTGTGTCGTCTTTTTGACATGAGAACCGACAATCACTGCGCCCGGTTTGCCTTCCCGCACATATTGCGCCATATCTTCTGCGGCTACAGGTTGCGGAGGCAAAGCAGCCAAGGCGGTTAAGATACTGGCAGCACTGCGAAATAGGAAGCGTTTTCCCTGACTGGCTGCTGCTAGAATATCTTCTGCAAAGCGGTTTAAATCTGCTTGAATTTCCCCATCTACGACGCCGCACCGATTGCCACTGAGGTTCATCAGCCGTTCCAAACTTCCAGCCCGAATATCTGCAAGTAAAAAGCGTTCTACTTCGTTAGCTGGAATTCTACCCTTTGTCTTTTCTTCCACATAATCAGGCAAATAACTATGGTGGTAGCCAAAGACTGAATCGCGGGCAAACTCAGTTTCATGAACAGGTGTCGGATCGCCGTCAATTATTAGATAATGTACGCTGTCGCGGGTCACTCGTCCTCCCTCAAAGAAGGCAGGAACTAGGAAATGGGCATCAAAGGAACCCAATTCTTCGGCAATCACATCCGTTTCGACTGGGTAATGTCCGCGCAGGGTGGAGTCAGAACGACTGACAATTAGAAAATCATGGATGTTTGATTGGGTAATCGCTTGCTTCAAGTTATGGCAAGCTTCTCTAGTAACCTTTGCCGCTTCTTCTGGAGTCAGCGCCCTGGTATTCGTCAGTACAAAGAAAATCGGTGACTCGTCCGCCAACCCCAACCGCAAGGTATCTACATCCCAGCGCGTCAGCAGCAAGCAGCCGTGAACCGTCTGAGAACCAGTAGGGTCATCATCGAGGACAATAATTTTTGGTTTGGTTGTCATGCTAAATCCGAACGCTGCCCCTATAATTTTCTCATCTCTTTCTGCACGCTGACTCCAATCTCCAATGCTTCAAATTCGTGACAGAAAGTTTCAATTTATTAGTATAGGCGATCGCCTGCAATAATTTGTTTGGATAGAAGGATAGAATCGCTTTTCTATTTTTATAACTGCTTCAAACTTTAGGTTAATTCTTGAATTAAATTTAATTTATAAAACTAGACACTATTAAAAATTTACTTATATGGAATTTAAAGATAAAAGACGCTCTTAAATATCTTCAGTATGAGTAACTTTATTTCTAATGTACGGAAAAATCAATTAAATTTAAAATAAGATAAGCAAAAATTGTTCTTGTTGTATTTAAAATATTAGTTTTAAATTTGTGTTTTAGCTGCTACTAACTTTAAATTAATACAACAAGTAGTGATATCGCTCTCCTGAATAAACAAGAGAGCGATCAAACTTTATGAGCTAACTAAACTTAATGCACTAACTCAATCGCGCGTTTCGTTAACGCTTCGGCAGTTAATCCATTAAATGCCATCAATTCACCCGCACTCGCTGTCGTTTCGCCACGCTTCCAGGCGAAAGTATCGCGCTTGCAGTTACTCCGAAGCATGATGGGTTCTAGCATCCCAGAAGCGCCACCCGTGACGCCAACTAAGGCATCACCATTAAATAGCTTGGCAAAGCCAGCATCGTCCAAAAAGTCGCCATCGGATTCGGAACAGGTATCCCAGGAGACATCATGGGGACGATACAAGCGGCGGGGATTAACAATCGAGACAATCCGCGCGCCAATTCCTTCGGTTTCTAAAAACGCAGCGGCTTCAAAGACTGGCATCAGCGTCATATCGCCAATCACGGCAAACACCACCATCTTGTCACCGGGGATTTCATGCAGCACAATGGCACCGTCGCGCAACCCTTGGCGAGTTTGTTCAAAAGTCGTGCGAATCGGTAGCGGTGACTTGCTGGCAGTAATCACAATTCCCTTATTCTTCGTTGTCAGCGCCCATTCGTAGCAGACTTGGATACTATTCGCATCGGGGGGAAACAGGGGGAAAACGTTGCCATTCCGCATCATGGCGGCGAAATACGCTTCAATTTCCGGACGTTGGTGCGTCCAACCGTTGCGCCCTTGTTCCAATGCTCCAGCAGTGTATAAAGTAATCGTAGAGGGAGTGGGACGGCGTAATTCTGCCATCGCTTGCGTTACGGTTTGCCAAATCGGTAAGCCGTTGATGGCAAAGGATTCGTAGGAACACCAGAGAGTTCTAGCACCCATGAGGCATAAGCCAACCGCTAACCCGGCACAAGCGTCTTCACTCAGGGGTTCGTAAACTTGCCCTTGGGGTGTTTGATTGTAGAGATCGTCCACTGTGGGGTGGATAATCTTGAGGGCTTGGTTAATATTGGCAATCCCAGAAGCTTCGTTGCCATCGGCGTTGGTAACGAGGAAATTGCGATCGCTTTCTCCGACTTTCCCCACCAAACGCCCCATCGCTGTCGTTGACACCTTTGCCTCGCCACCCACAGAATATTCTTCCAAGGGCAATTCACCCAAGTCTGGCAATGGTAACTCAAATTCTGTCACAACCGTCTTAGAAGCAGGGCCACCACCAGCGCGTTCGCAATTCGTCCGCACCAATTCCCACGCCGCAGATGATAAGGCGCGTGCTTTCAAAGCGTTGGAGATGTGGGGACTATCCAGGGTGTCTTTAGGATAGAGGTTGTGGGATTTTGCACCTTTGGCGTGGACACCCGCACCCTTGAGCTGTTTAATAATCAGTACGGTGAGTTTGCCGCCGAGTGCAGATTTCGCTGCTTTATCTACTGCCAGTAGCACCGCTTTGGTGAATTCCAGACGCTTCTCGAAGGAAAAGGCTGTGCTATCAACATAATCTCCTGGCTGGTTTTGATCGTCGAAGTCTTTGGCGTTAATTAAGACAACTTCTTCAAACCCATTGCCACGCCAGTAACCGATCATCTGCTCGTTGGACTTAGTGGACACCATGCTATGGTGTTCCTGGCTGTAGCCGTTCCAAACCAGCACCGGCAAGAAATTCGTGGCTTCGGGGTAAGCCGTGTGGAAGTGTCCCATCCCACTCATAATGTAGGGTTCGCCTAAGCCTCCGTCACCCAGAGTGAAGGGGAAAAGCTTGTCGCGATGCAGCTTTGCTGCTGCCATTGCGAAGTGTTGCCCTTGTCCCAAGGGACCCGCGGGTGCGAGAATGCCCGGAATGTAGCCGGAGAGGTGTCCTAAGAGTCCGTGTTTTTCCCGGAAGCGATCGCGCAATTGCTGCACGGTCGTGATTCCCATGTCCTCTAGCGACCGATCCAAGAACATGGCACTATAAAATCCGGGGGCGTGATGCCCGACTTCGGTGATGATATTCTTGTAACCGAGCATAACCAATGCGGCATACGCTTCCGCTTGACTCGCAAAACCGCCAGGGTGCCCAGACGCCTTACTTGCAGTGACTTGCAGGGTCAAATAGCGTAAAGCATCTGCATACAATAAAGTTTGGAAGACAGCAGCCGGATCGGTGGGAGATGCGATGCTTGGCTTACCTTCTTCTATGGCAGGAGATTTTCCAGCCGTCTCAAATCCTGGCAAATTCTCGCCAAAATATTGAATTCCATCGCAAAAAGCAGGCGTCGCTAACATCGCCTCTTGAGTCGGTGCGGTCATAATCTCAGATTCCTCTTGTAAATTAAGTGCGCGAGAAGCTAAAAACGTAAAATGGCGTTGGCTTCCCGTAGGGTAGGTTCGTCAGCAGTGCTAGGATTGCGCGATCGCTACTCGCACCCATCCCATTGCTCGCTCTGTTGTATGGTTATTTCAGCCGGTAGGCGCTCATCAACCCAAAAACCGTTTTCCTGAAGACATTCGTACTCCAGACGCTAAGAAGTCCGTCCTTCAGCCAACTCCTAGCCTCTTAACCCTCGATCCTACAGCCTTCTAGGTCTATAAATCTCTTTTCTTTCTCCAGTTGTGAAGATTAAAATCTTATTAGAAATTAAACTTCTACTTATCTTTGTGTGAAATTCAATCAGAGGCTAACAAATTAGAATAATTTTTTACAACTAACAGGCAATTCCGGTTGTCAGTGCGGGTATAACTCAGATAGTCCGCGATTTTTTGTAAAATGGCGATACCCCGCCCCCCCGTGGCATTCTTGCTGATCTCCTCTGGTTTTTTAAGGCGGGCTTCTAAATTAAAAGGCGGTCCTTGATCCCAAATTCGGATTTCTAAACATTCCGAAAACAAATTAACTTCAATATCAATTGGAACATCTGAAGTTTTGCCTTTGTGGGCATGACGAACTGCGTTAGTAAAGCCTTCAGCCAGAGCTAATTGGCACTGTAGCCAAACTTTTTTAGGAATCTCAGGTTGATTTAAACCTTCAAACCATGACAAAACACCATCTAACGCCTTGAGGTCGCTGGAAACTTGTACAGAGATTTTTTTGATGAGTTTCAACTGTTCAAAGCCTTTTTAATCAACGACACTGAAACTTTGTATTAAACATCGGCACAAATTAGAGAGAATCCAGTCTAGCCTA
Organism: Trichocoleus sp. DQ-A1; assembly: GCF_039961955.1. Classification (NCBI taxonomy): domain Bacteria; kingdom Bacillati; phylum Cyanobacteriota; class Cyanophyceae; order Leptolyngbyales; family Trichocoleusaceae; genus Trichocoleus; species Trichocoleus sp. DQ-A1. The sequence continues at coordinate 12,266 of NZ_JAMPKE010000010.1, forward strand.
TAGGTAATCGTTGCGATCGCAATGAATTTTCTGGTTAGTGGGCAGCGTGCCACTTTCTCATTAGCCTCATGAATGGGTGGCATGAGTCAAGAAGTCGGAGGTGCTTAGACTGGAAGTATTGATAGCTTTGGGCGTAGAACTTGCTAGATTTGGTGATGACGGCTCTCAAAATATCTACATGAGCATTTTCGCTCGCAGTAACAATGTTGATCATCATAATGCGAGTCAGTAACGAGTGGAAAGCCTAGATAACTTCGAGCAACCGATGACTATACTTGTTTATGATTGGGCATATTTTCGGTGAAGTTTAGCGATCTTCACACTTGCCTCAGGTGTCATCCTTCAGTTTTAACTGCCTCCCATCTTAAGCGACCTGTAGTCCCTCTATCTCATGGTTCAAGTTCTGATTATTGATGATGACCCGGCGATTCAGCTATTGCTCAAAAGAACGCTAAAAAGCGAGGGTTATGAGTTAACCGTCGCCAGCGATGGCGAAGCCGGTTTGACCCTAGCGCAAAAGTTACGACCCGCACTGGTAATTTGCGATTGGATCATGCCGCGCATGAACGGACTGGAAGTGTGCCGTCAGGTCAAGGCAACCGCAGAACTTTCAACAACTTTCTTTATTTTGCTGACATCGATGGGTTCCGTCGAGGATCGGGTGAAAGGGCTGGATGCTGGGGCGGATGATTTTTTGTGCAAGCCCATCGATATGTATGAGTTGAAGGCGCGAGTGCGGGCAGGCTTGAGGTTGCACCAACTCAGCCACGACTTGCAGCACCAAAAACTGCTGTTGGAGGCGGAATTAGCAGAAGCAGCCGAGTATGTGTGTTCCATCCTCCCTTCTCCGCTGACCTCACCTCCTGTAACCATTGATTCGCGCTTTGTTCCTTCCCGTCAATTAGGAGGGGATGGCTTTGATTATTACTGGCTAGATCCAGATCATTTAGCGATTTATCTGCTAGATGTCGCCGGACATGGATTGCGGGCTGCTTTACCGTCTCTTTCTGTAATGAACTTACTCAAAAGCCAAGCCCTTCCGAAAATTAATTACTATGAGCCTAGTGATGTCCTGAAGGCGTTGAATGAAACGTTCCAGATGACTCAGCGAAATGATAAATATTTCACTATCTGGTACGGAGTCTATAACCGAGTTAAGCGCACCCTAGTTTACGCCAGTGCTGGGCATCCACCGGCAGTGTTAATCTCTGCAAACTCGAATTTAGTCACCCAAGTCAAACGCTTAAAAACCCCAGGGTTGCCAGTTGGGATGTTTCCTGATGCTGAATTTATGGATGGTAGCTGCGAGGTGGAAAAATCCAGTACCCTATACATTTTCAGTGATGGGATTTATGAAATTAACCAACCAGATGGCACGATTTGGGGTCTTGATGCATTCATCGAGCTGCTGACGGAGTTTCCGAAAAATCATCAGAATAATCTAGATGGGATAGTGAATTCTGTTCAAGATAAGAATCCAAAAGACTATTTTGACGATGATTTATCGTTGCTGCAAATCAACTTTGATTAGTCAACTGCTAAGTGCTAATTGCTAAGTGCTAATTGTCGATCGCGATTAGCCATTAGCGATTAGCCATTAGCTATTGACTAATCGCGTTATTAAATTCTTCACGATTCGGAAAGATTTCAAAGACGCGATCCATACTGGTCAGTTCAAATAACATTCTTACTTGCTCATTAATCGAGCAAATAAAGAGTTTACCACCGGCGGCGCGAACAGTTTTGAGTGCAAGCACTAGCGCCCCCAACCCAGAACTATCCATAAAGGTAACGTCCTTAAAGTCAATTAACACCATATTGCCTCCGTTTTCAACAATATCGCTAATTTCTTGACGAAACTGAGTCGCCTTCATACCGTCTAAAATGCCAGAGGGTTGAACAATTTTGACAACAGGATTCATATTCTGTAGTGCTGACCCGTTCCAAGACGATGTAGACCTAGCCAGTATAACTGCGAGAATTGCTTTGGGCTAGAGTTTAGCCGCGGTTAACGAAGAAAATCAGCGAACTGACTTTTTCTGCGCTAGGCTAACGCCTCGCTTGGCATGAGCGCGATCGCGCCTCTTACCATCTCTCACCACCTCTCACGATTCTGTCCGCTTTGCCCTACGCCTCTCCGAGTAGACGCCATGCCCTTAGCGGCTGCTTGCCCTGTGCTTGCCCTGATATTCGCGCCTCATCACAATACAGCCCTAAAGGCGTTTTCTCCCGCGTCTAGCTGGCGGCTCCGGGCGGAGGATATCCTTCGAGTGATAGACCCTTTAAAGTTCTTAACTTTCTTAGAATCGGGGATATACACGGGTCTGAGAGTATTGTCCATGCAAGAGTACGATGTTGTCATTATTGGTGCCGGTCACAACGGACTTGTCTGTGCCGCATATCTGCTCAAAGCAGGCTATAGCGTTCTGTTACTAGAAAAGCGCTCCATTCCGGGCGGCGGCGCAACAACCGAAGAAATCTTACCGAAAGAGGCACCGGGTTTTAAGTTCAACCTCTGCTCGATTGACCACGAGTTCATTCACTTGGGTCCGGTAGTCGAAGAGTTAGAACTCACTAAATATGGCTTGGAATATTTATATTGCGACCCAGTCGCTTTTTGCCCCCATCCTGATGGCAAATACTTTTTAGGTCACAAATCCGTTGAAAAAACTTGTGCAGAGATTGCACGTTATAGCGATCGCGATGCCAAAAAATATGCCGAATATACCGAGTACTGGCAGCGCGTACTGGGTGCAATGATCCCGGTGTTCAACGCACCGCCAAAATCGATCGTTGACATTGCTGGCAATTACGACCTCAAAAAGCTGCAAGATTTATTCTCAGTCTTGGGTGGGCCAAATAAGACGTTGGATCTGATTCGTACCATGCTCACCAGCCCGGAAGATATCCTCAACGAGTGGTTTGATTCCGAGTTTCTGAAAGCGCCCTTGGCTCGACTCTCCGCAGAGCTTGGCGCACCTCCGTCCCAAAAAACCATTTCTGTCGGTTCAATCATGATGGCGATGCGCCATGACCCCGGAATGGCGCGACCTAAAGGTGGTAGCGGCGCACTGGTTGATGCTTTGCTGAAGTTAGTGAAAAGTAAAGGCGGTGTCGTCCTGTGCGACCAGACCGTTGAAAAAGTATTAATCGATGACGGTCGTGCAGTGGGCGTGCGGGTGGCAGGTGGCACCGAATACCGCGCTAAAACTGGGGTGATCTCCAACATTGATGCCAAGCGCTTGTTCCTACGCCACATGGATGAGAGCGATGTTGATTCAGCCGACCCGAATTTAAGGGAACGCTTAGAGCGCAGAATTGTCAACAACAACGAAACGATTCTCAAGATCGATTGCGCCCTCTCGGAGCCTTTGCGCTTTGAACACCACAATCACCAGGATGAGTACCTGATTGGCTCAGTTCTGATTGCTGACTCGGTGCGCCATGTGGAAATCGCTCACAGCGAGGCTTCTATCGGCAACATTCCCGATTCCGACCCTTCAATGTATGTGGTTGTACCCACGGTACTCGATCCGTCAATGGCTCCGGAAGGCAAGCATACGCTGTGGATTGAGTTTTTCGCGCCTTATCAGATTGCCGGTGCGGAGGGTACGGGTTTGCATGGTACTGGCTGGACAGATGAACTGAAAAACAAAGTCGCAGACCGCGTGTTAGATAAGCTAGCCGATTATTCACCGAATCTCAAGCACTCCATTATCGCTCGTGCTGTTGAAAGTCCAGCGGAACTCGGCGATCGCTTGGGCGCTTACAAAGGGAACTACTACCACGTTGATATGACCCTCGACCAAATGGTCTTTTTCCGTCCGTTGCCGGAATTGGCGAACTACAAAACTCCGATTGAAGGGTTATTTCTCAGCGGTGCGGGTACTCATCCAGGCGGTTCTATTTCCGGGATGCCGGGACGCAACTGCGCTCGTGTGTTCCTGCATACTCAGCAGCCAATTGCCCAAAAGCTGAAGGATGCGGGAAATTCTCTCAAATCTACGGTTGAGTCTGTGTTTAAAATTTCGTAGCGATAAATCGGGGCACGGCATTGCCCGTGCCCCTACGAATGAAACGATTAGGAGATAATTTGAGCTGAGCGATCGCTCGGTAAATCGAGGATAAAGCAGGTCTGACGCTCCTTACTTTCCACTCGCAGAGTCCCTTTCAAATGGGCGATTAATCTTTTCACGATCGTCAACCCTAATCCCGTTCCCCCTTGCTTCCACGGGTCATTACTGGGAATGCGGTAAAACTTGTCAAAGATATGCGGAAGTTCGCGTTCCGGAATCTCCACGCCGGAATTGCTGACGCTAAACTGAACGCTCCCTGGCTGACTCTGGACTTTGAATGCGATCGTTTCTGATGCGGGGGTGTACTTGCAGGCGTTTTCTAGTAACTCGCTCAAAATCCTGCCTAGCGTCGTGGGATCGCAGATGAAGCGAGGGAGGTCGGCAGGGAGGTCAAGGAGCAAGGTTTGCTGGTGGTTTCTGGCTCGCTCTTGAAAAGGTTCTACAATGGGCGGCAGCCATTCCTGGAGCTGAATCGCACTCAGTAATAAAGGGTGAGCGCCTGCATAGAGTTTTTGTAAATCCAGCAGGTCATCAATCAGGCGAATTTCTCGTTCGCACTCGTTCTGTAAAATCTGAAAGTAGCGAGCGACTTTGCTTTGTTGTTCCCTCGGCTTGCCCATTTCGGCAAATAAGGCATAGTCACGATTCAAAGCAATGGACAACATCTGAATCGCCATTTTCATGTTAGAGACTGGTGTGCGTAACTCGTGGGGAACGGTATTGAGAAAGTCATCTTTGAGGCGATTGAGTTTTTCCAGTTCCTCGACTTGCGATCGCGCTGCTTGATGCAGCCGGGCTTGCCGAAGGGCGATCGCGCACTGATTCGCGACCTGTTGCACCAGTCGAATTTCTAGCTCGCTGAAGACGTCTTGGTGGGGCTTAAATAACCATAAATCCCCCAATACCCCTTGGTCATCAACAATGGGGCAAGCGAGTCTGGTCAGCGCACCTCGACTATCGGGCACCATCTGACAAAATTGGAAATATTTGCCTTGCAGCAGCTGAGAATAACCCTCCCAGAAGTCTGCCATCTGCACTACCTGTCCCTGAGCAGAAGGGATTCCTAGGGTGTATTCGTAGCTGATGGTAGACGTGGTCTGGTCGGCATCGTATAAACCTGTATCGCAGCCATCAATATTCAACCCGACACCTAATTCCCAGACGACAACTTGTAAAATCTGGTTTTCATCAAGGCGATCGCGGACATCGTCGGTGATGCGTTTGAGCAGTGCTTCAAAGTCGAGCGCTTGTTGCAATTGGGCAGTGCGATCGCGTACCTGGCGTTCCAGGTTCGTATTCAGTTGCTGGACTTGCCGATACAGTTCTGATTGCTGAATGCCAATAGATACTTGGATTGCCAATTGCTTGAGCAGATCGATCTCCAGCGGTTCCCAGTGACGCGGTGCCGAACATTGATGAGCTGCAAGTAACCCCCAAAACCGCTCCCCATGCATGATGGGAACGCCTAAGGCGGCTTTGACTTGCGACGAGTGGAAAAACTCAGCGATATCTGCTGGAAACCCTACTTGTTGAATGTCATCAATTACTCTAGCGTTCCCCTGCCGATAGAGGGGCATACATTCTCTAAACATGGCTGCGGGTGCGGTAATGCCGATGAATGAGAGCCAATCTGCATCTACTGATTCAGCCACCACGACGCCATCCCCATTCGGCTCTGTGCGGAAAATCAGTACGCGATCGCTCCCTAGAACTTGTCGAATTTCTGCTACCGTCGTGTTGAGAATTTCCTCTAGGTTGAGCGACTGGCGGATGCGTTCGGTAATCACCCGGATCGCCCATTCCCCTTCCGCCCGCTGCCACAGCGCTTTTTCAGCCCGCTGACGTTTAGCGATCTCCTGTTTGAGCCGCTCGTTGGTTTCCAGAAGCTCAGCGGTTCGTTGTTCGACTTGGGTTTCAAGAAGATGGCGATCGCTCTGAAAAGCCGCTTCGTGCTGCTTGCGCTCGGTAATGTCTTGTAACAGCCAGAGCAGTTCTACCACCCGCCCGCTTGAGTCGCGCACTGCCTTAACTTTGAAGGTGGCGGGAAAGCGCGTACCCTGCCGGGTTTGAATCTCAACCTCCCATTTGCTTACTTGGTCAGTTGCGAGGAATTGGCTTAAGTTTGTATAAAAGTTTTGCAAAGCCTTACCCGTTACAAAAATAACTAACGGTTTGCCGAGCAAGTGTTCCTGAGAAATATTCAGCAAGTGCGCTACCGCTTGGTTGGCTTCTAGAATCACGGCATCAAGATTCGTCGCCAAGTAAGCGTCTGGAGCCAGCTCGAATAAATCTTGGTAGCGCTGTCGCTGGATTTCCACAGTCTGACGGCTGGCGATTAGCTCTTCATTCTGCGATCGCAGTTCCTCTAAAGTTACTTGCAATTCTTCTAGAGTTTGGTCGTGTTCTTGCAAACTTTCCACCAGTAGTTGCTTGTCCTGGGTGGGAAATTCCTCAGTTCGTTGCCAAAGCTCTTTCCGGCGTTGTGAGGTCGCCTCAATCTGCTGCTCGAAAATTTCCTTTTTCACCGCTGGACACTTCCATTGAGAAGTTATACCAAATCCAGCTAATTACTCCCTTCATTCGCAACTCAATGATGCCAACCTAAAGTTATCTTTAGAATTTAGGAGTTCTTAGCAATTAAAAAAAAGATTTTATTTTCCTTGATTCACGAACGATTGATGCCCGCTTTATGGGTACTTCATGGGTATTTGTTTGTTATCATAGAAGATTTTTTTATACATCTTTCTTAAGTATAGTGTAACAAAGTGAAGTTTTCGGGTAGATACTACTTCCCAAAGCTGGGTGTGAAAGTCATCTAATATCTCATGTAGGTCAGCCGATCGACAAATTGATCTTCCGGATTTCGATAAAATTTGTCTGTTCTACTGAAAAAAAGTCTGCCTTGGTACCGATGGAGAGAAGCAGGCAAACCTGATGAACTGAAGATAGCGTTAACAACTTGATTAATGACACGGGTTTTAATTCTGGGAGGAAGCGGACGGATTGGTAGCAATGTGGCGGCGGATATCGTCGCTCACACACAGGCGCAAATTACCGTTACTGGCAGAAACCCAATCGGGGCGCACGGTGTTGCAAGCTTGCCAACGTTGGTCAGCGAAAAGCTGGGATCGCAAGTGCAATTCCAGGTTTTAGATTTAGCGGATCGAGAAGTGTTGAGGGATGCGATCGCTGCTTGCGATCTTGTAATCCACTGTGCGGGACCATTTCACTACCGAGATGCCCAAGTCCTAAAAACTTGTATAGAAGTGGGTGTCAACTATCTGGATGTCAGCGATCACCCATCTTTTACTCGCAAAGCATTGGATTTCCGAGACGAAGCTGCTGCTGCTGGAGTTACAGCAATTATTAATACGGGTATTTTCCCCGGTATTTCTAATAGCATGGTACGCCAGGGCGTCGAGCAACTAGATGAGACAGAACGCATTCATCTGAGCTATCTAGTATCGGGGTCGGGGGGCGCTGGCATTACGGTGATGCGAACAACATTTTTAGGGCTACAAAGCCCTTTTAAAGCTTGGATAAATGGTCAGTGGCAGATAATCAAGCCGTATAGCGATCGCGAAACCATTGAATTTCCTGCTCCCTATGGTCGCATCGGCGTTTACTGGTTTGATATGCCAGAAGCCTTCACGCTACCCGACACTTTTCCTGTTAAAACCGTCATTACCAAATTTGGTACAGTTCCCGATTTTTACAATTATCTAACTTGGAGCGTTGCCCACTGGTGGCCCTCTAGCTGGCTCAACAATCCAAAAGTCATCGAATTTTTAGCTCGCGTCAGCCACCGAATGACAGATGTTAGCGATCGCTTCACTGGCATCGGTGTAGCAATTCGCTCTGAAGTCAACGGTTATAAAGATGATCAGCCAGCAAGTTATTGCTCAACTTTAGTGCATGAAAATACAGCCGTGGCAGCCGGTTATGGCACCGGCACCCTTGCCGAATTATTGCTAGCAGGCAAACTCAAAAAACCAGGCGTCTGGCCTGTAGAACAGGCACTTTCCACCGATTTATTTGAACAAACTATGCAGAGCCGAGGAATAAAAATTCATCATGAATGGTTAAAAAAATAAACGAATGTATCTTGCGGCAGACGGCATAGATGTAACTAGATAAGTACGATTCATTTCGTACTTAATAAATGGTGTTAGTAGTCCTATCTACTCGCGCATCATCAATTCTCACAAAAAGCAATTGGGAGGAAATTTCCATGCAACGAATTTTAGTAATTTTAAAACAAAAACTCCATAAAAATATTTTTGTTTTAAGTTTAATGACTTTAATCAGTGTGGCAAGTTTATTCATCGCCGCACAGCCTAGTTATGCAGTATTACATTCAAGAGATAAGCTGACATCAGACGACCGAGTTGACCGCGCCTATCAATATAGCGAAGCAACAGGTTTTCTTGAAGAGGATAAGCAGCAAAAATCAGCAAACCCCAATGAACCCTTTGACTATAGCGAAAAGGCAAACGAAAAGACTGTACTCAATTCCACAGAAAACAATAACGACTCTAATTTAATCGAAAAAGCACAAGACTTGATTCAAAAGGTCACAGGCAACGACTAAATCCAATCTTTAGCATTCTAAGAGTACGGGATTTTCAGTAAAAGAGCTGAATGAAACGATGTCATTTTTTAGTATTAGGTTGGGTTTAATTCCTTAACCCAACCTACAACAGCAGTCCCAAATGATTCGTTAAAGCGAGATACCCGACTTCTCTAAGAAGTCGGGTATCTAAACCACTGGATCTCACAACTCAAATAGGATTGCTATAGCTTCGTACCCCTAGCATTGCTAGCGATTAAAAGTAAAACGACCGTTCGCCTTTTCGCCATTGATTTCCGAGAGGATGACCACCTTATACTCGCCTGATGCTTGTTCGGGTAGCAAAACAGCGTAGTGCTTACCCTGAACATCGTATTTCATGTCTAGGGTTTTTTGACTCCCATTGGGTAACTGAACTTGAGCCGTGACTTTGGCATTAGAAACTGCTTCGTGGGTGTCGCCTTTCTGAAGATACAAATCTAAGTGAGTGCCGTTCGCTTCTTTTTCAGGCACGAACTCTAAATGATATTTTCCCGTCTCGACGACTTTACCCCCTTTGGAAGGTTGTGAATGGTCAGGTTTGGCTGCCGTTTCTGAAGGAGAAACAGCAGGAACATTCGTTTTCGCTTCTGTGGGACTATTATCAGGTTTCGATGCCTGCTGTTCGCCAGTGCAAGCGCCTAAAAAAAGCACTCCGACACTTCCCAAAATAATTAAATTTGCCTTCAATAATTTCATTTTCTTTTCATGTCCTTTACGTCTTTGTGGTTTAAATTCTTCTTTTCGCAACTTATAGATCGGACACCGGATTTACCTGTTTCGGCAGCAAAACTTTGCCAAACTTGGCATACAAAGCGGGTAAAACTAACAGCGTTAACGCTGTAGAAGTAAACAACCCTCCTAACACAACCACCGCCAACGGCTGCAAGATTTCCTTTCCTGCACCTCCTCCCACGACCAGAGGTGCTAACCCCAAAGCGGAGGTAAAAGCCGTCATTAGAATGGCATTGAGCCTTTCCATCGAACCTTGAATGATTACTTCCCAAAAAGGCATTCCCGTGGCAAATTTAGCGTTGTAATTATCAACTAATAACAATCCGTTGCGAGTGGCAACTCCAAATAGAGTAATAAAGCCAACCAGAGAGGCGACGGAAATAATCCCACCCGTTAATGCCACTGAAATGACACCTCCCACCAATGCCAAGGGTAAATTAATCATAATCATCGCAGTTGAGGGGATGGACTTAACAGACAAGTAGATTAAGACCGTAATCACCACAAATGCGATCGCACTGAATATCAAGATGTTTTGAGTAGCGCGTTGTTCCGACTCAAATTGACCGCCGTATTCGATAAAGTAACCAGCTGGTAATTGTACTTGTTGTTTAACTTTGCCTCTGATTTCATCAACGACAGAGCGCAAATCTCGACCGCTAGCATTAGACGAGACGACAATTAAGCGGGAAACATTCTCGCGGTTGATAGTATTCGGGCCAGTACCGTAGCCAATTTGTGCTAACTGAGCTAAGGGAATCTTTTGATCCGTTGGTGTACTCACTAATAAATTGCGGATGGTTTCTAGATTGCTCCGAGCATCTTCTTTTAACCATACAACCAGGTCAAAAGTTTGTTGTTCCTCCAAAACTTGAGAAACGACACGTCCATTGAGCGCAGTTTCAATCGTTTCGGAAAGTTCTCCGACGGTTAAGCCATAACGAGCTGCTTGTTGGCGATCAAACTGAATTTGTACTTGTCTAATGGGCAGTTGGGGTTCGAGTTGCAAGTCTACAACACCCCCAACAGTTTTCATAATCTCTTCGACTTGTTTACCCAGAGTGCGGAGTTGTTCTAAATCTGGACCAAAAATTTTGACAGCGATCGCGCTCCTCACCCCAGACAGCACTTCATCCATCCGGTGAGAGATAAATCCGCCAATATTCGGCGCAACTCCTGGTAATCTAGCAAATTCCGCTCGCAACTTTTCAATGCTTCCTTTCCGGTCTTTTATCCCCTTTTCACTCAGTTCTACATCCAAGTGCGCCAAGTTGACACCCGCCGCATCCGCATCTCCCGGTGCACGTCCCGATCGCAACTGGATAAAATCAAAGCGCGGGTCATCCTTAAGCGCATCCTGAAGGGCAAAACCGGCGCGATTAGTCGCTTCTAGGGAGACACCGGGATACAGAGTCAGGGTGTTGACGAGCGATCGCTCTTGGAACTCCGGCAAAAACACCCGTCCCAAGGAAGGGACAATTAAAATTGCAGCCACCAAACTAGCAGTCGCAACTCCCAAAATCAGCTGAGAATTCCGCAAAGAAAACATTAAAAACGGACGATAAAGTCCTTTAAAAAATCTCGCCACCCACGGTTCTTTTTCTGGCAAACGACTGTGAGGAAGTAAGATGGCACACAAAGCTGGAGTGATGGTAAGTGCGGTCACGCTAGAAGCCAGAACTGCCACTAAATAAGCCACTCCCATCGGTGTAAAAATGCGACCTTCCACACCAGCAAGGGCAAAAATTGGCGAGAAAACCACCACAGTAATTAAAGTTGCACCAAATAGAGAATCGCGTACCTCCTGACAACCTTCAAAGACAACTTCTAATGGTGACTTTGGTTTCCCTGCCAGCTTATTTTCTCGTAAGCTACGGTAGACATTTTCAGCGTCCACAATGGCATCATCAACGGCTGAACCAATCGCAACTGCCAAGCCTCCCAGAGTCAGCGTATTCAGACCATATCCCAGCCAATTTAACGCTAGCAATCCTAACAACAAAGACAAGGGAAGTGCAGTGAGACTCACGACAAGCGTGCGCCAATTCATCAAAAACGGGATAAGAATAAAAGCAACAATAATACTGCCTTCAACGAGTGCTTCCCGAACATTTTCAATCGAGGCGTCGATAAAGTCTTCTTGACGGAAAGTAACCGTCATTTTTACATCCGGAGGCAAACTCGATTTCACCTCTTTCATTGCCGACTCAATTGCACGAGTGACCGTGGGAGTATCGGCTTGCGGCTGTTTGTTAATCATGACCACAATTGCCTTTTTGCCATTCAAACTGCCATCGCCCCGCTTGAGTGCGGCACCAATTTTGACATCAGCGACCTCGCCTAATCGAATCGGTGTTCCATTCCGAGCGGTAATCGCTGATTGTCGCAAGTCTTCAATGGACTCAATCCGTCCAACACCTCGAATTAATAACTCTTGGTCGGGGTCGATCAAAAATCCACCCGGAGCGTTAACATTGGCTTTCTCTGCGGCTTCAGTCACGTCCTGCAAAGACACATCAAACGCTTTTAGTTTCGCTGGATCGACTAATATTTGATACTGGCGAATATCACCCCCATAAGCGATTACCTGCGAAACGCCAGGAACCGCTAAAAGGCGGTTTGTTACCTGCCAATCTACGATTCGCCTAATCTCCATTAAGTCAGTGCTGAGCGAATTTGCTTGTTGGCTGTTGCTTTCTTCAACAGTGAAAGCATATTGCAATACAGTACCAATAGGAGAACTAATCGGAGAAATTTGCGGCGAATCAACACTTTCTGGCAGCTTTTCTTGTGCTTGCTGCAATCGCTCTGTCACCAATTGTCGGGCTTGATAAATATCAGTTTCCCAATTGAAGATAACTTTCACAACTGATAGCCCCACCGCTGAAGCGGAGCGTACTGTTGTGACGCCGGGAGTCCCATTAATAGCACTTTCAATCGGTAAAGTAACCAGCGATTCTACTTCTTCTGGTGCTAATCCGGGGGCTTCAGTTTGAATTTCGACTTGGGGTGGAGCAAAGCTGGGAAATACATCCACTGGCATTTGTGACGCCACGCGAAATATCCAAACTGTCACCAGCATGGCGGCAAGGACAACTAGCCAGCGTTGTTTAATAGACCACTTGATAAGCGCACTAAGCATAGTTAAAGGCAAAAGACAAAAGAAAGAGAATTATTGACTTTTTACTTTTTCCTGTTTGCTTGCCGAGTCATTAACAATTTCTGATTCGTGGGGTAAAGGTATTGAAGGCAACGCCTCTAAGGTTTTAGGCACCCGGCGCGACTGAGTGCGGCGTCCTAACCAAAAGGCAACGAATGCGATCGCTCCCCCGGCTGGCAAAACCCACAACCAAGGAAGTGAGTTTTGAATGGCAGAAACCCGATTAATCGTGTCTGAGTTTGGAATTAAAGGCTGTTTCTCTTCGCTTTTGCCTTCTGAGCTGCCGCCGCGTAAGGATTGGGCATACAGTTGAATTGCGCCTTGGGTGACAATGCGATCGCCCTCAAACAAACTTCCCTTGACTTCAACGACATCTCCCATCGTTCGCCCCAAGGTGACTTCAACTGGCTCAAAGGCGGTACCATTTTGCACGTAAACTCGCTGCCTGCCATTGGTTTCCACCACGGCTGAAGTCGGAATGACTAAGATAGGCGCGGGAGTTTGGTCGGTTAACACTTCCAATTCTGCAAACATCCCCGGCTTCAACTGTCCACCAGGGTTATCCAGTTCGGCTTTGACTGGCACGACTCGTGTTTCCCCTTGTACAACCGAGCCAATCATCGCAATCTTGCCTGTGAAGGTGCGATTCGGCAAGCTGGCAACCTTCACGTTTACCCGTTGCCCAATTTTCACCTTATTTAAATCTTTTTCATAGATACTCGCCGTAGCCCATACCCGATTATTATTCAGGATGGTCATCAGCTTTGCCCCCGCCTCCTCCACCGATTGACCGAGGGTAATTTCCCGGTCGGCAACGGTGCCAGAAATGGGAGCCGTTACCGTCACCAACCCTTTGTCATTGGCGCGGGTTCCCAGTTGTTGCAGCCGCGTCTGATAAGCGGTATTACTCAGGCGAATCCGGGAATTTGCCACTTTTACAGCTGATTGGGCGCGTTTGAGTTGCGCTTCGGCTTCCAGCACTTCCCGACGGCTGGTTGCTTTGGTCAATTGCGTTTTGGCTTCTGCCAGGTGAGCCAGAGACTCCAGCATTTGGCGACGTGGCAACGCTCCTGCACGCTCCAACTCGCGATCGCGTTCATACTGTTCTTGAGCAACTCCTAATTCAGTGCGAGCTTGCTGAATGTCTGCGGCGGCTATCTGCGAGTATTGCTGATAATTTTCTTGGGCTAGCTTTAAATCTGCTTGCGCCTGTTGCAGATCCGCTTCGGCTTCGGCTCGTTTTTCCTGGGAACCTACGCGCAGTTCTACTAAGTCGGGTGCGGCGATGACAGCGACGACTTTGCCTGCTTGCACCACTGCACCGGGTTCCACGAGAAGCTCAACGATTTTTCCCGGAGTAGGTGCTGTCACTTCCGCTTTTTGGCTGGGCAACGTTTCAATTTGACCCGTGGTTTTAATGCCAAAACCCAGCCGTTGTTGAGAGACTGGTTTTACCTCGATTCCCATCCGTTTTGCTGTTTGGGCATCTACTTGAATCCCTTGGGGAGTTCCCTGGCTAGCTTCGGTTTCTCCATGAAACTCATCCCCATGTCCAGCATGGGCGAGAACCGAGGTTGGTGCAGCCAGTAGGAGTAGGCTCAGGAGTGTCCCAAATAAGCGATCGCGTGCCTTAGATGGCTTGGAAGCAAAAAAAAGCATAACTAAGGGGTTCCTTGCGTTTGGATGGGATAGCGAGGTTTTCTTCCAGCCCTCTAGCAAGGGCACTTACCTACTGCCGAAATAGCCAGTGAGGCTGACCGCAACAGCGTTAAACCACCATCTAGATATTAAGTTTGCACAAAAGAATGAAATTAGGATGAAATCAGGAACCCCACCCCAACCCTCCCCGTTCACGGGAAGGGAGAAATCCTGCCCTAGGTGGATATCGGTGCTGTTTTGTCGCCCCTTCCTGCTTTCAACTAACTTCTGAATTACTTTTTGTACCAAGCTTGTCGCCACTGCTGCATTGTCTCAATTTCTGCTTTTTGTGAAGCAAGAATTTGTTGAGACAATTGTTTAATTTCGGGACGCTTCGACTTATTCAGTGCATCTTGAGCCATTGTTAAAGCACCTTCATGGTGAGCAATCATCCCATTGATAAAGCGCAGATCGAATTCAGCATCAGCAGCGCCCATATCCCCAGACATCATCATGCTTTGGCGTTGATTTTCTGACATGGGAACTACGGATTTGTCTACACCTCCGTAAGCAACCAGCTGATTGCTGGCTTGGGGATACCATGCCTGTCGCCACTGTGTCATCTGATTAATTTCTTTGTTTTGATCTTGGATAATATTGTCAGCTAACTGCTTGATTTCAGGGCGCTTAGATTTTTGTTGGGCTTCTTTTGCCATCATCACCGCACCTTGATGATGCACGCTCATCGCGTCAATAAACCGCAGCTCGTAATTAGCATCGGCTGACCCTAAATCCATTGCCATGCTATGATTCATGCCGCTTCCGTGTCCCGTGTGTTCCATGTGTGCCATGCCGCCAGCATTTGATGGGGAAGCATTTGGGGCTGGGTCTTGGTTTTGGGAGCCACTAGAACAAGCTGTCAGAAATCCGCCAGTCATGGAGGCGATCGCTACCAGGGTGACAGCCCAAAAACTATTTTTAAAAGAATTAATTTGCATAGACTTTAGGGGCATCAATTTATTTGGCTATCCTCGCTCCTGCTCTGTAAGTTAGTTCAAGAAAGCAGTAGGTATTTCTCAGTGTTTTACAAAAAAATGAAATTAGGATGAAATCCCGATAGGTCATTAGGAAGACATCTAAAGTATTTAATTAGATATAGCAGCCCTATGTGACTTGGGGAAAAAACGAACCGCCAAGACGCACTAGCGGAGCCATGCGCGTTAGCGCTATAGAGCGCGAAGAAAAGAGAGCAAGAGAGATTTTACAACTCATTTAGGCTTGCTACAGAACGTCAACCTAACCAAAAGATGTGAAAATAACATCACATCTGCATTAAATTAGCCAAGAAATGCAGCAGTGCATTTAATTATGCAAAGGCAGTCGAATCGTAAATGTGCTGCCTTTGCCCAATTCGCTCTGAACGTCGATGCTGCCGTTGTGGGCAATTGCGATCGCTTTGGCGATTGACAAGCCCAATCCAGAACCGCCTGTGTGTCGAGAGCGATCGCTATTTACCCGATAAAAGCGGTCAAAAATCCGCGTCTGCTCTGGAAGTGCAATGCCAACGCCAGTATCTTTTATAAAAATTAGTGCTTGGGTGCTGCTCTCTAAAATCACCGCCACCTGACCCCCAGCGGGCGTGTATTGGATGGCATTCACCACCAAGTTAAAAATTAGGCGATACAGCTGTTCTTCGTCACCGTTGACGTGCAAAGGTTCTGGCGTGCGAATATCTATAGAAAGCGTCAAATCGGCAGCGATCGCTAGCGCTGATAATTCTTCTGTAACATCACTAACGAGATCGTTGAGGCAGACGGGACGATATTTGATTGACAAAGCCTGCCGATCCATACGGGAGAGTAGCAACAAATCCCGAACCAATTCAGATAGGCGGTAATTTTGCCGTTCAATGGTTTTTAGAGTGTCTCGCGCCTCTAGTTCGCTGAGTTGATTCATTCTCAGCGTTGATTCAACCGTTGCTTGAATTGCCGCTAAGGGCGTCCGCAACTCATGGGCAGCATCTGCCGTGAACTGTTGGATTTGCCCATAAGATTGGTAAATCGGTTGCATGGCTAGCCCAGCCAACCACCAACTGGAACCGGCAACAACAATCATTGCCACCGGCAACCCCAGTAAGAGAATAAATTTCAAGGCAGTCAGATGATCGTCCAATTCTTTGAGACTTCGCCCCACCTGAAGGTATCCCCAAGGGCGATTGTCTTTGGTATGCAGCGATAGAGAAATTTGATGAAAACGGGTGCCTTGGCGATTCTGGAGGATTTGCCATAATTCTTCGGTAGAAACGCGATCGCCTTTATCTGCCGCTGGCAATCCCACTGGCTGAAGTCCTGCCAAGGCAACTGGGCGTCCGGAACTATCTAGCAGCCGCACGTAGTAGTCGCCTTGGTGAATTGCCCCCAAAGTGTGACGAGTGGGATTTTCTATCTGGCTAACGCATTTTTCCCCAACCAAACAAATATCCGGCAACAGTTGCTGGACATCAGGTTCCAAGCGTCCCGGTTGCTGCAAAATTGGCTCCATACTGTCGTGCAGCGTACCGGCAACTGATTCCAATTCTCGGTCGAGGGCAACCCAATTCGCACGCGCGATCGCTTCATAAACCGCAACGCCACACAAGCTTAAAATCACTCCCATAACGCCTGCATACCAACCTGCCAGCCGCCAACGAGTTAGTTGAAAAAGTTTGTTTTCATTCACGTTAATTGGTAATTGGTAATTGGTAATTGGTAATTGGTAATTGGTAAATCTTATTGGTTATTATCTATTTACCAAAAACTAATGACTACTAACTAATAACTATTCAAACGATAGCCTATCCCATAGACCGTTTCGATAAAGCGATCGCATCCAAAAACCGCTAATTTACGCCGCAACAATCGCATCTGCGCGGCTACTACATTACTCATCGGTTCTGCACTAAATTCCCAAAGCTGAGTTAATAACTGATCGCGGGTAATAATTTGATTGGGATGCTTCATCAAATATTCCAGCAACTGAAATTCCTTGCTAGTCAGAGGAATGATTTGTTTGTCATCCGATGGATTGTGATAGCAAACCGTATGAGTGCCGTAATCTAAAGTCAGGTTTCCCACTTGTAGTTGTTGGGGGTGAAGCTGAGGCGATCGCCTTTGTAATGCTCGCAATCGTGCCAATAGTTCCGCCATCCCAAACGGTTTCACCAAATAGTCATCTGCACCAGCATCCAATCCAGCCACCTTATCTTCCATCCGATCTTTAGCAGTTAACATCAATACTGGCAGAGGATTATTTTTCCCCCGTAGTCGCTGACATAACTCAATTCCTGATAATCCTGGCAGTAACCAGTCAAAAATAGCCAGCGTATATTGCGTCCACTGAGTTTCTAAAAACTCCCATGCCTGCGTGCCATCCAGAACCCAGTCAACCACATACGCTTCTTGACTGAGAGTTCGCTTAATTGCCGCCCCTAAATCTGGCTCATCTTCAACTAGGAGAACCCGCATAATCCCCTTTTTTCTTCGATTTGCTACCCATCAGCAAGGTAGCACTCTGTAGGGACAAAGAAATTGCGCCTCTACAGTAGTATTTTAAGCACTTTGGTAGATGTAGATAAGAGTAAATATTGCTACAAAATTGGTAGCAAACCACAATTTACCTGCTCCCACGCAGAAAAAAAAATGCAGACTAGACCAAACCAACCGATGACACCAGATAATGCATCTACATGGGTGGAAAGACTGGCACGTTTGGGCTTTGGGGCGCGAGGCGTCGTTTATGCGACGGTGGGAGTGCTGGCAGCGCAGGCGGCGTTTGGTGCTGGCGGCAGAACCACCGATACGCAGGGTGCGCTGGTGACGATTGTGACGCAGCCGTTTGGGAAATTCTTGCTAGCAATCGTTGCTTTAGGCTTAGTAGGCTTTGTCCTGTGGCGTTTTGTGGAAGCGATCGCCGATCCTGAAAACAAAGGCACCGATGCCAAAGGTCTTGCATCGCGCCTGGGAGCGGTTGGCAGCGGCTTAATCTATGCTGGTTTAGCCTGGAGTGCGATTAAGCTGATCCTGGGTTCGGGAGGCGGCAGTAATAGTAATTCCTCCCAAGACTGGACAGCACGCTTGTTAGCGCAGCCCTTCGGTCAATTTCTAACTGGGCTTGTGGGAGCCGCTGTCATCGGCATGGGCTTCTATCAATTTTACAGAGCCTACAAAGCCAAATTCCGCAAAAAGTGGAAGGTCAACCAGATGAGCGAAAAAGAGGCGAAATGGGCGACCTTTGCGGGTAGATTTGGGATTGCTGCTCGTGGCGTTGTTTTTTCCATTATTGGTTTATTTCTGCTCCAAGCGGGGCGTTTGTCTGACGCTAATCAAGTTCAGGGACTAGGTGGGGCGCTAGCAGCGCTGGCACAACAACCTTTTGGCCCTTGGTTGTTAGGAATTGTGGCGCTTGGTTTAATCGCTTATGGTATTTATAATTTCGTAGAGGCGCGGTACCGCCATTTTGCAACCAGGTAGTCAATTTTTAGAGGTAATCGCAAAGATAGGCTTTACGGTGGTTGAATAGATAGTTAGGTATGTTCCTAACTTCAGATATTTCTAAGTCCTATGCTCAACAAGCATGATGAGTTGTTACTGAAGGATCTTAAGCTTCAACCCCTTTGGCTGCTCCAGTTATATATAGTTCTAGGAGTAGTGGCAGCAATTTCTGGATTCGTGCTTGAGAGCGGAAATCTCTCAAAAGCTGCTTGTCTTGGAGGGGGTTTCCTGATTGCTCTGGGAGCTGAAAAATTAGTAACGCACCGAATCAGAAAGGCTGCACTTTCTTTGATTAATAGAAACTAAGGCTGTTTTTCATACTTTTCCTCTCAATTCTCGGCCTAAATCCAAGAATTGAGTACAAGAATTGAGCTGTGAAAATTACAATTCAAAAATTATCAAATGGTTTGACAGCAAAATCTCCCAGCGTCACTGTAAAACTTTCCCGATTACCAGTGGCGACAAAATTAATAATTACTTCACTCGCTACGGCAACAGCCAACATTACTAAATTCCGCGCTAACGGGTATTCGCAAACATCATCGTTGGCTGGTGAAGGAACGCGGTAAATTTCATTCCAAATAATCTCTGCATAATCGGAAGCTAAGCCAACGTGCAAGCAAGGAATATTTGCATTGATGCAATAATCTTTGACAATTTTACGGCTGGTGCTGTTATCAAAAGTATCAATAACAAGCGTACTCCCGCTGAGCAATTGGGCGGCGTTTGCTGATGTTAATTCTTTCGGACGCCCATCAACGGCAACACCCAAGGCACGATAGAGGGTATTGGTGAGAATTTTAGCTTTGTAAGCGCCAACATCTGAGCGGTAATAAGGCTGAGTAGAGAGATTGCGTTCCTCAATGCGATCGCGATCGATAACCACCAGCTTACCGAAGCCAGAACGTGCCAGATTTTCGCTAATATTCGCCCCCAGCGCCCCCGCACCGCACACCGTCACCGGGAAGTCTTTTAGCTTCGCCATCAGTGCGGATGTTCTGTGGAGTTGTTCGTGAAAGAAGATAGACATTTTTGCTAATGGCTAATGACTAATTCAAAAGTCCCAGTTATCTCGCGCTTCGATAACGCCAACGAGGGATTGCAAGTCAAAATCGCGATCGCGTCCGCTTAGGCAAATCCCAGAACTAATCACTGTCAAATCGCCCTTGTCGATTGCAGAGATGTGACGTTCACCGTTGCGGGTTGTCCACTCGACTTGCCAAAAGTCACCGCGATCGCGCACATCTTCGAGTTCGCCACCACCCATCCCCAAGGCATCGCGCACGCGGCTTTCATCACCTGACATCGCCCGCCGATACGGATCTTGCCGTACCTCTTGGTAGTGTCTGTATGGGCGTTGTGCTTGCTGCTGGCGTCTTGTATCCCGTCGCTGCTGGCGCAAGCGTTCTTCTTCAAGTTGTTGCTGCCTTCGGCGTTGATATTCTTCTGTCTGCTGTAACGCCAAGTCATAGACGGTACGCATCTCTGGCGTCATCCCCGCAAAGCGAAGATTTTCCGTTTCCGTCCCATTCCTCAATTGTTCTCTGAGTTGTTCCGCCACCAGAGGATCGGCACGTCGATCCAGTTCATCAAACCACCAAGCGCTGCCATCCCAACGCGCAATTATTGGCTCAAATGCTGCACCCTCAGTAACTAAATATACCGGCACTGGCTTAGCGGCACCCAAGCGCTGCTGCATATCAGATTCGTTAACAGGGTACGCAAGCCAAGTTTGTCCTTCCAACACATAAGCCAAACGCAGGCGCAACGGCTTCAACAGTCGCAGATATTCCGCCACCTGCGGCAAGTTTGCTTCCTCCACCATTTCAGCCTTTTTTTCGTTCATTGGCTGAAAAATGCCCCATCCTTCAAAGTTTTGTGGCTGCGGTTTAAAGGTATAAACCATCCCCGCTACAGAAGCGCGTACTTTCCCCCCACCTACGCATGGTGCGAGAAACTGAGTATCGCGTAATTGCACTTCCTGTGCAGCAATTTGGTTAAGGAGGTTGCGAATATCTGCCATTTCTTTAGGACTATATTTTTATAGCTATGAGGTTGCAATACTATTAATGGCTTGCCAAAATTCATGCCTAAAAGACTCTGATAAAACCAATTCAGGATCGTGTCCGAGCCTGATTAAAAATTTGCAGCCTAATTGCTCAAGACTGTACCCGCAGATATATAAGAGTGAATGCCATTCTTTTGGCGATAGGAACTCCCCTATTTCATTTGGGTTATCTAGAACAGTTTTGTATCGCCAAGTAACGGCGTGTGTTCCATGTACGTATTGGCAAAGTATGCGGTATAAAGGGTAAGTGCGTTCCCGATTCATCGAACGCAACATAGTACGAATGTCGGGTATTTTCGGGAATGATTTATACTCTGGTGGTAAATCACTAATGGTTGCCTCGCGAAAAAGCTTGATGTTGTCCCTGACCTGCTCACTCTCTAAGGTATCAGCGCCAAGTGCATTCAAGCTATTTATATAGCGATCGGAGAATTCAGTTTCTTCTTTTTGCATGAAGGCAACTAAACGAACCTCTCTTTCAAATGGATCTTCCGGCTCTAGCATCCAAAGTGCATTCATAGCAGTTTCAAAAGCTGAGCGCGAAATAACCACCGCTGAAGGCAGAAGGTAAAGATATTGTTGAGCTAAAGACACCACACTTTCTACATGACAGATAGTGAGCTTTAATAAATAAGCCGCTTCTACATCTGCTCTACATTTCTCTGTTGGCTGAAATTTTATAAAGTCAGACGCTACGTTTGTTAATTTGCTGACAAGTTCTTCTAAAAATTTTGACGCTTGCTTTATTTCCGGTGTAGTAGACAAAACGGGATTTTTCACACAAAACCCTTTGCTCTATTGATTTGATTTTTTATGGATTTACACAAACCGATGAGCGAATTCATAGGTAAAATCAACTCTTCCCTTGCGTAAAACGGCTGGATCTAATCTTTCAGTTGTATTGCAAGTCATCAAAACCACTAACTTTTGCTTCGTATGAATTCCCGAATCATCAATTACGCTTTGATACAATGTTCCATCCAGTAAGCTCAAAATATGCTCCGTCTTATTATTATTTTGAGCAGCTTCAGAAGCGCGATTTTTGGCTAAATTATCCGCTTCGTTGATAATTAGACAAATTCGCTCTAAGTAACTTGGCGGCACAAAATTCTCAACCGCATCGTGATCCAGAATAAAAATCACATATCCGAGAGGCGCGAGAATTTCTTGTGCTACAGCTTGCGTCCAAGCAGTTTTCCCCGTACCCGGATCTCCGTGGACGAGAACCGCCAACTGACTTTGGTCGAGAATTGCCTGCTGTACCGTATCGGTAAAACTTTGAATGTCAGCGGGAAACGACCGAATTGGAAATTCGCCGTGAATTTTTCCTACACGACTTTGGTAGCCACTCAGCATCACTGCAAGATTGAAAGTTGCTTTATTGATCAGTGGCGCTAGTTCCTTCGCCATTAGGGTATAGCGTCGTCGTCCCCGATCTAAATTTTCAATTTCTAGCCAAGCTTGCTGTTGAGGCCAATAGGCATAAACCGTGTTAATAATATCGAGACGTTCCCAGTTAACAAATCGATCTACCGGAAAATAAAAATATCGATCTAGATAATACTGGGTAATCATATCTGGACGACCCAATAATTCCAGAATTTTGAAAATCGTTATTTCCTGTAGCCGGTTGAGGACGTGTTCAATGGGAATGCTGTTACGACTGACAAATTGAATCACCGGCGAATCAACACTTAAAACGTCTTGGAAGCGATAATCTGGAGTTGGAGGATCTGGGGTAATATAATTCCAGAATTCATCAACTTCATATCGCGTACTTTCAGAAAATACATTTAAAATATTTGCCCACCAAGTATATTCGTTGCGACCCATTGCATCAGCAATGTCGCTTGCTAAACCCAAAGTTTTCTGGCTTAGCTCTTTGGAATCGTTAAACACTAAATGCCAAAGAAATCCCCAGTCTATCTGCCGAGTTAAGGGTCGCCAACCTGCACCTAATAAGCCTTTAGCTTGCGGGTTTTTGTTGCCTGGATTGCTTTCGTCGTTTCCGAAATATCCCGATCCCATAGTTTCAGTTCTTCTTGCTTTGTGATGGAATGATGAGAAAGTAATGCGCTTAATTTTTTTCCAAGCTGCCATTAAATTTGTTGCAAGTATTCGGCTGGAACGCAATCCACCAACCAAACCCCATTTTCAGAACAGTAAAATTCATATCCTACTTTGTGCATCGCCGCCGCATCTACAGCAAAAACTATTGGACGACCATGTCGTGCGCCGACAGTTTTTGCAGTGGAAATATCCTTCGATAGATGGACGTGGTGCCGCGACATTTTACACAGTCCTGTACTCAAAATTGATTCGACGGTACCGTGTCCTGTACCGTGGTATAACACATCTGGAGGAACAACGGCTTCTAGCTGCAAATCAACTTCTGTACTATGTCCTTGATTCGCCCGAATTAAGGTACCTGTTGAGTCAAAAGAAAAGCGTTTTTTGTCATTTTTAGCAACAACTTCATCAAGTTCAGCACGAGTAAGCATAAAAGAACGATCTGCACACGCTTTTAGAAGTTCATCGACAGCAACCCAGCCACCAGGTGCAAGTTCAAGACCAATGGCTTCAGGAGTATGCCGAAGATGCTTGCTGAGATATTTGCTAATTTTAACTAAGCGAGAATTATTCATTAAGTCGCTCTTTTTAGCTTAACAATACCAGTCATCTTCTAAATATCGCTTGACCAATCCTGCGTGGGATAAAGGACTCGATAAATCGTCTAAATCGCAGTTTGTTTCATAATCTAATAACAATACTGTTTGGTCTGCACTTAGCTGTTTGAGTTCCGCAAGTAGGTTCTGAAGGCGGTTCTCTAGTACCCATTTATACGATGGTAGGTAGATGGCACGACGCGCTTCTACATAGGACAATAATTTGTCTCCGGTTAAGCCTGCACGATGCCCTAGAACCTTGCCGAAAGTTTGTGTCGTGCGCTTGATCCCTTTCATATTAGCGATCGCTAGTTTGCCCGGATCTACATCCGCAGACTCAAAAACTTTTAATCCTTGCCAAATTCCTTCAACGGTATAGCTGAAGTGTCCTGGGGAAAAAGGAACGGGAATTCCACCATGCGGATAAAAAGGGCTAAAGCGAACCCAAGGTTCGGTACTGCGAGAAGTTACGTCGAGAATCGTTGCTGCATCATAGCGTTTACGCAAAGTATCCAGGGATGTGCGGCGACTTTTTACAAAAAGCGGCATTGAGGGCTAAATGTGTAGAGACGCGATGAATCGCCTCTTGAGTCCTGAGTGGGAAAGAAGAAAGGGAAATTGAATATTTGTATTATAAGGTACTACAGGATGGTTGTGGCAGATTCCCGATCGTTTCTATTTTCCCAATCATAGGGGCGCACAGGCGTGTGCCCCTACTGCATTACCGTGCAATGAGTTTGATATTTGGCTAATGCAACTCAGTACCGTCTTTGCCGAGGAGGTAGCGATCGCTGCAAAAGAAGCAACGCGCAGAGAACAAAGGTTTAATAAAGAAGGAAATTAACACCGAGTTTGATGATGAACTTTGTGCTGAATACGACAGCGCTCAAATGCATGGGTATGTCAAGGGGAAGTATGTTGAACGTTACAAACAAAGCACTAACTTAGTATTGCTAGCACCCAATGTTGCTAAGGCTTTTCCAAGTGATGAAGCAGTGAATAAGGCACTATGACTTTTAATTAGATTTTCTAAAACTCATCTGGAAAATCTTGAGTAAAAAATAAATTTACCTTTGATTGAACTGAATGGCGGGCATTGCTTGCCAGGTAATTTTTGGCTCAAACTGGAAGCATCGATCTAAGTCAAGTGAAGTTAATATAAAAGCTTGGGTTGGTGGGCAATGCCATTCTACTCTGTGTAGGGATGTCGGGATTTTCGCGGGCAATGCCCACCCTACAAGAGATCGCGCTAAAAATGAAGCATTGGTACTGATGAGCTATATGACAAATCCAAATTCCCGACCATCAAATCATCCTTTAGCTACGCTAAATTATCTGTCTGAATCATTTGTTGATGATGCAACACCCTTGACTGAATTTGATTCAGGCGAGCCTCCAAAACCTCCGCGACGCAGACCTCCTACTGGAGCAGAGTTTGAGCCAACCTATCTGGGTAAAAGGATCGTCAACGTGATGGAAGAGTTGGTGCAAAAAGAGGCGCTCGCACAGTTGGCGGAAATTGAAGCCACAAGCGATTGCATCCAGAAGCTGAGAGATATTGTTGCCTATGTCTTGAATAGAGTGCCCCCTCTCTATGCCACCACAAAAGAAGGTGCCGAGTATCAGCAACAACGTGCCAGAGACGAACTCCAACAACTGATTTCCCAGCAAGTCACAGAAGCGATCGCCTACATCAATAGACCATAATTTTTACCATAACGACAAGCCAAGTCCCACTTTAAATTTAATTAGTAGGTTGGATTAAGGTAACGAAATCTAATACCCCTTCTATAGTTGGGTTGAGCTTACGCTCAACCCAACTACATTCTTTGAGCAGTTACTTATCATCCCGTACTGGTAGCGGTGTCTCCAGAATTTCCATTAGCAACTCTAGACGCGAAGGACGAGACAAAAGCAGGATAAGATTCGGCAGCGAGTAGTAGTCACCCGCAAAGCTGAAAGTATCTACTTGCACCTGTTTTTCCTGTAACCGACGCTCCAGCCAATCGTAGGTTTCTATTTTTCTAATCATAAGAGCGCACACTCGTGTGCCCCTACACGTATATACCGTGCCATAAATTTGATATTGACTAATGCAACTCAGTACCGTCTTTGCGGAGGAGGTAGCGATCGCGTCTTATCTGTCTTCAAAACAGCGATCGCTCTTCTGTACCAATTTTGGCTCTAGCGATCGCGCAAAGGCGTATCCACCAAGCAATTTCTCTGTAAGATAGCTGCATCTGCTCGTAGAAGTTAGATTGTGTCATACGCGATGAAATAGCTAAAAACAAGTCAGCTAAACTTATACTTGAGCTGAGACTTCTGCAATCTGCAATCCTCCATCCCAAGTCAGCGTGACTCCATTTCAAAAATAGACACTATGACACTCAGTAGAGAGCAAGCGCTAGAAACCCTACAAACATATCTGGTCGCTGGAGAACGGCTCAAAGCCACATCATTCCTGGCGGATGCCTTGATTAATAACGGATTTGTTCAAGCCGCTGCCTTGTTTAACGATGCTCAAGGGAAAGAAATTGCCCCTGATGTTTGGATGTCGGCAATAACAACAATTGAAGATACCCCCGAAGGATCTGTAATCGATAATGTTTTGTACAGTCCACATAATTGCCACTTGATGGGCGTTTATCCAAATGAAGAAGATGACGAACCAGAGTTCACATACTCAATTGGACTTTGGTATAACTTTCAACACCCAGAAATCTTATGTGTAGGGCTTCCTAATCGCGTTTCAGGGGGACTGATTAACGAATACGCTCAAGAAATTGCCGAGGGGAATGCCCCGCCTCTGGATACTCCTTTGGATGGCGTACTTGCTGACGGTTATCAGCTCCAATTTAAACTTTGTAGTAACAAGGCAAAAACAGAATACACCTGCTGGGCTTCCTGGTTTAACGGAGGTCTCCACTATCCTGTTATCCAGATGATTTGGCAAGACAAAGAATACCGCTGGCCTTGGGAAGAAGGGTTCCGCCCAATTCAAGCTCAACCCTTGCTAACCTGAGTTGTAGGGTTTGCTTGGTATAGCCGTAACTGCCCGTAGTTTTTTAGAGTAATAAGGACGAATCCTCAATTCATCTAAAAACTTTTCGGAAATAATACTATCAATCGGAAAGTAGAACGCCAAATCCCCAGATTTGAAATTACCCTTGGCGGTAATAACCTGATACGCCATCCCTTCAAACGTGCAAATGTCTAATCTGTCTGCATTTGGGTGAGGATTGGCGCTATTAATTTTGACTATTTCTACTTTAAAAATGCTCATGACAAATTTATTAAAATTTGAAATAAGTCTGAATTCTTTTTCCCTTTGCTTTAACGCGAAAAATTCGTTTTAATATTGCTAAATCATCGGGATGCTCTTCGCCAGCAATTTGCCATACGGCAAGGGCTACCACTTTGTACGCTGTCTGTATTTCGCTCATGGCATCTTTTTGGGATGAATATATTTTTGGCAAGGATTTGCCACTAGCGGCAAATCTACATTTATCGTTGATATATTTCACCGATAGCGAAACCTATGCAGTCCAGCGTAGGGTGGGCACTGCCCACCCTACTTTTTTTGTCAGGGTAAGTTTTTTAAAACCTACCCCTACTTGTCATCCCGGACTGGCAAAGGTGTCTCCAGAATTTCCATCAGCAACTCTAGACGCGAAGGACGAGATAAAAGTGGCATCAAGTTCGGCAACGAGTAGTAATCACCCGCAAAGGTGAAAGTATCTATCTGCGCCTGTTTTTCCTGTAACTTGCGCTCTAACCAATCGTAGGAATAACCTACTTTGACGATGAGGACGCTTGGCTCTACTTTGAGCTCGCGCTTGTAGGCGTCGAAAGTTTCTACAAAGTAGGGAGCTTTATTTTCTCCTCCGTCCGTCACCAGGATGATTTGCTCAACCAGCTGCTTTCTTAGGCGCATCGCTTCCAACCCGCAACCGATGCTGGTGGCACCGTTTGCCTTGATGTGCTGGAATGCCCGTTCCCAGTCACTCAACTGGTTCCCAGTCGCTTTGACGGGGTAAGGCATGGTGTCGAAAGCGTAGACGAATAAATCTGCCGCCGCCATACCGGAAATTAAAGCGGCAATGCGCTTTCCGACTTCGATGGCACTCTCCATTGAGCTAGATTTATCGACTAATAAGGCAGTCGGTTTGGCAATTTTGCCACGCTTTTTCACCTGTTCGTCCATGACGCGCTCTAGCCGTGCAGCGGTATCGGCGTCTAATTCTGCCGCATCTGCTGCTACACGCGCCTTTAAAGCTGCTACTCGGACATCTCCTTGCGCTTTCTCCAATTTCTCGTCGATGAGTGCTTTTACCTGGGGGTTTCCCATCGCACCGCGAGATTGCAGTGACTTGAGGTTGTTAATCACCTCTTGTGGTGTCATGGAGTTAATCAGCGCGACTAGCACGGTGGGGGTCATTTGTTTGATGGCTCCCACGGCAACTGTGTAGGGAATTTTGTGTTCTACAATCAGTTGCGCTTGCTCTAAGGGTGAAGATGCGATCGCCATCAGCTTTAGCGCAAAGGCTAAACTATCTTCTGGCGGGTTGTCCTTGAATAACACTGCATCCGCGCGATCGCTCGGTTTAATATGCAAGCTAGCATACAGGTGCTTCATCGCACTCCGTGCCCGGAGCGCTGCCCGATCGAAGAATACAGGATTTTTCTCCCGTTCCTTCAGATAGCGCCGCACCGCAGTCCGAGTAGAACGCGGCAACTTACCCCGGTGTTGCTTCAAAAAGTCTACAATCCGCGCAACTTGATATGGCGGAAACTCTTGCAAAAGCACATAACCAGCATCGCGGTGTTCCCCTAAGCTACTGCTCAGCAAACTCCCCACAAATACCTCTTTGTGGTCGCGGACATCCCCGTTGCGCTGATACCAGACTGCTAAATGTCCGTAGAAGATGGGGTCGCTTTCCACCATCGTCCTGTGAACTTCACTCACCTTCTCTAGCTCCCGGTGAGGCGTGGTTAGCAGACTATTTAACATATCTAAACGCAAGTCGCGCTCGGCTGTTTGCACAGGAATCACCTCGATATAAGTCACCCCGTACAAGTTGAGAAAGCTCTTGGTTACTTTGGAAATAAGTATGTAAGCTTTCTCGGTTTGGATACGGGGCGAACGCTTGAAGAATTGGAAATTATAAGCTCCGCGCAAGTCGGCAAAGCCGTTTCACTTTTTCTGGTGCTCTACCACTGAGCTACATCTCCAATTGGAGAGAATGGGATTTGAACCCATGACAACCAGAACCCTAGGTGTGTATGCTTCACTCATCTGGGCGCGGAGCAGAAAAATATAAGTGCCGTCTGCTCTTGGAGATAAAGTCACGTCGCCTAAAAGCGTCGGTTTCGCTTCCACGGTTACTGGCAGATGGCTTCAAAATCAGATACTTCTATATACTACAAAAGTAATACAATACCGTCAAGAGACTGGAAAAAAATTTTTGCGCTTTAGAGACTGACGATAGAATACAAATTCTCTACCAAGTCAGAACACCTGTATGGGGATGGTTCATTTCTATCGCCGTCCGGTTGCGGTCGATTTATTTGCGGGTGCGGGTGGATTTTCTTTAGGGATTGAGCAGGCTGGGTTTGATGTAGCGGTGGCAGTTGAAGTTGACCCCGTTCACGCAGCCGTTCACGCCTTTAACTTTCCCCATACCCAGGTTTTGTGTGCCGATGCCAGGACGCTATCCGCTGAAGCGATTAGAAAAGCGTTACAGAGATGGGCATTGCACAAGGGTACCAGCGGGGTTTCCCCACCCGCACCCGCTTGGAATGGTGAAATCGATTTAGCAATTGGGGGACCCCCTTGCCAAGGGTTCTCTTTAATGGGCAAGCGGCGTCTCGACGATGAGCGCAACGATTTGGTATTGCATTTCTGTCGATTAGTCATTGAACTGCAACCCCGTTACTTTCTCATGGAGAACGTACCCGGCATTGCTCAGAAAGAACACGCGATTTATCTGGAACAGCTCAAGAGCGCGTTTAAATCCGTTGAGTACCACATCACCGAACCCGTGCAGGTATTAAATGCGGCGGATTTTGGGGTGCCGCAGAATCGGAAAAGGCTATTTTTATTAGGAACTCGTGCCGGGGAGGTGCCTTTGTCTTATCCTGTTGTCGCAGGTTTTGTCGCAGGTAAGGGCGTTAAGACAACCTTCCCCGATACTTCATTCCCGGATACTTTATTCCCGGATACTTTATTCCCCGATATTTCCTTGCCAAAGACTTCCTTGCCAAAGAAAAGAGGCAAAAAGAAGAATCCTTTGAGCCTGCACTCTTTATCCTTTCGAGTGACCGTGAAGGATGCGATCGCCGATCTCCCCAACCTAGATGATTTTCCCGAACTCCTGACAACCGATGAAGTCTTGCTACAGCAGCTACAACTAGAGCAGATGGAGACATTAGCCAGCATCTATGCAAAGCACTTAATGGGGATTGCACCCGAACCGAATAATTTCGCCTATCCCCGGCTAGTCAATCCTCATCTGTTGACTAGCTCTCTGCGAACCCAACACACGGCAGCTTCGATTGAACGGTTCGAGAAAACAGTGCCCGGACAGCTAGAATCGGTGAGTCGCTTTCGACGGTTGAATTGGGATACGCTGTCCCATACCTTACGCGCCGGTACGGGTTCTGGAGGCGGTCGCTATACCTCTCCCCGTCCGATTCATCCAACTTATCCCAGAGTGATTTCAGTCCGCGAGGCGGCACGACTGCACTCTTTTCCTGACTGGTTCCGCTTCCACACAACAAAATGGCACGGGTTTCGACAAATTGGAAACGCCGTGCCGCCAAAACTGGCAAGAGCCGTCGGGTATCAAGTTATTGCTGCCTTAGGGATCAGACCACCCATGCCACAACAGCCGATAAATTTGGGTGATATCGAGCTAGTGAGGTTTAACCCGTGGGACGCGGCTCACTATTGGATAAGCGTCAATCGTCATGGTTGATTGCAACCCACTACTGAGAACTGACGACTGACAAATCGCTAAATCTACTTTTGTACCTGACTCTTGGTTGCAGAGACAGGATTGTATCCCGGTGCTCCTGGAGGATTTTGGGATTCAGCAGCCCCTTCTGTAGGACCCGCGATCGCTTTCCATGCAGGAAAACCGCCTTTGAGTTCAGCCACGGACTGGAATCCAGCCGAGCGAAGTTCGGAAGCTGCGCGAGAGGTTTCGGTGTCGCTGTCGCCATAGACGTAGATATCGCGGGCGGGACGAAGGCTAGTTTTCGCACGCTCTACTAATTCATCCATCGGCATGGACATGGCTCCCATGATGTGGCCTTCGTTGAAGGCACCGCGCTCGCGCACATCGAGAATTGTTAAAGCTGGCTCGCCCCATTCCAGACGGGATTTCAGGTCATTCACGCTGGACTGCGTTTTCATTCCCGGTGGGGTGGGAGTAATATCTGGAAGGGCTTCTTTTGCCTTAGAAATGGTGTCTTGAACCTTGGCACTAGCGCTTTCAACGCCACTTACGGCTTTGTCTTTAGCGCCTTCAATGTTGTTTTGAATGTCACTCATAAAAAAACTCTAAGTAATTGATCTCTTCAATGGAAATTTAATCAAAATTTGATATTTAACTTCTCTTTCTGGAGAAAGAACATTTAAATAATCCTTCTTTAGGCAGAGTAAAGTGTTAGAATTCCTATCCCAATTGACAAATATTTTCGGCAAAATTGCGGCAAATAAACAGCAACTCTCGCCTAAACTAAACTGGATCTCATGGTGTCTAGTATTCAAACTCTACCGGCAGAGGTAGTAAATTTAATCGCCGCTGGAGAAGTCATTGACTCTTTGGCTGCTGTAGTGCGGGAATTAGCGGAAAACGCCCTTGACGCCGGTGCAACCCGCATCAGCATCTCCCTATCGCCGGAACAGTGGCGGGTGCGAGTCGCAGATAATGGCTGCGGCATGGATTTGG
Source organism: Trichocoleus sp. DQ-A1 (assembly GCF_039961955.1). Taxonomy (NCBI): domain Bacteria; kingdom Bacillati; phylum Cyanobacteriota; class Cyanophyceae; order Leptolyngbyales; family Trichocoleusaceae; genus Trichocoleus; species Trichocoleus sp. DQ-A1. Next base: position 43,702 of record NZ_JAMPKE010000010.1, read on the forward strand.
TAGACCTGAAACAAGCTGCAACTGCCCACAGCACCAGCAAAATCCGCGACTTAGAAGACTTGTGGAAAATTAGCAGTCTGGGATTTCGGGGAGAGGCGTTGCACAGTTTGGCAGCGTTAGCAGAGTTGGAGATTTTTAGTCGTTCTGCGGGAAGTTGTGAAGGTTGGAGAGTGGTTTATAACTCAGTCGGGGAATTCGTGCAGGTGGAAACTGTAGCGATCGCGCCCGGTACTGTTGTCACCGTCTCTAATCTGTTTGGCAATTGGTTGGCGCGGCGTCAGGGAATGCCTTCCGCCGCCCAACAACTCAGAGCAGTGCAAGCGACGATTCAGCAAATCGCCCTTTGTCATCCTCATGTCACCTGGCAGGTTCAGCAAAATGACCGCCAATGGTTCACCATTAGTCCTGGGAAGACAGCGCAACAGATTTTGCCTCAAATTCTCCGGGAAATCCGACCGAGTGATTTGCAGCATCTAACAGTGAAAGTGCCAACCCTTCCAGAAAAAGCAGGAACAGACGCGCCTGGAAGCGGCGGAGAATCTAACTCCACTCTAAACTCAACCCTGACAGTGGTACTCGGCTTGCCAGACAGATGCCATCGCCGCCGTCCCGATTGGGTACGGGTGGCGATGAATGGAAGGCACGTAAAGTCGCCGGAACTGGAGCAAACGATCCTGGGGGCTTTAATGCGAACGCTCCCGCGCGATCGCTATCCGATCTGTTTTCTGCATCTTTTCATCTGTGCCAGTCAAATAGACTGGAACCGCCATCCTGCCAAAGCCGAAATTTACTTAAACCAGCTCAATTACTGGCAAGAACAGGTGACAGCAGCGATTGAGCAAGCTTTGCGTCTAAATGTGGGGACGATTCTGGAAAAAACTCCAGAGCGAGTCAGCCGCCTGATCAAAGCAGCGGAAGCGAAAAGTGCCTACAGCGTCAATCGTTCCCTGCAATCGCAGCCAACGGATACTCAGGCAAAGAAAACTGATGAGATCGGATTGATGGAACTCCGAGCCGTTGCCCAAGTTCACAACACCTACATTGTGGCAGAGCATCCGGCTGGGGTGTGGTTGGTGGAGCAGCACATTGCCCACGAACGGGTTTTGTACGAGCAGTTGTGCCAAGCTTGGCAACTCGTCCCCCTAGAACCCCCCGTCATCTTGAATCATCTTTCTCCTGCTCAGATCCAGCAACTCGAACAGATCAACCTAGATATAGAACCTTTTGGCGAACAACTCTGGGCGATTCGCACGGCACCCGCACCCTTACGAGAACGAGAAGATTGTGCAGACGCCCTAGTGGAACTCAGCTTGGGTGGAGATTTGCAAACCGCTCAAGTAGCGATCGCCTGCCGCACCGCCATCCGCAACGGGACTCCTCTCGGCTTGCTCCAGATGCAAACTCTCTTAGAACAATGGCAGCGAACTCGTCATCCTCGCACCTGTCCCCACGGTCGTCCAATTTATTTGTCCTTAGAAGAATCAACGCTTTCGCGTTTCTTTCGCCGTCATTGGGTAATTGGCAAAAGTCATGGGATTTAGAAATAATTCAGTAAGGACACGGCAATGCCGTGTCCTTACTGAATTATCAAGAATCAGCAGTAACCTTTTGTTTCTTTTTCCTCCCTTCTGTCTTGATATTGTGTTCGTACCAATTCATCAAAGGAGTAGCACTAATCCCATGCAAAAATACAGAAATCACGATGACGATGTAAGTAATCCAGGCAATTTGTTCGCCCAAAGTATCTTTTAAACCTTCGCCAAAAGCATAGGAAAGATAATATAAAGAACCAACGCCACGAATGCCAAACCAGCCAAACAAAAAGCGGGTTTCAGAGGGGTAGCGACGACCGAGAAAGCTAATCCAAACTCCTAGAGGTCGAATCAAAAAAATCAACAAGACTGCTACCAAGAGACCCTGACCACCAAACTGGCGAATCGGCTCATACCGCAATAGCGTTCCTAAGATCAAAATTGTTGCAACTTCCAGTAATTTCTCAACTTGTTCGGTGAATTCAAATTGCGAAATTTTCTTTTCGGGATCGTGGTAACTCCGCTGAACGACGACTCCAGCCACAAAAACTGCCAAAAAGCCGTAGCCGTTAACAATTTCTGTCAAAGCATAGGTAATTAAAATCGTACTGAGAGCAACAAAATCCTCCATCAACTCATCGACCTGGCGGAAACGTTGCAGTTGCTGGTCAACCAAAACAACCATTTTTGCCGCGATAATTCCCATGACAATGCCAGCTGCGATCGCCCAAAGTAAATCAACCGCTACCCATTGTTTAAACCAGTTGTCCCAGTTGCTATCTTTTAAGGAGTGAATCCCGAAATAAACAAACGGAAAAGCGAGCGCATCGTTTAAACCGCCTTCCGAAGTCAAACCAAAGCGCAGCTCATCTTTATCTTTTAGATCTCCCATCTGAACTTCTGAAGCCAAGACGGGATCGGTTGGCGCGAGAATTGCACCGAGTAAAATCGCTGGTCCCCAATCCATTTTTAAAAACCAATGACCAACCGCAGCGATCGCAAAAATTGAAATCGGCATCAGAAATCCAATCAACCGCACTGTTGTGTTCCACGACCTTAATCTGAGTGGGCGATTCATCTTTAGACCGCAGTTAAAGACGGAGACAATCACCACAAATTCCGTTAGTCGTTCCAGAAATTCGGCGTCTGGTCGTATCTGAATTAACTTAAGCCCGTATTGCCCTAATCCGATACCCACGAGCAGGTAAATGATGGCATAGGAGAGGGGTAATCGTTTAATCCAGCCCGATCCCAAAGTAACCATCAGCAGGAGTAGACCAATCACCAACAGGTCAAGAATATAGATAGATACAGGAGGGAATAGGACTTGGAGCATACATTTAGCGATGGCATAGTTGAAAACAGTACCCTCTGAACTCTACTGACTTGCCGAAGACCCCAAATCATCACCGGGCTAGATTTTAGACAAAATGCAATCGATCCACTTTTACGACTGAAGGCTGAGGATCGCACTCCTGAAAAGCCTCTAAACCCTGACGCCAAATTATCCTGTAGTGGAAGGTTTTCTAGTGGAAGGTTTTCGCTCCAGATTACAGCGATCGCATCGCTGCCTCTGCTAGCTTAGTTTTGCGATCGATAAAAGGAAAAAATAAAAGGAAAAACGCTATGACACTGCCTGATGGGCCGCAGACGTCGCAATTCCTGCAACTACTCCAATGGATTTCCCAACCCGTGCAGTACCTAGAAACATCTGTTAAAGCTTATGGTGACTGCTTCACAGCCCGCTGGGGTGGCTTTCCCCCGTATGTACTCATTAGCAATCCGCAAGGAATTCAGGAGCTGTTAACGGCAGATCCCAGACAATTTAACAGCGGTAGTGGGAATAAGATTTTACAACCTTTGCTGGGCGACCAATCTCTGATATTACTAGATGGCGATCGCCACCAGCGCCAGCGACAGCTATTGACTCCGCCCTTTCATGGGGAACGAATGCGAGCTTACGGCAAGTTGATTTGTGACATTACCGAGGAAGTCATGAATCGGCTGACGATTGGCAAACCCTTCCTAATTCGTGCCACCACGCAAGAGATTTCTCTGGAAACCATCTTAGGCGCTGTCTTTGGCATCAATGAGGGTCAGCGTTTTCAGGAACTCAAGGGACTCCTCACTTCGATGCTGGATGCTGTGAGTTCTCCCCTCTCATCCGCCGTCCTCTTTTTTCCATCACTCCAACGAGATTTGGGTTCTTGGAGTCCTTGGGGAAAATTTCTTCGCCAACGGCAGCAAGTTGACCGACTCATTTACGATGAGATTCAGCAACGCCGGGAGCAATTCGATCCAGATCGCACAGATATTCTCACGCTGCTGATGTCTGCGCGGGATACTGATGGGCAACCAATGACGGATGAAGAATTGCGCGATGAGTTAATGACCCTCCTGTTGGCGGGTCACGAAACCACGGCTTCAGCGATCGCTTGGGCATTGTATTGGATACACCGTCAGCCAGAGGTACATGACAAGCTTCTCCAAGAACTGAATAGTGTTGGGGATGTTTCAGATGTCAGCGCCATTTCTAAACTTCCCTACCTCAACGCTGTTTGCTCGGAAACGTTGCGAATTTATCCAGTGGCGATATTTACTTTTGGTCGAATTACGCGATCGCCAGTGCAACTGATGGGCTATCAATTTGATGCCGGTACACCGCTTGCTGCCTGTATTTATCTGGTTCATCACCGTGAGGATATTTACCCCCAAGCAAATTCTTTCAAGCCTGAGCGCTTTTTGGAACGGCAATTTTCTCCCTATGAATATTTGCCCTTTGGTGGCAGCAATCGTCGTTGTATCGGGATGGCATTTGCCTTGTTTGAAATGAAGCTGGTACTGGCGAAGATGCTTTCGCGTTATCAACTAGCTCTCACCGATCAACGTCCGGTTAACCCTGTCCGTCGTGGCGTTACCTTAGCACCCCCGGCAACGATGCAGATGCTTATCACCAGTCAGCGTCCCCAGAATACTCAAATACATCAGCCCCTTTCTACGTCTGCATAAATAACTGTTCGCTCAATTGTCATTCAGTTTGAGCTTTAGCCAGTCCAATCAGGATTTACAAGAAACGCTTGGAAAACTAACAGGTACGGCTGAAGATATGCAAAAGACTCTATACACTGCAAAAATGGCTTGTGAAAATCCCTAGTAAATTTGCACAGTTCTGACTCTTATTGATTCCTTCTGTCTTCAGTCCTATCTTCTAATGAAAAGGTCATGGGCTTAAAATATGCAAGTCTTGGTACCAAATCTTCTTTCCCATGTCCTCTTGCAATTCACAGCAGCGGCGGGAAAACCCCGCCTCTACAGGATTCAGCAGTTTTTAAAGTCAGGATATCCAGAGGCGATCGCTACCAAGATAGCGATCGCCTCTGGTTTAAGATTGAGAAAAACAACGATTTTGTAAATATGGTGAAGTAAATGCTCAATTTCTATGTAGTTTTAGCTAAAGGCTGGTTAAAATCTGGAACTTTTAAGTGTTTTCTTCATTCTCAGATTTGTTGAAGCATAGTATCTTTAGTTAAGAACTAATCAGGGCAAAATAATGATAATACTTAACATTATTCTAATTTGTGCAGGTTTAGGGATTAGTAGTTGGTTACTTTTAAGTTATGGAAATGAGTTAGTTAAAGCGATAAATGTCTTGTTTTCAGGATTAGAATCTATATTTATGGTAATTATCGTTATTGTTTTTAAAACTGTAAAATCCCTAATAATTGGAGGAATTATTGCTCTACTCTGTGCTGGAATATTTAAAATAGCGGGTGCCCAGATAAGCCTTTTAAAAGTCGCTGCGATTACAGTAGGAATTATATGTTTCGCTTTTCTCATGCTTAAAACCTTCGTAGAAGAGTGGAGTAACTTTTACTGGAGTATCCGCAATGTGATTCGCAACAAATATCGCTAACGGTGAAAACATCTAGTTTCTAAACAGAGCAAACTAAGCTAAGATTTTGAAGATTGTCATCTTCCAGTTTTTCTTATGAGAATTGCCCAAATTGCACCGCTATGGGAACGAGTGCCACCTTTTCGCTACGGCGGGATTGAACTCATTGTCAGTTTACTAACTGATGAATTAGTTCGGCGCGGTCATCAGGTAACATTATTCGCCTCTGGAGACTCGATTACAAAAGCTCAGATGAAGTCAGTGCATAACCAAGCGCTGCGCTTAGATTCAAAGATTAAAGAGCCTGGAGTTTATGAGCTAATGATGCTCTCTCAGGTCTATCAACAGGCGCATCACTTTGATATTATTCACTCCCACGTCGGCTATGCAGCTCTGCCCTATACGCCTTTTGTGAAGACGCCGACCGTACACACCACACACGGCATTTTCACGCCAGATAATGAGAAAATATTCCGGCAATTTGCATGGGAGCCTTATATCAGTATCAGTGAAGCTCAGAGAGAACCCCGACTCGGTTTAAATTACATCCATACGGTCTACAACGGCATCGACCCAGCAGTATATCCCTTTCAGGAAAAAGCAATTGAACCGCCCTATCTAGCCTTTGTGGGGCGTATTTCCCCAGAAAAAGGTCCGGAAGGAGCAATAAAAATTGCTCGTGCCAGCGGCTATCCTTTAAAAATGGCAGGTAAGGTTGACCCGGTAGACAAAGTTTATTTTCATGAACAGATAAAACCGCTGATTGATGGCGAACAAATCCAATATCTCGGTGAAGTTTCTCACGAAGAAAAGGCGCAGTTACTAGGAGGTGCCACCGTGACGCTATTCCCGATTACCTGGCGGGAACCATTTGGCTTGGTAATGATTGAATCGATGGCAACGGGGACGCCGGTGATTGGAATGGCGATGGGTTCGGTGCCAGAAGTCATCGCGCATGGCAAGAGTGGATTTGTTTGTCACTCTCTGCAAGAAATGATTGACGCAATTCCACAAGCGATGACCTTAAACCGCCAGACGTGCCGAGACTACGTTTTGAATCGCTTTAGCGTCAAGACGATGGTGGATGAGTATGAACGAGCTTATCAAATGACGCTAATGGGGAATCCGGAAGGAGTAAAACACTAGCAAATTACTGATTTTTGGCATAAGTTTTTTCCTTGAATTTGATTAATTCTAAGGGATCTAAACCAGAGGGCGTCATCAATTCTTTTGCTAATAAATACCCGGCACAAGTCCAGGTTTGATGCCTTCTGGCTTCTCGACCAATTAAGTGACCGCTTTTCCCGTCATAATATTCAGGCCAATCTTCTTTTTGCAAACGTTTTCCAGCTTTTTCAATTGCTGCTTTTGCAAACTGCATATATTCTTCTTCTTTTGAATCTTGACCCAATTTTCGAGCGGCGGCTGCCCACATCCACATCAAAACAGGCCAACTTCCCCCATTGTGATACGACCAAGGACTATTTTTAGGATCGCAACCCGTCAAAATTCTCCAATCTTCGTCTTCTATGGCTGGATAACAGATTTTGAAAGGCATTTGTCCAATTAGCTCTTTATCTCGTTTTTCGATGAGATTCATGATTTTTTCGGACTGATCGTTGGTAACTAAGGAACAAACGATTGCCATCAAGTTACCAACCGAAAAGAATCGAAAATCCATCTGCGATGGGCCAATATTTCCAACTAAATAACCCCCGTCTTCTGGCAGCCATTCGTCTAAATTAGCATAAGGAATAGATGCGGCATAGATATTGTATTTGTTGATAGCGGTTGCCCCATATTCCTCAACATTGTACTGATAGGTTTGATTTAAACGATCCATATCCATCCAATACTCAGTCCGAATATGGTTAGCCAGAGAACCCAATCGTTTCTCTATCGCTGAGAGAATATCTTTATTGTTGTGATTTTTGCGGTCGAGTAGCTCATCAGCAGCACGCAAGGCAGCGTAGAATAGGACTTGGATTTCTAGTGGGTATCCATAGATGCCCATTCGACGGTCAATCATAAAAGCTCCATCGGGAACTAAGAGAGTAGGTTCTCGATCGAAGCGATCGCTAAAACAAAGTTCCAGAATTAATCTGATTCCTTCTTGGAAGTCGGCTTGATGGACTAAAGAGGTGTCGCCCGTCGCTTTCCAATAAGCCCGCAACAGGATAATCCACCAGAGGCTAGAATCAACTGGCGTGACTCTAGCGATCGCGTGCTGACCAAAATCGGGGTCTAAGTGTTCTTTGCCCTTCTTATTCTTAATAATTTTGAAGCTAGCTGGCATTAAAACTCGACCCGTATTCAAAAAAGTTTCGGATCTTTCTTGCTGGTGTAGTTCTAACGTTACTTCTAGAAAATTTTTGACAATTTCCTTGCCGTTGACTGTCACCTCTTTTTTGTTATCAAGTTGAACGGAAAATTCACCTTTAACTAAAAATAAAAGTGCTACTGGAACAAAATCACGAATAAAAACTTGGTCATAATTCAGCGTATCTCTACTAACTTTTTTGGGGATATTTATTTCATTTTTATCTTTTTTATAAGTATGAGCGGCTGGAGTTCCAACCAGCCGTCCTTTATAAGAGATAAGCGAATCCACCAGTATTTGTAATGCTTCTATTTCCAGTGCCTCTACTCCCATCAGATGCGAACCTCCTTAATTTCTAGAGCAATCTATTATACGAGATGCTGCTTCATCACAGACACTTTTAAGCCAGAGAATTGTGCAACATAATCCCTTAAATAGAGCGTACTATAGAATGCAGGGTGTGGTGTATTGTTGAATTTCCATTTAACGCCGTCATCCCCGCAAAGGGCATGATTGACCAGGTTGAGCGAAGAAAAAATCCGTCCGCAGTAAGAGAGTTGGAAAAAAATTGGAAATTTTGTTCTCTCCGAACGATAGAGCGGATCGTTGATTAGATTTGTAGAAGTATAAAAAGGGCACATTTGTCGAAACCTCGATCCTCTACTGAATATCAGTAGCGATGGGTAAGGTTTTAAATTAGATCGTGTGACCCTGATTAAAGCCTCACAAAGACCCTGTATTCTTGAGCAGAAACCTGATTCATGGCACCGGATATTCTTGAACTGGACGGAAAAACCTTTGTTCCCGCACAAGAGCTGCCCATTCCAGAGTGGCCTTGCGTTCTTGGCGATCGCCCCCAACCGACTCTTACTATTAAAGACAATGACCTGTTTTTAGTCACCGATACCCTGGGCAACATTGCCGGGTGTTTAGGCGATGACATGAATGCCAGCATGGGGCTTTTCTGCGCCGATACGCGGTTCCTTAGTCGCCTGGAACTGCAAATTAACGGACGCTCCCCCGTCTTGCTCAGTAGCACAGCTGACAAAGGATTTGCCCTTTCAGTTCTGTGTACCAATCCCAGCATGGACGGAGGAGAGCGATTAGAGGGAGGGGATAAATTAGAGCCAAATGAGCAAATTGACGGCGGGGCAATTTTTGACTTTGCACCTCTTCGAGCCGACACCATCGGAATTAACCGAGAAATTGTCCTAAATGGAGCGCTGTTTGAAGAATTAACTGTTTCCAACTACAGCACCAGTTCCATTCGCTTTCAACTGAGTCTCAGCTTTGATGCGGATTTTGTGGACTTATTTGTAGTCCGGGGGTACGGTCGAAAAAACAAGGGGCAGCTGTTACGAGCCGTGCCTAAAAGTCAAGCCGCAGAACCCGAAAAGCAAGAAATGACGCTCGCTTATCAAGGGTTGGATGGCTCTGTAATGGAATCGCACATCGAGTTTGTTCATCGCCAGCCAGACACTCTCAGTGGTTATACGGCAGTTTGGCAGCTGGAGATGGAGCCTCACGAAACTCAAAAACTGGGCTATCGGCTGCAAATGCGTACCAATAACCGTCCCACTTCTAGGGTATCTGCCCCAGTCACACTGGTACAGGCTAGAGCCGCAGAGTTATCGGAGCAGCAAGAGTGGCGTCAACACGTAACCGGGATTCGCTCAGACAAAAACACGTTTAATCGAGCGATCGAGCGAGCCGAGCAGGATACTTATTTACTACGCCAGTCTTTCGGCAAAGGGAAGGTACTCTCGGCTGGGGTGCCTTGGTTTTCGACGTTGTTTGGGCGCGACTCGATTATTGCGGCGTCGCAAACGCTGATGCTCGATCCTACAATTGCCCGCGAAACTCTTACGATCTTGGCTGAATACCAAGGGAAGACGGATAATGAGTGGCGCGATGAGCAGCCTGGGAAGATTTTGCACGAGCTGCGGTTGGGTGAAATGGCGCGTTGTGAAGAAATTCCCCATACACCTTATTACGGCACCGTAGATGCGACCCCGCTATGGTTAATGCTGTATGCGGAACACTTTGCCTGGACAGCCGATCGGGAAACCCTAGAGCTACTGTGGCCTAATGCCTTGGCAGCAATGGATTGGATTGACCGCAACAGCAAGGAAACGGGTTATCTCATCTACCAACGTCAATCGAAGCGGGGTCTGGCGAATCAGGGGTGGAAAGACTCTGGCGACTGTATTGTGAATCGCAAGGGGCAGATGGCGATGGGCGCGATCGCTCTTTGTGAAGTGCAAGCTTATGTCTATGCTGCCAAAATCCGTCTGGCAGAAATTGCCCGCATGAAGAAGCGCCTTGATTTAGCCGACAGGTGGCAAGATGAGGCGAGAGATTTGAAGAATCGCTTCAATCGGGATTTTTGGATGCCAGAGGAAGATTTCTGCGCCTTGGCTTTGGATGGCGACGGCAATCAGGTTGATAGTATTACTTCTAACCCCGGTCACTGTCTGTATTTGGGCATCTTGACACCAGAAAAAGCTTATAGCGTCGCGGAACGGCTACGGGCACCGGATATGTTCAACGGCTGGGGGATTCGCACCCTCAGTAGTTTGTCACCGGCTTATAATCCGATGGGCTATCATGTCGGTTCTGTGTGGCCTCACGACAATGCAATGATTGCGATGGGGGTGCGATCGCTCGGTCTAATCGATCAAGCGCTGGAACTTGCCAAAGCTTTAATGGATATGACTTTACAGCAACCTTATCAACGACCGCCAGAACTTTTCTGCGGTTACGAACGCACAGAAGATAACACCACGGTCAAATACCCGGTCGCTTGTTCTCCTCAAGCTTGGGCAACCGGCAGTATCTTCCAGTTGCTGCAAATGATGGTAAATTTAGTCCCCGATGCTCCCAATAACTGCTTGCGGATTATTGATCCTGCTTTGCCGGAGTCGATTAATCGTCTAGCGCTACAGAACTTGAGAGTGGGGCAGACTTTGCTGGATTTGGAATTTGAGCGTTCCGGCAATACCACTGCCTGTCGGGTTGCCAAAAAACGCGGTAATTTGCGGGTTGTGATTGAAGCTTGATTTAGAAGCTGGGTGGGGAATGCCCACCCAGCTCTATCAAGCTGATTGCCAGTCTCTAAAAAATCTTGCTAATTTTTTGAGTAAATTATCTGATTTTCCTTTTAAAATCCCGCTACTTCATGCTTCCTCAGAGGTTTCCCCATTGATACCGGGAGAAGATTTGTAGAGGGCGTCCAATTGTTCGCGGGCGTCTTCTACGGTCATGGAACGCATCACGAGAAGCGGTTCATTAATCGGGTTCCCGGCATCATCTAATAGTTCCGGGTGTGGGATTGACCCATAAGGAGAGCGAGAATCTCTAAATTGGGACTGCATCCCTGGTGGGTAGCGCCGTTGAGAATCCATACTACTGATGGTTAACAAGTTGCGGAGCATATTCCCTATAGCAAGAAACGCCAGAACAGTAAAGGCAATTAAATAAAGCAGGTGTAACATACGATTTTCCTCCAAGCCGCACAGTCTAATGGGATGTTCGTCAATAGGGGCTTTCGCATTCGTGGCGAAACGGTAATGCTTGCCCCCGGATTTTCCGTAAAAATGTTTCGCCCTTAGATTTACTTGTTCGTGGAAGTGGATTGCTCAGCGTGGAAGCGCATCGACACCTGCCAACACTCAGTAACCAACTGGTGCCACGGCATCAGAACTGACGTTTCAATGCCAACTTGAGCATCAGTCGCTTGAAAGAGCATCTGAGCGGTGCTGACTTCCGCGTGAGCAAGCTTGACTCGATCCAGTAAGTCGGATTGCTGTTGGGCACTTAAAAAAGTAATTTCTTCAGTTTCTAAGAGAGCGCGCGATCGCGCAAACCAATACTGAAAATCTTCTAAGAGCGGTTGTAATACCGTTTTCAGCAATTCATTTTCAGGCAAGTTGGAAGCAGCCATGAATCAAAAACCGAATACTATCTAAATTTAATCTTAACGTAGTTTACAATTCGTAATAATATTTTTAGATTCTCTTAAACAGCAATCGCATCGCCAGGGAAAAACAACCTCGGTATGATAGAGGCAGTAACACCCGATTAATTGCCCGTTTCTTCGTCCTTATGGAACCGCCGATGAGCGTCTCAGAATCTCCAGCGTCTCAAGAACAGCCAGAAAAAATGTATTTGCCCCGTACCAGCGAATCTGAATCGTTGAAGAAAATCCGTCACACCGCTTCCCACGTTATGGCAATGGCGGTGCAAAAGCTGTTTCCCAAAGCGCAGGTGACTATCGGCCCTTGGATTGAGAACGGCTTTTACTATGACTTTGATAATCCAGAGCCATTTACCGAAAAAGATTTGAAGTCCATCCAGAAAGAGATGGTCAAAATCATCAATCGGAAATTGCCAGTGATTCGGGAAGAAGTCAGTCGCGAGGAAGCTGAAGGTCGGATCAAGACAATTAATGAGCCTTACAAGCTAGAAATATTAGAAGACATTGAGGAACCAATTACCATCTACCACTTGGGGGATCAATGGTGGGATTTGTGTGCAGGCCCTCATTTGGAAAATACCAGTGAGTTGAACCCGAAGGCAATCGAACTAGAAAGTGTTGCCGGTGCTTATTGGCGGGGGGATGAAACGAAAGCTCAACTCCAGCGCATTTATGCCACCGCTTGGGAAACGCCAGAACAGCTGGCTGAATATAAGCGCCGCAAGGAAGAAGCGCTACGCCGAGATCACCGCAAACTCGGCAAAGAACTGGGACTCTTTATTTTCTCAGATCCGGTGGGGCCGGGGTTACCGCTGTGGACGCCGAAAGGAACGGTGTTGCGAAGTGTTTTAGAAGACTTCCTGAAGCAGGAACAGCTGAAACGGGGATATCAGCAGGTGGTGACGCCTCACATTGCCAGAGTCGATTTATTCAAAACTTCCGGACATTGGCAGAAATACAAAGAGGATATGTTCCCGCTGATGGCGGAAGATGAGCAGGCGGCGGCGATAGAACAGGGATTCGTCCTGAAGCCGATGAATTGCCCCTTCCACATCCAAATCTATAAGAGCGAGTTGCGTTCCTATCGGGAACTGCCGATGCGTCTGGCGGAATTTGGCACCGTCTACCGTTACGAGCAATCTGGGGAACTGGGCGGCTTAACGCGGGTGCGCGGTTTCACGGTGGATGATTCTCACTTATTCGTGACGCCAGAACAGCTAGACAGCGAATTCCTGAAAGTGGTGGATTTGATTCTGTCGGTGTTCAAGAGTCTGCAACTGAAAAACTTCAAGGCGCGACTCAGTTTCCGCGATCCGGCTTCAGATAAGTACATTGGTTCCGATGAAGCGTGGGAGAAGTCTCAAGGTGCGATTCGCCGCGCCGTGGAAACCCTGGGCATGAACTACTTTGAAGGCATTGGCGAAGCAGCATTTTATGGTCCTAAACTGGATTTTATCTTTAGCGATGCCCTAGACCGCGAGTGGCAACTGGGTACTGTCCAAGTGGATTACAACCTGCCAGAACGGTTTGATTTGGAATATGTGGCGGAGGATGGTTCCCGGAAGCGTCCGGTGATGATTCACCGCGCTCCCTTTGGCTCCTTGGAACGGCTCATCGGGATCTTGATTGAAGAGTATGCGGGGGATTTCCCGCTGTGGTTAGCGCCAGTCCAAGCGCGATTGCTGACGGTGAGCGATGCCCAGTTGCCTTTTGCTCAGGAAGTGGCACAGAAGATGCGATCGCTTGGTATTCGCGTTGAAGTCGATACCAGTGGCGATCGCATGGGCAAAATGATTCGCAATGCCGAAAAGGACAAGATCCCTGTCATGGCGGTGGTAGGGGCGAAAGAGCTGGAATCAAATAGCCTGAGTATTCGCACCCGCGCGGCTGGCGATGTGGGGGTCATTCCTGTAGAAGAAGTGTTGGAGAAGATGAAAAACGCGATCGCTAACTTCGACAATTTTTAAGAAGTTGCCAGTTCATAGTTCATATAGGGGCACTCCAAAAGAGTGCCCTTTTTCAATTGGGTGCATCTCAATAACAGCAAAAATGCCACCCCAGCCCAGTCTCTCTTTGCTTGCAAAGAGGGGTTAAATCTTTCCCCCTCTCCGTGGACGGAGAGGGGCTGGGGGTGAGGTTCCGCCTTTATATTGCACGCTATAAATCCGTTTAATATTGATATTTTTCAGCTTCCCAGTGCCTGCCGATTCCAACATTTTTTAGAGTGCTGGTTTGGGAAATGTAACCAATAGATTGCTAATCCCGATAACAAATACATAGAGTACAACCGCACCCGCAAGCGTTACCGCAGTGTAGGCGGTTGCTTTATTTTTCGGGCATTTCATCACAATCGGCAATCCCAGATATAGCAGATATACGCTATACAACCCAGCAAGAAATGCGAAAATCGTGAAACTTGGGATGATACGGAGGATACCGGCTAACCAGGCAGGTGTGTTGGCATAAGCAGCAACTTTAAGAGCTTGTAGCTGATTTTTCTCGGCTGAAAATTGAGGAGCGAAAGCATTAATAATCAACGACAAGAAAAATACGCTTAATAGTGTTAGTAAAAAGCTAACACCTGCATATAAAATAGCTGGCACTAAGGGCAACCGAGACGTAACGATACTAGAGGTATTGATGCCGATAACTGCCCAACCAACGGCTGCGGCGATTGGAGCGATCGCTGCCAGAGGAGCAATATAGGTGTTATACAATCTAGCGCTAGAGGTTGTTTCTTTTGCGATCGCTCGCCACTCACTTTTGGGGTGCAACAGGATATTTGGAATGCGCTTAATTAAGTTCATTTTTTACTTTGTTTTATTGATTTGATGTAGCAGAACTGATTTTAAGCCCCAATCCAGCTAAACACTATATATCTTCCCAATTATTAGGATTTCACCCTTTTGTCAGATGCTGCCAGCGCAGATATTAGTTAAATCAATATCCATTTAAATATTCCTTTAGCAAGAGGATTTAAGAGGTTGACAAAAGGTATGCTAAAAAGGGTTTTGTCTTAACTCTCTGGCTAGGTAGGATCTAGCTAAGGTGGAGGTGGTAAAAAAGCGATCGCCCTGGTAAAACATCCGAATCATATGGGATTTCACGGTTGCGGGGATGTTTTCTTGCTGTCATGAATTTGATGAATGAGGGCAAAAGCACGCGAAGCCTAGAGACGAATCAAAGATTTACCTTCCTGCACGCAAATAGGGTGCCGGTAGTAGCGATTGGTGAATTTTGACTGTACCGCAAAAGGCGCGGCAACTTGTGTGAAGGCAATTTGTGTCAAATAAATCCCGTTGCGAGGCGGCGATGTGATACCGAATACAGTTCTGGCGGGAATCCTAAGTGAAGGAGCAACTGCTTTTCGCAAAATCTATTTGGTAATAGAGGAATTGCAAATGCAAGTATGCGATCGCCCACTGCAATACACCGCAATAATACACAGGTTGACCCATGCCAACAAAGGGATTGCTTAGCTTAGAATCTGTCATCGATCGTCGTCCTCTGACTGTATCGGCTGACACCCCACTGATGGACGCGATCGCCATGATGGGCAAAGCGAAAAGCAGTTGCGTACTTCCTAGTTTGAAGATACCCCCAGAAGCAGTGCTAATGAGCGAGGCACGAGCTAGCGCTGTCTTTGTAGTAGAAGGGTTGCAGTTAATCGGAGTGTTTACCCACACAGATGCTATCCAGGTAATCGCCTCAGGAATCAATTTAGCAGAAGTCAAGATTGCCTCGGTGATGACGCAGCCGAGCATCGCTCTGACTGAATCTGACACAGAGAATATTTTCACAGCATTGTCAATCCTGCGCCAGCATCAAATTCGCCACCTACCTGTTATAGACGCGCAAAGGCAAGTGGTGGGCACTATCACCCTCGAAAGTATTCGCCAAGCACTGCCCCTCGATGAGCTAATCAAATCGCAGCCTTTGACAGAAGTGATGACTGCCCCAGTTATTCAAGCACCGGCGACGGCTTCGGCGCTGAGCTTAGCTCAATTAATGGCAGAACACCAGGTCAATTGTGTTGTGCTTACAGAAGAAAGTTCCGAGTCGAGTTCTATTGAAAACTCAAAACTTCAACCCGATCCCTTGAGCGAAGCAAAGGTTCAACACTCAAAACTTCCTACGCATCGCTACACTAACAAAACTCAAAACGTGCGACCTACCGCTACGCTAACAACCCTCCTGAAGCCAGTAGGGATTGTCACCGAACGGGACATCATCGATCTTCAGGCTCTCAGCCTGGATTTATCGCAGATACAGGCGTTTAGGGTAATGAGGGCATCCGTGTTGTCTTTAAGCCCCTCAGATTCAGTGTTAGTTGCCCTTTGGGAAATGCAGCAGCACCAGGTGCAGCGAGTTGTGGTGTCGGAGAATCCCAGGGAGCTGTTAGGTATTGTTACCCAAACCAGTTTTTTGCAAACGCTCGATCTCACACAAATATCTACAGCAGTAGAGCAATTGCAGCAATCGATCGAGCAGTTTGAAGCCGAATCCTCTCTCCCCCCGCACAATGAAACCCTAGAACCTCAAGGACAGGAAAGCCCAGCGGAACTGTTGGAACAGCTTGAGCGCAATCGCCTGTTAACCACAATTGCCCTCCGCATTCATCAATCACTCGATTTGGACGAAATTCTGAACACCGCCGTCGCTGAAGTGCGGCAATTTCTCCAAACTGACCGCGTGATTATCTACCGTTTTAATCCAGATATGAGTGGCACTGTCGTTGTCGAATCGGTCGCTGAGGGCTGGCAACCTGCTCTAAGTAGCACAATTCACGACAATTGCTTTGGGAAGAATTATGCCCAAGCCTACAAAAAAGGGCGTATTCAAGTCACAGCAGATATTTATACCACCGGGTTAACCCAATGTCATATTGATATCCTGGCTTTGTATGATATCCGAGCGAGTCTCGTGGTTCCGATTCTGCAAGGAGAACATTTGTGGGGTCTGCTGTGCGCCTATCACTGTTCGGGGCCCAGGCGGTGGCGGGAGTTTGAGATTGATTTGCTCAAACAATTGTCAACGCAAGTAGCGATCGCAATTCAGCAGTCTGAACTTTATCAGCAAGTACAAGCTGAACTCGCCGAACGCAAACGAGCAGAAGAGCAACTCAAGGCTTCGCTTAAAGAAAAAGAGGTGCTACTGAAGGAAATTCACCACCGCGTCAAAAACAATTTACAGATTATTTCTAGTCTGTTAAAGCTGCAATCTGCCTATACCAAAGAGGAACAGGTTCTGGGAATGTTCAAGGACAGTCAGAATCGCATTCGCTCGATGGCTCTGATTCACGAAAAATTGTATCAGTCCAAAGACCTATCTAGGATAGACTTTGCTGAGTATATTCGCGACCTGGCAGGAAATTTACTTCGTTCCTACAAAGCAAGCTCTCAGGCAATTACGCTGACAACAAACGTTAATGACATTAACCTAAACATTGATACAGCGATTCCTTGTGGTCTAATTATCAATGAATTAATGTCCAATTCCTTAAAACACGCTTTTCCAACGCCCAGTATCGATAAGGAAATTTGTATTAATATTTACTCAAACGGCAATCATCAATTTATTTTGAACGTCAGTGACAACGGAATCGGTTTCCCGAAAGACTTGGACTTCCGGAATACTGAATCCTTGGGGTTGGAGTTAGTCTGCACCCTCACTGAACAATTAGACGGGACTATCGAACTTGATAGTCGTAGAGGGACAAGCTTTTTTATCACATTTTCAGAAATCGGCAACATTAGGAAGACATAAATAAAAAAAATGGCAAAGGCAAAAATCTTAGTAGTTGAAGATGAAAGAATTGTTGCCAAGGATATCGTAAAAAGCTTGCAACGCTTAGGATATAACGTTGTTGCTTCTGTGGCTTCGGGAGAGGAGGCAATTCAAAAAGTATCAGAAATTCAGCCCGATTTAGTATTAATGGATATTATGTTGAAAGGGCAAATGGA
The DNA here is from genome assembly GCF_039961955.1 of Trichocoleus sp. DQ-A1. NCBI lineage: Bacteria > Bacillati > Cyanobacteriota > Cyanophyceae > Leptolyngbyales > Trichocoleusaceae > Trichocoleus > Trichocoleus sp. DQ-A1. The sequence continues at coordinate 61,385 of NZ_JAMPKE010000010.1, forward strand.
TGGAATAGAGACCACTGAAGAAATTCATAAAAACTTTGATATTCCAGTAATTTATTTAACTGCTTACGCTGACAAACAAACACTGGAAAGAGCCAAAGTCACAGATCCATTTGGCTATATAATTAAACCCTTTGATGAAAGAGATTTACATACTACGATTGAAATCGCACTTCGCAGACATTTAGCCGAAGCAGCAACTCGCGTGGCTCTTGAAAAAGAAAAACAATTAAGCGAACTCAAATCTCGCTTTTGGTTCATGGTTGCCCACGAATTCCGTAACCCGCTAACCGCAATTTTATCTTCTGCTGAATTACTGGAATCTTATAGTCACGAATTAACAGAACTTAGAAGGCGTGAGTATTTCTATCTTATTCAAACATCAGTTCATTCGCTGAACAATTTGTTAAATGAAGTTTTAGAGTTTGGAAAAGCAGACGAAGGAAAACTAGAATGCAAGCCAAAACCCCTGGATTTAGTATGTTTTTGCCGAGATTTGGTAGAACATGTGCAATTCAGCTCTGGTTCAAAGCATAGAATTATTTTCACCAATGAAGGTGACTGTGATGATGCTTGTTTGGATGAAAAACTACTACGGCATATATTTAGCAATTTGTTGGTAAATGCTATCAAATATTCACCCCAAGGCAGCAATATCTACTTTGAACTTTTGTGTGAGAATGGAGAGGCAGTTTTTCAGGTAAAAGACAACGGAATTGGCATTCCTCCAGCCGATCGAGAACTATTGTTTGAATCATTTCATCGAGCGGCAAATGTGAGTAATATTCCCGGTCATGGGCTAGGGCTAACGATTGTCAAAAAATGTTTAGACTTACAGAGTGGAGAGATTGCTGTAAATAGTGAAGTTGGAGTGGGGACTACTTTTACAGTCATGCTGCCATTGAACATCTGCGTAATGCCGGAAAAAAATGTTCCTTCATAGATAGCAGGCTGTTAAACGGTAGAGTCTATAATAGTCTATTTCGCAATTCGTTGAGATGCATCCTGTTTCTACCGTTACCGTCAGCGTTCCAGCCACAACTGCTAACTTGGGGCCGGGTTTTGATTGCATAGGCGCAGCTTTAACGCTGTACAACCAGTTCAAGTTCACACGCCTGGAAGCGGATGCTGTAACACGACTCAGCATTACGGTCGAGGGAACAGAAGCTGCACGAGTCAACACGGGTGCTGATAATCTGGTTTACCAGTCATTTGTGAAATTGTACGAGCATATCGGGAAAACGCCACCGCCTGTGCAGATTGAGATCGAGCTGGGTGTGCCCCTGGCAAGAGGACTGGGGAGTTCGGCGACGGCAATTGTGGGAGGTTTGGTGGGTGCGAACTGTCTGGCTGGGGCACCTCTAGATGAAAATGAGGTGGGAAGAATCGCGATCGCTCTGGAAGGACATCCTGATAATGTGGTTCCAGCACTGTTGGGGGGGTGTCGTCTAGCAGCGACGGGTTTGAGTGACGAACCGCACAGACACGGAGAAAGCAAAGAAGAATGGGCAATTTGTGAGATTCCTTGGCATTCTGAGATTGTGCCAGTAGTCGCGATTCCGGATTTTGAACTTTCAACTGAAGAAGCGCGGCGAGTTTTACCAACTCAGTACAGTCGTGCTGATGCAATTTTTAATACAGCTCATCTGGGTTTATTGTTGCGAGGGTTGGAAACCGGCAGGGGTGACTGGTTGCGAGTTGCGATGCAAGACCGAATCCATCAGCCTTATCGGACAGCGTTGATTCGAGGATATGATGCTGTACGCTCGGCAGCAATGGCTTCTGGTGCTTTTGGGATGGTAATTAGTGGTGCGGGACCAACTTTATTAGCTTTAGCAGAGGCGGCGTTGGCACCGACAGTTGTGGAGGCAATGGCGGCGGCTTGGAAGGATGAGGGAATTATGGCACAAGTGCGATCGCTCTCGATTGACACCCACGGGGCGAAAACCTCTAATATTTCCTAAATTGGTCACTCAGATTTTTGCGTAACTGCTGAATTTGTCGAGATTGATTTCTAGGTCCTGAAACAAAAACGAGAACTTTATCCCCTTCAGGCGCACAAATTAAATAAGCTGACAGATTCCCAAATCGTCCGTAAGCTGCTTCTGTGATAACTCCTGTCTCTTGGGCATTACTACTTTTCAGGAATTCAAGCGCATTATCCAGACAGTTGTTCTGGCTGGTATCGTCTCTCCGATTCGTCACTCGGCTGACACTGTTGGTTTCATTGATTTCAATCCATTCGCTCCAGTTACTTGTAGTCATATCCGCTAAAGCAGGCATTGACTCATTTAGCAATCCCGTTTCCATACTTAAAATTGTGGCAATGACTAAAAACGAATTTGCTGTCTTTTTAAGACTAATTCGGTTCAACATAAGTTAGGTCAACAAACGGGTGAATTAATGTCGAGTAATCGTAACCCTGTAAATTGATTCACAAAATGCCAGAAGTTTTACGGAACTATTCACCTAAGTTAGGAAAGTAATTATGGAGCCAATTCAAGTAGAAATTGAAGCGATTCGCACTCAGATTGAGGCGCTCAAAGAAGAACGCGCCATCCTGAAAGTCGATCCAGTATTGCCAAGCTATAACACGCCAGAAGCAATCGTTGAGGCTTATCGTCGTCATGCTAGAGAAACAGCACAAATCTCTGCTGAAGTCAAGGGAATCGATGATGCGATCGCTGCCTTGGAAGCTAAATTGAAGGAGATCGGGCGATCGCAAGGATTGCAAGAGTTATTGCAGGGGCGGACACAACATCCTCTCGCAGAGCAGGTAGAGGAAGGAAAACAACGCGCTCAGGATCGCGCTGAACGAATTAACGAACTGGCGGAGGAACTGAAGCAGGAAGTGCAAGCGCTCAAGGCGATCGCTGATGAGATTAGTCCCAGTTATTGGCAGTTATACAACAGACCTTTCATTACTGGATTCAGCAAAATTTCGGTTCCCTACGTCCGCTCGGATAGCACTGTGTGGATGATTACGAATCAAGTCGTGTGAACGGGAAAAACATCTCTCTTAACCCCTCTCCGATTCGGAGAGGGGCTTTGAAGATAGCTTGCGCCCCTTAGAAAGGTAGGAAGGGGTGGACGGTTAGGTCTGGGAGCGCTGGCTATTTTTCCAGGTTCGCCAGTGTTTCCGGTAAAGCCAATCGCTTTTGTACAGGATAATTCCGCTGCTCAATTAAGCGCTGCAATTCTTTAACGCGCCTACCAGGGGCAGGATGGGAGGTCAAGAAATCAAAGTCTGCACCCCTTTTGCGACTCATTCGAGCAAAAAAGTCGGTTGCACCCGCAACATGACCGTAAGTTTGTTGCAACAATGTTAAGCCAAACTCATCCGCCTCAGATTCCTGAGATTGAGAGAATCGGGAACTGCTAACAGCTTGAACACCCGTCGCCGCTGCCGATGATAACCCAGCAGCATCCCCAAAGACAGTAGCGATCGCAATGGGTAACAGTAGTTGTCGCACCAACGCCCGTAAATGATCGCGGTGGGCGAAATGCCCCAATTCATGCCCCAACACCATCATCAGCTCATTTTCCGATTCCGTCTGTTTCAGCAAACCGGCGTAGATGATAATGCGATCGCCCGGTAGCGCCAGCGCATTCACCGTATTATCAGGTACATATAGCACCCGATAATCTCGCGCTTGGCGCTGCTCGGAAGGTAACTTTGTCTCCAGCCTATCGAGCAGTTGATTTAGCGTATCTTGAGCCGGTGAGGGCTTCGCCAAGCGCTCATAAGCCGGGACAATGACGGCACCCAACTGTCGCTCTACGCTGGGAGGAATTACCCACACCAAGCTATTAATAAACAACCCCAGCAGCCAAATAACGCCGACGATAAATCCAATAAACAGCCCTAAGAGAATCAGTAACTGACGGTTATTGGGAGGTGGGTTGCGATCGCTTGATGTTGCAGTTCCAGACACTTCAGGCTTGCTCCAAAAACGCTATTGTTACTGCATTGCCTAGTTGCATCCGTTATAGCAATGCATTGACCTTCTTTCTAAACTTGCATCGTGAGTTACCTGCACGCGATCGCAATTCTCTATTTAGATGCCGTACAGTTCACCCCCACCCCATTTACCCACAGAGGTTCAATATTCTCCCCTCTCCGTTCACGGAGAGGGGTTGGGGGTGAGGTTCCTTTCGATAATTGTCCTTAAGTAAGAACCGACATAACGCGACCGTCTAAAAGTTCTATTTCGTGCAGTTACAGCAAGATTCAGCTTAGTTACTACTCTTCACTGGACGGAACGGATTCAAGAAATTTATCAGTGCATAAAGCTCACGCGACTGAATCCATAAACGCCCTTGACCCCGGAAGCGACAAACTAATCCTTCCCCGCCCAAAATTCCAGTTCTCAGCCCTTTAAATGACAAGCCTCCCAACATTTCGACATTGTATTGTAACGAGTCTTCAAACGCCACAATATAGCCCGTATCTACTACATAATCACCGGCAACTGGAATTTCTACAATTGCTCCATAAGAACTAAACCAGATATCTCCTTGACCTGTTGCTCTCAGTAAAAATAACGACTCCCCACTAAAGAAGCCTTTAAAACCTTGAAACTTAGTATCAATTTCGACACTAGGATTTGCTGCAACAAAACCCGAAGATTGCACCATTAATCCATTGCCACTCAAGTAGTAATGTTGAATATCTCCAGGGACTCCAGGCGAAACATAGAGTTGTCCTGCCCTTCCTTCAGCGGTAAATTCACTCAAAAATAAAGATTCACCGCCTAGCATCCGACCGATCCCTTGCATTAAGCCACCTTTGACTTTGGACTTCATTTTAATGCAGGTATCCATTGCTGCCATTGCACCCGATTCTACTAAAACAGTTTGATTTGCTTGTAAGTCGAGGCGCAGGGAAGCATAGGCTGGGGAATGCTCAATCTCGTAGGCAATCTCATTCATAATTATCCTTTGCTAATTACTAATTGAAGGATTGGTAATCGTTCAAAATCCATTTATTAATGACAAATTACCACTCTTTATCGCGGCGGCAGCTGAGAACCGACTAGCACCCCGAAGGCACCCGGATTGTGAGTTTGGCAAAATACTCGACCTTGTCCTTGAAACCGACAAACAAATCCTTCTCCGCCCAAAAACGAACCAATTAAACTGGAAGTTGCTTTTCTAATTTCAAACTTCAGGCTTTTCTCAAACGCCACAATATGTCCCGTGTCAACGATATATTCGCCATTCACAGGAATTTCATAAATCGCCCCAAAGGAAGAAAGCAGAACAGAGCCATGACCGCTGACATTTAACCAAAAAATTGATTCCCCAGAGAACAAAGATTTCAAGCCTTGAAATCCTAATTCAATATCAACATCTGACTCGCTAGCAAGGTAAGAAGCCGATTGCACGACTAACCCAGATCCAGTCATTTCATAAAGCAAAATATCACCCATCAATTTGGGAGCTAAAAATACTTCACCTCCAGCCGTAGGAGAGCGAAAAACGCTCAAGAACAACGACTCCCCTGCAACCATACGTTTCAGTCCGCCTAAAATTCCGCCGCCTTTTCCTTGCCGTAAAGTCGTACTGGCATTGATATAACCGCTCATGGCAATCATCCTGCCAGCTTCGGCGACTAATTCTTCACCGGCACCGAGAGTAACGCGAGCGATCGCGCTATCCGGTTGATGTAAAACTTCCACATCCATCGCTTCAAATCCTCTTGATTTATGTAATCAGTAATTAGGCGAAAAAACGATTATTGAGTAGCTTTATTAACGGAATTTAGGACGTAAATACCCAACCAAACCACCAACACTGCGAGATTGTAAATAAATTTCACCTTGCCCCGTCAGCCGGTTGACTAAACCTTCCCCCGACGTGACAGAACCGAGCAAGCCACCTGCAAGTCCAACACTCATTTTGATGCCAGGTTCGTAGGCAACTAAGTGACCGCTATCAACCACAAATTCACCCGTTATTCGTTTTTGAATGATGCCACCATAAGCACCGAAAAACACCTGACCTTGACCGCTTAACTTCAGCTTAAACAGCCCTTCTCCTGAGATCCAGCTCTTAAAACCTGCCCACTGAACTCCCATATTCACGCCTGGACTATGGGCAATATAAGCACCTGGTTGAAAGCAAATTTCTCGTCCGCCCCGCAAGTCAATACAAGCAATATCGCCAATCGTAGATTGAGTTAATACTAAATTCAGAGGTTGCTGTGTATTGTTGGTGAAGACATTCACAAATAGGGATTCCCCACCAAAGAATTTCTTCAGCAATCCGGAGATTAAACCCCCCGAAAATTCCGTCTTTACAGACAACTTGGCATCCATACTGGTCATGGCTCCTGCCTCAGCAGTGAGGCTATCACCGGGATTCAGGATGACAAAAATAGAGGCAAAGGCTGGTTTATAGCGAATTTCGTACTTCACTGACAAATCTCCTGCTTGTGGAGGATGCAAACCTATACAAGTCTGGCAGAAGTTTTTCCGGTATCCAGATTTTTTTAAGAAAAAGCAATAAGTCGCTCCTGAGCAGATAAAATGCCTGGACGCTGGATTGAGGGCATTATCTAGCTTGGGGGAAGCAGCAACTTGACCGCGTGGTAGGTTGGAAGGAAGACTGTAAAAGCATCCTTTCCCCATGCGATCGCCTCAACCTCGAAAACAATTTGCTCAACACTGGCTGCGGAGTGACAAGGCGCTCAATCAAATTGTCGCCGCAGCGGAGTTATCCACCAGCGACGAGTCGCCTGGGGGCGATCGCTCCGCTTCACGGGTCTTAGAAATTGGCCCCGGCACCGGCATCCTGACTCGTCGCTTATTACCTTTAGCTCAATCTGTTGTTGCGGTTGAAATTGACCGCGATTTATGTCAACTGCTGGCTAAACAATTAGGTAAAGTTGATAATTTTTTACTTTTGCAAGGCGATTTCCTTTCATTCGACTTAGACGCTCAACTTGCTCCTTTTGCAGCCTTCCAATATCCCAATAAAGTTGTTGCCAATATTCCTTACAACATCACCGGCCCGATTCTGGAAAAGTTGTTAGGTACAATTGCCCAGCCAGCCGCTAAACCGTTTGATTCCATCGTGCTGCTGGTGCAAAAAGAAGTCGCACAAAGGCTTTATGCCAAACCAGGTACGAAACATTTTGGGGCATTAACCGTGCGGGTGCAGTATTTGGCAGAGTGCGAATTAATCTGTATTGTGCCAGCGGGAGCCTTTTATCCGCCGCCCAAAGTAGATTCAGCGGTAGTGCGGCTGCGTCCGCGATTGATAGAACCGCCCGCCCAGAATCCCAAGCACCTAGAGAATTTAGTTAAACTCGGCTTTGCCGAAAAGCGCAAAATGTTGCGAAATAATTTGAAAAGTGTGGTTGAGCGCGATCGCCTCACCCAAATACTGGAACAATTAGAAGTAAACCCTCAAGCCCGCGCCGAAGACTTGGGCCTTACCCAGTGGGTTGCTTTGAGTAATTTGCTCAAGCCTAACGACTAAAGTTGCGGCTACACAAACTCTTGTCAGGATGGTGCGCGGACTGAAAAGATCGCTTGTTTGACTAAGCCTGCTCTCGTCAAACTTGGTTTATGTAGCCCCAGTATGAGAGCCTGTGGGCATATATCTACAAAACCCTAATGCGTTCCTATACCCTGATTTCCCCAGCCAAAATTAATCTGTATCTGGAAATTATCAGCGATCGCCCAGATGGTTATCACGAACTGGCGATGGTGCTGCAAAGTGTTGGTCTGACCGACCAAATTGATTTGCGATCGCTTAGCACTGAATCCATCCAAGTTCACTGCGATCATCCCCTAGTACCGTCAGACAAAACCAACCTTGCCTACCGCGCAGCAGAGTTGATGGCGGCAGAATTTCCCCAAGCTTTTGCCCAGTACGGCGGTGTCGAGATTAACATCAACAAACGAATCCCCGTGGGGGCAGGGTTAGCAGGGGGATCTAGCAATGCTGCTGCTGTTTTAATGGGAATCGATTTGCTGTGGCATCTAGGACTCACTCAGTCGGAATTGCAAGAACTGGCAGCAAAAATTGGCTCAGATGTCCCCTTTTGCATCGCGGGGGGGACAGCGCTGGCAACTGGGCGAGGCGAACAACTCTCTCCCCTCCCTAATTTGGAGCATCCCTGGGTGGTATTGGGCAAATACCGCAACCTTGCGGTATCTACACCCTGGGCTTATCAAACTTACCGGCAGAAGTATATCAGTACCTACGTTTCTGACGCTGATAGTTTAGAGGCTCGCAGACAACGGGTACATTCTGGATCGATGGTTAACGCCATCTTCAAGAAAGATCAGGTGAAAATCGGTCAATTACTGCACAATGACTTAGAAAAAGTCGTATTGCCGGAGTATCCCCAAGTGCTGCGACTGCGGGAAGCGTTCTATGAAGCGGGGGTCTTGGGGGCAATGATGTCGGGATCGGGGCCAACCGTGTTTGCTCTCTCAGAATCAGAAGCCAAAGCACAACAAGTACAGCAGCACGTAAGAAAGTCAATCCCCGAACCCAATTTAGATTTGTGGGTAGCACCGTTTACCACCGCTGGGATTCGGGTTGTTGCCCATTGATTGCGCTAAATATTCACTACCCCCTAATTGCGAATCGCTCAATTAATCTATGAATAATCCGAACACTACAGATAACCCACCAGCCCCAGTCCAAACGCCCACGAGTCCTCTACGCTGTTTGAGTGGTGCGTCGATCGCAGGAGCAATGGCAACAGGTTGTTATTTCCTCACCAATTCAATTGCTCAAAGCTTTGCTGCCAAGCCCATCCACTCGGATAATGTAACGACCATCAATATTGCGATCGCTGTTCGCACCCTCGTGGTGGGCGTCAGCACGCTGGCAACCTCTATCTTTGCCTTAGTGGCTGTTGGTCTAGTTGCCTTAGCGATCCAAATCGCCTTTCAACGCTTGACGAATCGGACGCCTCCACCCAGTCAAAATTAGAATTCTTATCTAATTACTTTCAGGGCAAAGCGAGATACCCGTCGAGAGCTTTAGCATCCCAAAAGTCGGGTGGGCATTTTTATCTTGAGACAAATGGAATGAATCGGGGAAGCTTGCCGATGGTGGGTGCTAGCTTCCCAATTTTCCGCGCCGTTAGCGAACTAGAGCAATCCGATTTGAGCGGTGAGCCAGCCTATCAGATCCCAGACTTCTCTCCCGAAGTCTGGGATCTGACCTTTCCGAGTTATTTAGAACTGCTATGCCTAATCAGATGAGCAACTACTAGGGAAATTGTAATACTCATTACAATTTCGCACTGTCAAAAAGACTTGTCTTGGCAATTTTTTCTGATGCGGCTTTCTTGCCCATCACCGCCACAAACTCCTATTTTAAGGCAAGATGAGCTTGATTCTAGCTAACTTAGCTCGCATCTCCCGAAAGTCATTAAAAAGAATCAGTAAAAATGCCGATGACTGGTACGCCAAATTACCTGGAAATTAGAATTTAGGACTCAGCAACCAGTGTAAATTTTTCAAGAAGAATTATGAAGAATAGATGAAGTATGCAAATAAGTAATCACTCTAAAAAGACGGTTTTTAGCCTTTTCAACAGACTCGACAGTAACTTTCAAGACAAACTATGCTTCTGATTTCGTCGCAAATCTTGCTAACTTTATCTTTTCTTTAAAATCTCTGTTTAGAGCTGCGTAGAAATAGCAGATGATAGTCATAGAGAGGTTCGCTCCAAAAACTAGGATTAAAATACTCCTGGTTGAGCGAGGAGCATTACCGGCTGCAAAGATAAACCCGGTATTCCTGCTCTGCGGTGCCTGAGTTGCTTTTTTAGAAACCTATATTCAAGCAGCTACCATCAAGCTTACGTGTAATCAAACGGTGCATACTTATGACTGTCTCCCCTTGCCAGATAATCACAGCGAAGAACCAAGTGTGGCTTCCGGAAATCAAAGAGCCAGCAGAACTCATTGAGCAACTTTTGGCAATCGGGACAGCGCTTTCGAGCAGTCATAATTTAAAAGAATTACTGAATCTGATTTTATCGAAGAGTCGGGAAATTACTTGTAGTGATGCGGGGAGTGTTTATTTAGTAGAGCGAAGTAGTGCCACTCCCAAGTTAGTGTTTAAGGTCGCGCAAAATGATTCTCAATGCAGCGATTCCTTTCAAGAGTTTTTGATGCCATTGACTCCCAAAAGTCTGGCAGGGTATGTGGCGCTGACAGGTGAAAGCTTAAATTTGCCGGATGCTTATAATTTACCCCTGGAAGTTCCCTATCAGTTGGATCGCAGTTTTGACAGCTCGATTCCTTACCATACTCGCTCCGTCTTAGTGCTACCCATGCAAGACGGTGAAGGGGAAATTATTGGGGTGCTTCAGCTAATTAATCGCAAGGTTAATCGTGATGCGATTGTCACGCCTGAAAATGTGCTGAATGTTACCCAACCTTATTCTGCTTGGGAAGAGCGCGTTGTGCGCTCGCTTGCTTCTCAGGCGGCGATCTCGATCGAACGCAATCAGCTGCAAGAAAGTATTGAAAATCTATTTGAGGGCTTTGTTAGAGCTTCTGTCCAAATTATTGAAACACGAGATCCCACAACATCCGGGCATTCCGAACGAGTTGCCGACTTAGTGGTGCGTCTCTCGCAAGAAGCCAGTACAATTACCACGGGATCGCTGCGGTCAATTTATTTTAACGAACGCCAAATCCAAGAAATTCGCTACGCTGCACTGTTACATGACTTTGGCAAAGTCAGTACACCCGAAGCCATTCTGGGGAAGCAGAAAAAACTCTACCCATCCCAGATAGAGGTGATTCGTAACCGCTTTGCTGTGGCGCAGCGAACGCTGGAAATGGAATGCGCCCAGACTAAATTTAAGTATTTACTGGAGCATCCCAGCCATCAACATAAAGATTCGGAAATTGTCTGTTCCCACTGCCAACAGCTACAACAATTAGATAGTCAGTTAGAGGATGCGATCGCGCAACTCAATGAATATTGGCATCTCCTACTAGAGGCGAACGAACCCCACATTCTCGCCCAAGAGCTTCCAGAACGGCTCCAAGAGCTGTCTGGTTACACTTATCAAGATGTGGATGGACAGATCAAGCCTCTCCTCTCACCGACAGAGATTGCTCAGCTAATGGTGCCACAAGGCAACCTGACAACCGAAGAGCGTTTAATCATCCAAGCGCACGTCACGCACACTTTTGAGTTTCTCAACCGGATACCCTGGACGAAACACCTCAAAGATGTTCCCGCGATCGCCGCAGGGCATCACGAAAAACTCGATGGGAGTGGCTACCCTCAAGGCTTGAAACAGGAAGCGATTCCAATTCAGTCTCAGATATTGACAATTGCGGATATTTATGATGCTCTTACAGCAAGCGATCGCCCCTATAAGCGCCGCTTGCCCGTAGAAACTGCCCTGAAAATCCTCAAAGCAGAAGCCGCCCAAAACAAAATCAACAGCGACCTCGTTACCCTGTTTGAGCAACGCCAAGTTTTCGCTGCTTTGGGACATTCCCTCTCAGTTCCAGCTCCTTCAGCCGCCTGATTCCGTAGGATAGCCATTTAAGGTTGAAATGGTGGATCGGATTAAAACGTTAAATTTTAACCGACCAACGTTTTAAAGTATCAACATTTCAACCCTCGACTGAGTATCAGCCGTCCTTCGATTAGCACTTTGCAATTCTTATCTTTCACCCAACTTTTCCCCATCCATTCCCCAGCCTTTCCACAAAGGCGTTCAACTTTTTCCACAGGTTCTCTGACCTTTTCCACAGGGTTGAACACTCGGATCGGGTTTTGCTGTTCTATTGGGGATTTTTCTAAAAGACAGTAACTCAGCCGAGAGCAACCGAGTTTTTGTAAAGATAAGTAACAAAAATCCGCCTACAGAGCTGATTAACTCGTGCATATTTTTTAGACATACCCCGGCCTGTAATATTTCGCAGCATTGACAACCCTACCCCCTCTCAGCAGACAATGATGCGACGGTCAGTGTGATTGGCAACTGCAAAACTGACCCTTGTAAGGGCATGGGGCTGTTGCGCCCTTACCCATAGACAACGCAAAGGAATTCTATGAACACAAATATCAGTATCTTGGCAGAAATTCCCGAAGACCTACACGAATCTCTCAAAGATTACCTGGAAACTCATCCCGATTGGGATCAAGACCGGGTATTTGCCGCAGCGCTGTCGCTGTTCTTGCTGCAAAATGGTAATGGCAGCACCCCAGAAGCTTCGCACAGTTATCGCAAAGCAGCACGGGTCTATCTGGAAACTCTCTTCCAGCACTCAGTTTGAGAAATTGCTCTGTTACCCTTACAAAAACTTGTTGATCTTACAGAGTTTGACCGTAGAGGACACGATTGATGGCTTATTTCTGGTTTAAGGCTTTTCACATTGTCGGCTTTGTGGTTTGGTTTGCAGGCTTGTTCTACCTGGTACGTTTATTTATCTATCACGTAGAGGCTTCGGAGCAGCCAGAACCTGCCCAAACGATTCTGAAGAATCAGTATCAGATTATGGAAAAACGCCTTTACAGCATCATCACGACACCGGGCATGATTGTGACGGTAGCGATGGCAATTGGTTTAGTAAGTACTGAGACTGAAGTGCTACGAGAGAGTTGGTTGCATATCAAACTCAGTCTGGTGGCTGTTTTGATTGGCTACCACCATTACTGTGGTCGTCTCATCAAACAGTTAGCCGAAGACCGATGCACCTGGAATAGTCAGCAGTTACGCGCTTTGAATGAAGCGCCGACGTTACTTTTAGTGGTGATTGTTTTGCTGGCTGTGTTTAAAAATAGCCTGCCTACAGACATTACCACTTGGCTCGTTGTTGGGCTGATTGTGACGATGGCAGCGACCATTCAGCTTTATGCGAAAAAGCGCAAGCGAGATCAAGAAAAACTCATGGCTTCTGTTCCCCAAGAAGAGGCTCAACAAGTAATCTGACGAAGTTAGCGATCGCTTCTTAATTCGCTTGACCCAGGTTAGTGGTTACTAATCATCGACAATTGATAATGGACAATCAAAAAATGACCACTGACAACGGAAAGGCAACCTCTACTCTAGTGATTCCCCAGCTAATCGTTGGTCTGGGGAATCCAGAACCCAAGTACGAGAAGACGCGACACAATATCGGGTTTGAAGTGATTGATGCCTTAGCGCGTTCCTGGCAAATTTCCAAGAGTGAAAATCGCAAGTTCCAGGGGGAGTTTGGGGAGGGACGCGGATTACACGGAGACAAGGTGCGGTTACTCAAACCCCTTACCTATATGAATCTCTCCGGACAGGCAATTCGCGCGGTGACGGATTGGTATAAATTGCCGCCAGAGTCTGTCCTAGTAATTTATGACGATATGGATTTGCCGCTGGGAAAGATTCGCTTGCGTCTTTCTGGTTCGGCTGGGGGACATAATGGGATGAAGTCTGCGATCGCTCATCTCGGTACTCAAAATTTCCCTCGATTGCGGATTGGCATCGGTAAAACCAAAGTAGAACAGGACACGGTTTCCCACGTCTTGGGTCGGTTTTCCCCTGATGAAAGTAAAGCTTTGTCTGATGTCATGCAACTCGTGGTTGAGGCGGTGGAGTTGAGCCTCAAACAAGGAGTTGAGAAATCCATGAGTCTTTACAATAGCCGTAGTGTTATGGCAAATAAAGAATCTAAAGAAGCGCCCTAGCTGATGCTGTAGTGGTAGCACGCCAGGGCAACTCACTTTTGTTACCCAAAACGTCTTTTTTTGCGGCGGGCAGCAGTTGCCTTGCGCTTGCGCTTTTCTATGGGAGTTTCAAAATGCCGCCGATATCTAAAATCTGCTAAGATTCCAGCCTTGGATACTTGCCGTTTGAAGCGGCGCAAAGCTGATTCTATTCCCTCATTTTCGCCTAAAACCACTTGGGTCATTCTTGATGATTCCTCTGTATAGGTGATTAAGTTGCTTTTCGGGTGTGAACTTAATCCACGATCGATGGCTTCGCTTGAGCGATCGCAGCTTTCGTTCATTCCTCCTGCGATTGGAGCAGGGGCAAGGGTTATGACCATGTCCCTACTGCCGTTTTCGGTGTGTTTCGGGTAAAGACTTGGCTGCCGAGTCTCTAGTGCCCTACTCACCTCCAGACCCTTTGCGTACTGGAGTTGTACAGACCCAATATCGCTTCTGTACAAAGCTTTTTGCTTATTGTTTTTCCCGACGAGTGCGATTAGCCTACCAACGTACTCAGTCTCGAACTTCCAGGAGCAGCCCTACCTTATTCAGTCGCTCTGAGTACCTGAGATGACTCCAGCCAAACGACGGGCGAGCAGCACACTTAAGCTACCCTAAGCATTGATTGTACCATGCGCCACCCAGCATCTTACGACTAACCTGGTCTGGTGTAGTCGTAAGATGCTGGGCGCATTTTTACTCAATTTTGACCAACTAACACTGCTAGTCCCTAACCGAAATCAAGCAGAGAATTACAGGCAATCGATCTTTGCTGTTATTCCAATCTCAAGTTGACATGATTAAGCCACTAGCTCAATAGCGCCGGGAAGAGAAATTTCCTCCTCCTCCTTGACCGCTCCTGCTTCCTGGACTGCGACTCCCACCCCTATCTTCACGGGGTTTGGCTTTATTTACTTTCAGGGTGCGACCCATCCACTCTGCTCCATCGAGGGCTTCAATTGCAGCTTCCTCTTCAGCATCCGTTCCCATTTCCACAAATCCAAAGCCACGCATCCGCCCCGTTTCTCGATCTGTAGGCAGCTGAACTCGTTTAACGGTTCCGTACTCTGTAAAAACAGATGTGAGATCGTCTTGCGTAACTTCGTAGGATAGGTTTCCTACATATATCGACACGGAAATATCTCCACCATTCAATATTTTCAAGCTCCAGTTTCGGAGAGCTATTTGCCCACACAGTAGAGATAAACTTGCTGCGCGAGTAACAAAGCTTACATCCGATTCTGATTCACGAGCAAGATTTTAGCATAAAATTTATTTTCTGCATCGAACCGTTCCTAACTTTTCATTAAGCAGGCGTACAAAATCAGGGGAAAACTGTTTTTCACCAGCAGCAGAAGTCGGATTTCTTCGTCTGTCTACCCTCCTTGCGCCCCCGCGAACCCCCTCAATTCCTCCACTAAGGGAAGGAGGCTTAGGGGGTTAGGGATTGTATTTGAGCTAACTGTTACCATTTCACTTTTGTGAGGCTACACATCAGCTTTCCTGAACCCCTGCTGAATTCGGGGCAATAGACAGATGAAATGTAGTGGTAATTGGAAAAACTAGAAAAGTAAAAAATAATGCCTCTTGCCTTCGTTGGGGCAATCAGCGGCAATTCCTGATAATATTTAGCTCATAATATTTGGCTCAAGCAGGAAACATCAGCATCCCCAAAGTGTAGGCTTAAAGCTACATTCAGATTTTCCAGAGATTTGATTAACCACGGCACACCATCTCTGGCATAAGACTCGTAGTGGTTAAAAAGAATTGAAAATCGCTTTTCCAAGTAGGGCTTGACCTTGCGGCACAGCAGCACTATTTTCAAAAGCAAGCCGGTTGTGAATGTCGCCCCCAAATTCGTAATCAGATCGACGAAGACATAGTGATTCGGTCGCTGCGGACTTTCTACCACTAAAAAGTTCAACAATTGACTACAAGTTCGGACAATCAAGAATTCGCTAGGTCTTTGGGAATCGCTATTCGGGAGAGTGTTTTTTAGCTGGGCATACAAGCGCTCGTTAAACTGACGTTTACCAAATTCTGGGTCAATGGAAGCGGTCAGATATTCGTATAAATCCCATTTAAAAGCTCTGTAGGAAGGTGTTTGGCTAGTGTGGGTGAGGAAGCGCTGTGATAAATCTCGGTAGGTGTGGGAGCCTTCTACTTTGCCGTAAAATTGTTTGAGAGCAACACCCAGTTCGCGATCGCTCAATAACGTTGGATTCGTCACCGGCTGGATAATTCGTTCGCGTTGACTGGGGCAAGTCTGACGCGACACTTGGGCACGCCGTACTTGGTAAGTCACGTACTGAGACAAATCGACTTCAAATCCCCGCTGAATTCGGGATTGAATTTGCCGAACTGTTTGCTGATGCTCGTAAGAACTGTCTTCACTCAACAGGCAATGTTCATATAGGTAGGGATACCGGCGAATTAAGCTTCCTAAAGGCTTAGAGTCATTGCCAGCTGCCTCTGCGGCTTGACTCATCACCTGGGCTAGCCGTCGCAGGGTCAGATATTGCTCCGTCTGGTTGAACATCCTTACCAGTTCCCGCAAACGTCTGGCTCCGCGAGAGCGAACCGTTCCCATGACCGGAGGCGTCTGGAATATTTCTACCAAATCCGGGATGGACGCTTGGAGATTGGGGTGCATCTGCCAGCGATTGATCAGAATATGGCAGCACCGATTAAGAATAAACCGGAATTCCTGCTCAGCCTGCTTAGAAGTCGTAATTCTCTCCAGCGCCATCCAGATTTTTGGCTCTGAATACCCCACGCCATCCATGAACAGCTGGCGAAATCGCTCAATCATCCGACTGGGTGATTCATGTTGAACCCAGTAAAGCAAATGATCGTAAAGCTGCTGCTCTTCAGTGCTAGTGTGTCGGTGATAACAGTCTGTCCAGGTTGTCACTTCAATGCCCCCCTACGTACGCACGCTAGGGCTGAGTTTATATCAGTTCGGTTGATTCGGTTTATTTCTATTGCAACTGTCGTGTAGTAGACGCTTGAATCGATGCACCCTAAATATCACCCTGATAAGGGGGCTATTTTCTATACTCCTATAATCGGAGAAAGATTACCCCAAATAGAGCATATCTTGGTTGATTCTTCAAATGGTTCCGCAAATATGCGGCAAAATTGTGAAGTTTCGATGAAGTAGAAATACGAATGCCGCAGAGCATCAATTATTCACTTCGCGCATCTACCTCTAAAGTAGTGGGACAAGATAGCGGATTATGTGATGGAAATCACTGCTCAAAATGCATCTTTTGTTCTAACGCTTTGCGTAGTGCATGATAAGGATGAATCTTCTTGAATGAACATAAGCCTCATGCCTTGTCACGTCCTCCTCTCTCAAATAGCCCAAATCATAGGGGCGAAATCAATCAATCTATCTGACGCCGAATTAGCAGGATATGTTGCAGGAATTACAACTGACACCCGTAGCCTGAAGCCGGGGGAAATTTTTGTGGCACTACGGGGAGACAAGTTTGATGGGCATGAGTTTGTGGAAACTGCTCTAGAAAAAGGAGCGATCGCAGCCATTACTGACCACCCATTGTCGGGATCTCTTCCACATTTGTGCCTAGAAGACACCTTGAAAGCATATCAGACGATCGCTCATTGGTGGCGCTTGCAGTTCGATATCCCTGTAATCGGTATAACCGGCTCGGTAGGTAAAACCACTACCAAAGAATTAATTGCAGCAGTTTTGTCAACAAAGGGCGACATTCTTAAAACTCAGGCTAACTACAACAACGAAATTGGTGTTCCCAAAACACTATTAGAACTTTCACCAATGCATAACTATGCTGTTATTGAAATGGCAATGCGTGCTAGGGGTGAAATTGCCCTATTAACACAAATTGCACAACCTTCTGTAGCGGTAATTACGAATGTGGGAACCGCGCATATCGGGCGGTTGGGTTCGGAGGAAGCGATCGCCCAAGCGAAATGCGAATTACTCGCGGAAATGCCTTCCAATAGCATCGCTGTTCTGAATCACGACAACCGCTTGTTAATGGAAACTGCGGCAACAGTTTGGCAAGGGCAAACCATTACCTACGGCTTGGAAGGGGGAGATTTACGCGGGGAATTGATTGATAACGAGACATTGTGCGTCGAAGGGGTGCATCTGCCGTTACCGCTACCGGGGCGTCATAATGCATCTAATTTTCTGGCAGCCTTGGCAGTAGCTAAAGTTCTCCAGGTTGACTGGAAATTGTTAACCGCCGGTTTGTCGGTAAATCTCCCATCTGGGAGGGCGCAGCGCTACGATTTGCCCAACGATGTTGCCATTTTGGATGAAACCTACAATGCTGGGCTAGAGTCAATGCTGGCGGCGCTGCAATTGTTGGCACAAACGCCAGGAAAAAGGCATATTGCGGTTCTGGGGACGATGAAGGAATTGGGAGAGCGATCGCCCCAATTCCACTTCGCAGTTGGAGAAGCGGCGCGGCGGTTGAATCTAGACGCTTTGCTGGTGCTGGTAGATGACAAAGAAGCCGAAGCGATCGCTCTGGGTGCTGCCCCTTTACCTGCTGAGTGCTTTTCGACGCATCAGGCTGTGGTAGAGCGTTTGAAAGAAATGGTGCAAGAAGGCGATCGCATCCTTTTCAAAGCCTCCCATTCAGTAGCCTTAAGCCGAGTTGTCAATCAACTTCGCACCGAATTAACTGACTAATTATTTCAAATTCCCAATACCCCGTAGAGGCACCTCTACGGGGTGTCCACACCAAACAAGAAGTCACCCCAAAATGGCTAAGAAATTAGACCAAATCCTTGTGGTTGATATTGAATCAACTTGCTGGCAAGGAAATCCACCCGCTGGACAAGAAAACGAAATCATCGAAATTGGGATTTGTCCAATTGATATCGCTACGGGAGAGCGCTTGGAAAAAGAAAGTATTCTCGTGAAACCCGAACGTTCCCAAGTTAGTCAATTTTGCACCAATCTAACCACATTAACTCAAGCACAAGTTAATCTAGGAATTTCTTTTGAATCAGCCTGTTCAATTTTAAAGAAAAAATATTTATCAAAAGATAGAGTTTGGGCAAGCTACGGCGACTACGACCGACGACAATTTGAAAAACAATGCCAATCTCGCCATATCAGTTATCCTTTCGGAACCCGACATATAAATATCAAAACTCTTTTTGGGATTATTCATGCCATGCCAAATGAAATTGGCATGGATAAGGCATTAGAATTACTGAATCTTCCCCTTGAAGGAACTCACCATAGAGGAGGAGATGATGCTTGGAATATAGCCGGTATTTTATCGATATTAATATTACAAAAAAGAATAAATGTAACACTAGGTGCAAGTTGAAAACTTAAACTCACCCATTCGTTATGCCCGCTGAAACACCAACACCCACATTACTTCCATCGATTCTCTTAGGTTCAGCAGAGGCTGATAGCGAGTTGCGCTTCTTGGAGCTTAGCTTGGAAGTATCTGAAGTTTAGCATCACAAAAGTTAAATAGTATTAGTATAAGTTAGCTGAAAATAAAATTGGGGCAACAACCTGTGGGGAAATATTATCAATAACTGCAATAATACTCATCTTGTTCCCCATAAAATAATTTGTTTTATATTTATTAATTGAAAAAAATCGCAAATATAATGAACGCTTTCTAGAGAGGATATTCCCTGCTGACCCCAGCTAGACCAATTAAATAAAAGTAGATAGAATCTAGAAGCATTTTTTTTTATTGTCTTAGTAGTCCTGAGTCCTTAGTCAAGAGGTAGTAGGTAATAAGTGGTCATCCTTACCAACTACCCACCACCCATGACCCACTACCCACTATCCATGAGCAAGAAAACTATTTGCCTAGTTTTAACTTTGTTTCTGGTGGCCTGCGGTGCAACCGGAAGCAAGATTACACCTACACCTGAGGCTGGAAAAGCCGGAACTTTTAAAGTAGCAATGCTTTTTCCTGGCCCTATAAATGACAAAGGTTGGAATCAATCAGGTTACGAAGGGCTGAAATTGATTGAAAAAGAACTTGGGGCTGAGGTGGCTTATACTGCTAGCGTTCCTGAAGCTGATGGTGAGAAACTTTTTCGTCAATATGCCCAAAAAAGTTTTGATTTCCTCATCAGTCATGGTGATGAATATCGCGACGCCGCCGAAACAGTTGCCAAAGATTTTCCCCGCACTAAATTTGCCCTCATGAGCAGTTATGCCGGTAACAATAAAAACGTGGGTGCTTTGGCGTTTCGGAGTGGGGAAGTGGGTTATCTAACTGGGGTCGTTGCCGGACTCAAAACCAAAACTAAAAAAGTTGCCTTTATTGGCGGTCAAGCATATCCAGTGATGGAAGAAGAGGCTATCTTATTTAAACGGGGTGTCCGGGCAACGAAACTGGACAGTACAGTTTCTATCAAGTGGCTTAACAGTTGGTCAGATGCGGACAAAGCTAGAAAAATTGCCCAAGAGCAAGTAGCAGCAGGAACTGATGTTTTAGTCGTTGATGCCGATAGAGCCAATATAGGTGTTATTAAAGTAGCTGCCCAAAGTAAGGGCGTTTACGTTATCAGCTGGAGACATGCCACCAATGAGATTGAAAATCAGCACAAACTGGCTCCAAAGACGATTGTTACCAGCGTTATCCAGCAGGTGCCTATGTTAATGCTGGAGGGAGCAACTTTGGTACAACAGGGGCGATGGGAAGGCAAGCAATACAAGTTTGGGCTGCTAGAGGAAGTCCAAGATTTAGCTCCTTTTTATGGCTCGTTAACTCCAGAGCAAGAAGCTTTCGTCGCTTCTGTTAAGCAAGAGATCGTCACTGGCAAAATAGATGTTTCACCCTAGAGGCAATTTACATCGCTTCTGTAGGGTTTTTAAACAATTGCGAATCAGCGGGTGCAACTTTCTGAGCTAGGAGGCACGATGAACAAAAGAAATCGCAACAGTGCTTCGCATCAAGCTAATACAGGTATAAATTTACCTTTATCTTGGCTTTCTTCAATTGCAAATCAGCTGAGATACGGTCTGGTCTTGCTAGTCATTTCAACACTATTGCTCACTTCGGGAATTTTAATCTATCTAAGCTTTCAAGCTCAATTGCAACAAGTAGAAATTGCCCAACAAGAGCGCAGTCATGCGGCTGCTGGGGAAATCAATGCTTACTTGGATGACTTGCAGCGGAAACTAAGCTATTTAGCGAGAGTGCAAGGATTGACCGATCTTTCGCCTGAGATTCAAGATAGATTTCTGGAAGCGTTAACCCGCCACAATAGTGCTTATGAAACAGTGGCAATTTTTAATAATAAGGGTAATATTGTTTCTTCCTCTTCGCCTTATGGTAAAGCAATTTTCTATCAAGAAGAAGCTTTTACATCATTTTTACAAGCTTTTAGACAACAGGAAGATTTTGTCAGCCCTGTTAGAATTGACCCTAAGACTCACTTGCAGACGGTCATCTTAGCTGTGCCCATTCGCAATCAACAGGATGAAATTAATGGCGTTTTAATGGCTTGGATCAATTTAAAGTTTCTCTGGAATGTTCTCTCTCACACCAAAGTAGGGAAGACGGGTTATGCTTATGCGATCGATAATCGCAATTATTTAATTGCTGAGAAAGGAAAATCTCCTGAAAATTTTAATCTGAAAGACCTCTCAGACTACCCATTCATCCAAAAATTAACTAAATTAAATGGTGCAAAACGGCTGACTACTTATCAAGGTTTGCGAGGTGTTGAGGTAGTGGGAGCCATTTCTACCATCCGGACTGGGCGCTGGAAGGTGGTGGTAGAACTACCCACCGTTGAAGCCTACGCTCCGGTGCGAAAAATGCTTTTGGTGATGGGGATAGCATTGAGCGTGGCGATGCTAGTGGCGATTGAGCTGGGTTGGTTCTTCTCCCGGCAAATTGTATTACCTTTGCAGCGTTTAACAAAAGCAGCAGCCCAAATTAGTGGGGGAAATCTAGATACGGAAGTCACAGTTAGACAAGGCAATGAATTGGGGGTATTAGCGACCACTTTTAATAAAATGACGTCTCAATTGCGGGGACTCATTAAAGATTTGAGGAAGGAGCGAAATTTTGTTTCTGCCATCCTTGATACGGCTGGTGCTTTAGTGGTAGTTCTCGATTGCCAAGGACGAATCATCCGTTTTAATCGAGCTTGCGAGAGAACAACTCAATATTCATTTGAAGAAGTCAAGAACAAGTATTTCTGGGATTTATTTATAATTCCGGAGGAATTGGAACCCGTCAAAACTATCTTTAAAGCTCTTCAATCAGGGAAATTTCCTAAGACTTATGAAAACTACTGGGTAACGAAAGATGGAAGCCGAAGACCGATTGCTTGGTCGAATACGGTTCTCGTCGATGCCGATAGCTCAGTTAATTACATTATCAGTATTGGGATAGATATCACCGAACGAAAACGAGCGGAAGAGGCTCTGACGCGAAGTGAGGAATTATATCGCACGCTTGCAAGAAACTTTCCGAACGGCGCAGTTTTCTTATTCGATCAAGACCTCCGTTACACGATTGCTGAAGGTACAGGATTAGCTGCGATTGGTCTTTCTAAAGAGTTGTTAGAAGGAAAGATGCTTTGGGAGACATTACCTCGTGAAACTTGTGAATTGTTAGAGCCGACTTATCGGGCAGCGCTGGCAGGAAAAGCCACTGTTATTGAAGTTCCTTACAATAATTCGTCTGATAGCGATCGCGCTGCTTCCCGGATCTATCTTTTGCACGCACTTCCCGTCAAAAATGAGGGCGGAGAAATTTTTGCGGCAATGGTGATGACGCAAGACATTACCGATTGGAAGCAAGCAGAGGAGAAACTACGCCAAGAAAGAGACTTTAACACCACGATTGTTCAAACTTCTCCAGCTTTTTTTGTGGCTATCAATCCGGATGGCACCGTCAGGATGATGAATGACGCAATGCTTCACGCTCTTGGTTATACCTTTGAGGAGGTTTTAGGAACTGATTATCTTTCGACTTTTATTCCCCAAAGCGATCGCGCAATCGTTTCTGAAGTCTTTGAGCATGTCATCCAACTACAGCAACTGCCTCAAAGGCACAACTACGTGCTTACCAAACAAGGCGAAAAACTGCTAGTAGAATGGCACGGAAAGTCGGTTGCGAAAGAAAATGGGGAACTTGACTTTTTCTTTGGGTTAGGAATTGATATTACCGAGCGCCAGCGTGCAGAAGAGGCGCTGTTACTCTCGGCGGAGCGCGATCGCTTGTCGGGCGCGATGGCACTCCGGATTCGACAATCACTCGATATTCAGCAAATTCTAGATACTACTGTGATAGAAGTCCGAAATTTTCTCTTAGCAGATCGGGTTTTTATCAGTCGTATTTATAGCAATTTTGAGGTGGTTGCGGAATCGGTCGCTCCCCCTTGGCGACCTGTTTTGGGATGGAGTCCCACAGATGAAGAACATATGCAACAAATCAGAGCGATGTTTGAGAATAAAACTATCCACGTTGTCAAAGATACTTCTCAAATAGAGCTTTCTTCAGCCATTTCTCAAGATTTTTCCAATTATCACATCAAAGCTTATCTGGCTGTACCGATTCTTCTGAACGACGAGCCGTGGGGAATCCTGATGGTCGATCAATGTACAACCCCGCGTGACTGGAAACAATTGGAAATTGATTTGCTTTCATCGCTGTCAACTCAAGTGACGATCGCCATTCAGCAAGCAAAACTCTATCAACAAGTACAGGATCTCAATGCTAGTTTGGAACGTCAAGTTGAGACGCGCACTGCCCAACTTATTCAAAAAATGGAGGAACTCAAAGAGCTGAACGAACTCAAAGATGAGTTTCTTCATGCAGTTTCTCACGATCTTCGCACGCCGATTATGGGAATGTCCTTGGTAGTGAATAACTTGTTGAATAAGCCAGGAGACACGATTCCGATTCCTCGCTCAATTTTAGAGCGGATGATTCAGAGTAGCGATCGCCAACTGGGTTTAATCAACTCTCTCCTCGAAGCGCATTCCAGCGAAGTTCGCGGTGTTGTCCTCCAATATGAGTTTGTAGAATTGAGTACGTTGATTCAAGCGATCGCAGAAGATTTAGAACCACTGCTAACAAAACATCAAGCGTCGCTGATCAATCGAGTTCCCGACGATTTACCGGGCGTGACAGCCGATCCATTGCAGCTGAGGCGAGTTTTTGAAAATTTGCTCACCAATGCCCTGAACCATAACCCACCCGGACTTCGCATCACCTTAGAAGCCACCGTGGAAGAAGAGATGATCCATTGCACCGTTGCTGATAACGGCATCGGGATGACTCCAGAAGCGTGCGATCGCCTTTTCGATCGTTATGTTCGAGGAAATCGCGCCCGTTCTGCTGGCATCGGTCTAGGGTTATATCTTTGTCGGCAAATCATCACCGCTCATGGGGGACAAATTGGTGCCATTAGCGCCCCCAGAACTGGAGCAACTTTCTGGTTCACATTACCTTTAGCAACCTCACCAGAGGCAGAAAAAGCTGGTTAGTTCATCGTCATTATTGCGTTACCACTGACTAATGACCGATCGCTAAAAATCACCCAATCGGGTGAGTCACCTGCACGAAGGCGATCGCCAGTGCTTATTGTAACTTGGAATAAGACTGAATAATACTGAAAATGAAGGGTGAGTGCAATGTTGAAAAAGAAATTCTTGGCTCAGAGAACTCAATCACGTGCTGCTCATCAATCAGTTTTTCAGTGTCATCCCATATCTAGGAAGGACATGGTTTCTGATTTAAATTATTTACAAGCTTTACGGGCTTGCTGTCGAGATGAAGCAGCTTTTGAACAGTTAAAGCTGCTCCTGAATTTGGAGGAAGAAAGTGTTGAAGAAATAGTCAGCCAAACTCAAACACAAGTCGATTCAGATTTTCAGTTCCCAACTGTCACCCATTCCTGGGAAAATCTTTTACCCGCAGAAATTTCCCTGGCACAAAGTGACTCAACACTTGAAAAAGTGGCAGCAAATAAGCTGGGAATTATTTTTCAGCTTCTCAATTGTGATGATTCTCGCTGGTTACTATTTGCCCATTCCGGTTGCCAAGAATTCTTAGAATTAGCATCTTATTCAGCTTATACAGACCCACCTCTGCTATGGAACCTGATCCATCCAGACGATCGGGAAGCTTATGAACAATCATTAGTTATTTCGGCAGCGAATCTTCAACCTTGGATATGGGAAGGTCGTGTGATTACCAAATCGGGCAACCTCAAGTGGATGCAAACTGCGGCTCGACCTATTTTGCAAGGAAATAATGACATTTATTGGAATGGTTTACTGATAGATATTACCGAGCGCAAGACTCGCGAAGAGGCACTCTTGCTTTCGGAAGAAAAGTTTTCTATAGCGTTTCGTTATAGCCCTGATGCTATGAGTATTACAACCTTCAATGAGGGGCGTTATATTGATGTCAATGATAGCTATCTCCGCCTTAGTAATTATAAAAAAGAAGAAGTTATTGGTTGTACCTCACTTGAAATCAATGCCTGGGTGAATCCAGAAGATCGCATTAGGATGCAACAGATGTTGCGGGAACAGGGAGCGATTCACAACCAGGAATTTGAGTTTCGCAAGAAGTCTGGCGAGGTAGGAATCTATTTATTTTCAGCAGAAATTGTCAACATTAATGGCGAATCATGCTTAGTTTCTGTAAGGAGTGATATTACTGAGAGCAAAGCTGCTGAAGCTTTGGTTCGCGCCACCGCAGAACGCGATCGCTTGCTCTACGAGATTGCCTTGCGGATTAGGCGATCGCTCGATTTGAATGAAATTCTCAACACCACAGTTGAAGAAGTTAGGCAGTTTTTGCACGCGGATCGCGTGTTTATCAGTTACTTTGATGAAAAGGGGCAAGGTACAACCGTAGCAGAGTCGGTAGATCCTAATTTTCCGTCAATTTTGGGTTGGGTTACGGAGAACATTGCTTACAAAGAAGTTCAACAAATATTTGAACTCGATCGCATCCGAGTTGTCAACGATACAACAAAAGTAGAAAAATCTGCATTTATCGCTGAATACCACAATCGATATCAAGTCAAAGCTGGCATCGGTGTCCCAATTATGCTAGGAGACAAACTTTATGGCATCTTAATTGCCAATCAATGCTCTGCACCACGGGAGTGGCAGCAGTATGAAATTGACTTGCTCGATCAACTGGGAGTACAGGTAGCGATCGCAATTCAGCAATCTTCTCTCTTCCAACAAGTACAAACGCTAAATGCTAATCTAGAACGCCAAGTAGAAGAACGTACCGCTCAGCTACAGCAGAAAATGCAGGAACTGCAAGAGCTGAACCGGATTAAAGACGTTGTTTTACATACAGTTTCTCACGATCTTCGCACCTCGGTTCAGGGCACTATCATGGTGTTAAATAATTTGCTCGGATCGCCAGAAGAAAAAGTGACCATTCCTCGCTCTCTTGTAGAGCGAATGATCCAAGGCAACGAACGCCAACTGAGCATGATTAAGTCATTAATCGAAACCAATACTAACGAAAATAGAGGGATTGTTCTTCAGCGAGAGTTAGTTCAATTAAATACATTGGTTCCGGCGATTCTCCGAGACTTGCAACCCATGCTGGCGGAAAATCAAGCAACTATCAAAAATATGATGGCGGCCAATTTACCGTTAGTCATGGTCGATCCGTATCAGAGTCAGCGGGTTTTTGAAAACCTATTCACCTATGCTTTAAAACAAAATCCGCCTGGATTGAAATTGACTCTAAAAGCTAAAGTTGATAAGCAGATGATTCGCTTTACCATAGAGGATAATGGTAGAGGAATGAGTCAGCTTGAGTGCGATCGCTTATTCAATCTCTTCGTCCGCGATCCTCAAGCTCGCTGCTCGACTAACATCGGGTTAAAATTGTATCTCTGTCGGCAAATTATTACCGCTCACGGCGGAGAAATTGGAGTGACAAGTCGCCCGAATCGCGGCTCTACTTTCTGGTTTACCTTCCCTTTGGCAACAGCGGAAAGTTAAAACTGCAAAATTAAAAAGTTTAAAGTCTATCTTTTATTTTTAAATTTTTCATAGAGTTACTTGCGATCGCTTCTTCCCCTGTGCCTTACTGGATCTATAGGCAGTAACTCAGCGCAAACATCATGGCAATGCAAGAACTGGCTTCTCGGATTGACACAGTTAAAGTCTACGCTGCCGGTGCCACCGTGACTCGGATTGCTGAGTTACATCTGAACGTTGGGGAACTGCCCGAACACGTTGAGATACCGGAATTGCCTCTGGCGCTAGATGATAGCAGTGTCCGAGTGAGGGTTGAATCTGTAGAGACGCAAAACCCGTCCCCGATTGCCTCAGATGTTCGCATTGGTTTAGCCGTTCCCCCGCCGCAAGAGACACAGAATCCACCCCCGGAGGAGGAATTGCGTGCAGCGATGGCTGAGGTACAACGCATTCAGGACGCGATCGCCCTCATCGAAAAAGAAATTGGCGTCCTCAGTAATCTAAAAGTACCCGATCGCCCCAACGCTCAACCTGGGACAGCACCGCCGCCTTCGCCAATGAACGCTAGACTTGCTTTGGCAAACTTCAGCGAAGAACAAATCCGCGCCCGAATCCAGGAAAAGCGGGAAAATTTGGAAAAATTGCGTCTAGCTCAGGAATATCTTGCCGATTTGCAACAAAAGCAGGCGATCGCTTCCACCGCCAGAAATGCTAGACCTAATGAGCTTCGCAAGACGGTTATTGTCCGTTTGAGTTACGAAGAGTTTACTCCCCCTACCTCTCTTCTACCAGGAGAAGGGCAGAATTCCCCTCCACTTGTAGAAAAGGGGGAATTAGGTTTTTCACGCTTAGTTATCGAATATTTCGTCCCCGGTGCGCGTTGGACACCCACCTATGTTTGCCGTCTAAATAGTGCGGAATCTAGTGCCAGCATTGCCATCAGGGCGTTGATTTGTCAGCGCACAGGTGAAGATTGGTCAGGGGTAAGATTGGAACTTTCTACAGCCGAACCGATGGGTTGGTGTGCGTTACCGGAATTGCCATCGCTGCGGCTAGGACGAGTGCAACCAGCGATGAGAAAATCAGGCTGGCGTCGTCCCCCAATTGGTGCAGAGATTCTTTTTGAGGACTACGATAGCCAGAGACCGACAGCTTTAGCCGCTGTGTCGTCACAAAGCGCGATCGCGAATTTCTTAGACAACGCTCCTTCAGTTCCACCCTTACCCGATCTGACGGCGCAGGATCGCTCTGAAATGTACGCTAGTTATGGGATGGCTATGCCAGCAGCAGCGCCTTGTGCAGACTATATAGAGGAATCACTGGCACCGCAAGTAGAATCCCCTTCCCTAGGAGACCGACTAGCGGCTCACAAAGCACTGAAACGGGCGGCAGCTGCCCCACCAGCAGCACCAGAATTTCTCCAGCGTCGAAGGAGGCAGAACCTGGAGGATACTACAGATGAGAATTCTGTAACCGATTTACTTGCATACGGTCTCATGCGAATGGGCGCAGCAGATGACCGAGCAAAGCGGGGTAAATTGTCGATAGAACAACAGCAGGAAATATATTTAGAAATCCTTCAACGTCAAAAAGTTACGGTTACGTTTAATGTCATGCAGGTCGTGCAACAGGCTTTTGATAACGCCCAAAAATGCCTGTGGATGATGCTTCCTCCCGGTGGTATCCATGTGAGAGACGTTGCAGGTTCCTTCGACTATGCCTATAGCGCTGATGGACGAATTGATGTCCCCTCAGACGGGCAATTTCACTCTGTCGCCCTAACTAGCAACAGTACAGACGTAGATTTACGCTACATCGTCGTTCCCCGCGAAGATACTAACGTCTTCAGAATTGCCCAACTCCGCAACCCCCTACAAGCACCGCTACTCGCTGGCCCTGCGGATGTCTACGTCGATGGCGAGTACATCTTATCTACAAATATTGCCACAGTTCCACCAAAAGCACAGATGGAATTAGGGCTAGGAGTGGAACAAGCCATCAAAGTTGCTCGAAACACCGTTTATGAAGAAGTTCGTTCTGGCGAAACCATCGTCTCCTTCAACGAACTGCGCCACAAAATTAAAATCGATATTAACAACTATCTACCAAGAGTTGCCAAGATTGAAGTACGAGAAAGACTCCCCATTCCCCAAGAAGGAGCAAAAGTAGATATCCATTGCGATCGCGTCTCGCCACCTTGGGAAAAATACGAACAACAAGAACGTAACTCACCCATCAAAGGCGGCTATCGCTGGCAAGTCGAAGTCCCCGCAAAAGAGAAAACTACCCTATCAGTTGATTACATCATTAAAACTTTTGTAGACAGCGAATTGATTGGGGGAAATCGGCGGGAGTCGTAATTTTAATTGAAGATTTGGGCTTACTAAATATATAGCCTAAAGAGAGTAAGTTGTACCGTGGAAAAATACAATCGGCGGGAGTTTATTGTGTATGGCTCAGCCACCGTTTGCAGCCTCTTGCTACTGAGCGTTAGTGCTAGCAGCAAGCCTTCTCAAGCATCAACCAATCCTATTTCCACAAAAATATCAACGAATGAGTATGTTGAAAATAAATGGCAAGAACTCGAACAGCGGTGGCAAGAAATTTTGCAAAAACACGAGCAGCGGTGGCAATACACAGAGCAAACTTGGGAAAACAATCAAATGCCCCCTATCATCCGAATCCGCATGGTTGAGTCTCACCGTTCTGTGTACGATTTAGTTCATCTTATTCAAACTGCTAGAAAACACTCAGTGCTGAGTCAACTTTATCCGTATACCAGTCATTATTGTTTAGGTTTCAGCAGATATACGGAACCTCCTTTTTGGTACGATTGCCCTGCTGCTGTACCCACCGGAAAGGGGCAGTATGAAGTATTGGCTCCTAGTAATTATCAACAGATTATTGCAATCGTTAATGATGCACCAACAGCAATTAGCTTGATAGTTGAAAATTTACCGCGTAAATATTCTAATCTTTATACTTAAATGCAAAAGCTAAATGATATTAAATCCGGTTGATTATTCAGCATTTGCAAACAACCTCTCCCCGCCATCGCCGATGGCTCCGGTTTCCCTCTCCGTCAACGGAGAGGGGTTAGGGATGAGGTTTCAAATGATGTCATCAAATCCGGTTGATTATTCAGCATTTGCTTTAGCATTCCCTCAGAAACTCTTCCCGCGATCGCCTGCGGCTCTTCCCTCTCCGTTAACGGAGAGGGGATAGGGGTGAGGTTCCAAACAATGACGATTTAAATAAATTTGATATGAGGAAGTGATAAATTATGCAAGCAATTCAAAAGTCGCCAGAAGTCATTCAAGAATTAACGCTCGATGCACCCGTTTGTGTAGTAACACTCTTAGAAGATAGGGCACAGGTGCGACGAATTGGCAAAATTAATTTAACCCAAGGACTGTGGAGAATTCAAGTCCAGAAAGTTGCCCCAGTTCTTTCAGATAAATCTCTTCGGGCAGAGTTTTGTGAGGAATATCCAGAGGCACGGATTGACGATGTTCGCGTTCGCCGCCAGATGTTGGTTAAGGAAACAGATCGACTAGCCAATGTAGAGATGCAAAATTTCGCGTCTCTACAAGCAGAACTGCGATCGCTACTTAACTCCTTCAACAATATCAGCGAAGACCGCCAGCACCTCGAATCGTGCTTCGAGCGAGTAAACACCATCCTTGCTAAAGGTTTGCAGGAACTCCCCGTGGATGCAATTTGGGGACAAATTGACCCTAAATCCTGGAGAGAGCAAATTTCTACTTTATTTAAACAATTGCGAGATTTCCGATCGGAAATCTTAAGCAGCTATCACACTCAAGAACAACTACACCAGCAAATTCACGACTTAATTGCCAAAGCAGAAGCCTTATCGCGTCCCGATATGGTCTATGTTGCCAACATCGAAGCCGACTTAATGATTCCCCAAGCGGGAGAGTATGCGATCGCTTTCGACTATGTGGTTCCCGGTGCCATGTGGCGACCTTGGCACCAAGCACGCCTTCTCCTCGACGAAAAACCGACGCTCTCTTTCCGCTTCGATGGCTGTGTCTGGCAACGCACGGGAGAAGATTGGAAAGACGTAGATTTAGTCTTTTCTACCGCCCGCGCATCCTTAGGAACTGAACCACCCCTGCTGACAGATGACCCTTTAAATGTTCAAGAAAAATCTCAGCAGATAATCATTCAAGCGAGAGATCAACAAGTTCAGACAGCCGGACTCGGAACCGACACCACCCCCGCCACAGTTGATTTACCCGGTGTTGATGACGGCGGCGAAGTTCGCAACCTACGCAGCCAGACAAAAGCAACGATTCCCTCAGATGGTCGCCCTTACCGCGTTTCCATCTACTCCTTCGACTCTCCCGCCTCTGTAGAGTATGTCTTGATGCCAGAATTATCCTGTCAAGTCATCCTCAAGAGCGAACAGACAAACACTTCTAAATTCCCGATTCTAGCTGGGCCAGTGGATTTAGTGCGGACTTCTGGCTTTGTCGGTCGTACCTCAGTTCTATTTATCGCGCCTGGAGAGAAATTTGCTTTGGGATGGGGAGCGGATAATGCAATGCGCGTGCAGCGCACCCAAACCCAAAAAAGAAAACAGGATCACTTGACTAAATGGAACAGTGTCACAACTACAACAACATTGTTCCTTTCCAATATTGGCGAAGAACAAAGAGCGATCGCAACCACTGAGCGGGTGCCGGTTTCGGAGCTAGAGCAAGTGAAAGTAGAGGTAATCTCCGATAAAACCACTGACGGCATCCAGGCAGATGAAAACGGCTTTTGCACCTGGAATTTTACCCTCGAACCTTACTCTCAACTCCAGGCATCCTTGGTCTACCAAGTTTCAGCCGCACCGGAAGTACAAGGCATCTAGGGCTTTGCTCCCATGAATTTAGGCGCTATGACGGGGGAACTTTTGGGTAAAGAATGATATCACATAATTAAAGAAAAGAAATCTACCCAGCTCCATAACCTCCTCACCATGTCTTTGCCTTCAAGCTCCTCCAAGCGTCTATTTGGACGGTCAATTGCAGCCCTAGCCACCGTCGTCCTCTCCACCCTCAATGCGGTCAACCCCAGCCAAGCCGCCGTTTTTGCTCAAAAAGAAGTTGAACAAGGTAAATTCATTGCCGTAGCTGCTCCTTACGGCACGAATAGTCATCAACTGCTGATTCTGGAACAGGTATCAGATAAACGGGCGTGTTGGAGTGAAAGTGGCGATCGCCCAACAGCAGTCGATCCGCTGCTACTCAACTTTGACTTCACCGGCATTTGCGGACGCAGTACCGATAGCAACGGCTATTCTATGCGTATGGCGGGGACGGATTTGGGGCTGAAGTACAGCTTCAACTTAGTAAAGCGCGACGGCGAACTCGTCCTTGTCGGCACCAACTTTAGCGATCGCACTGTCCCAACGATTGAAATTGGCAGAACCAACGGACTCAGCGATGGTTTTATGAAAATCAATCTCGATCCGGCGTGGCGGTTTGCCAAAAGAACCTACAACGGGAAAACCCTCGGTCACGTCTATCTTGCCAGCGACCAAGCCGCGCCGGGAATCGACCCTGGCGACATTGCAACCCCACCCGGAAGCTCCAGCTTCGGAGATATCGCCTCAGATGTCTACGCGAAAGAAATTGAACAAGCCGTTGCTCTTGGCTTCGTCGCTGGCTTCAAAGAAGACAACACCTTCCGCCCTCAAGTTGCCTTAACCAGAGAGCAACTGGTGTCTATGGTGTTGGAATCTTTAACAAAGCTACCCGAAGCTAATGTCACGATCCCGACTCAAGCTGCATCTCAACCCTATCCCGATGTCGATGCTTCGCGCTGGAGCGCCGCTAAAATTAAATGGGCGCGGGATAACAATATTGTCAGTGGCTACCAAGACGGCACCTTCAAACCCACTCAACCCGTCACCAGAGCTGAATTGATGGCAGTGCTGCGACGTGCTGCTGAATTTGGCAAAAATATGCGTGGGCTTACGCCAGAATTAGCGACTAAAAACTCAGCGAAAACCTTCTCAGACACCGAAAAACACTGGGCTTCCTCGCTGATTAGCCAAATGTCTTCTTATTGCAACGTCGCCTCCCCAGTTAATGAAGTCGGTAGCAAGTTTGAGCCAAACTCTCCGACTCGCCGCAACTATGCTGCCGCCGCCACTCTGCGGATGCTCAACTGCGTCAAAACTGAGTAATCCCGATCGTCTCGCGTCTAGTAGACTTTCAAAACAATTTTGAGAGTTTATTCCAGACGCGATCAATCCTTTTTCTAGGACAAATGAATCCTGCCACTCAACCCTAACTAATTCGTAGATATTGGGTTAAAAAACCTTCGTCACGATTAAACATCAGCGGGTTCTCGTCGGCACGTAGCGGCTAGCTTTTCTAACAACAGATCCAGTTTTTGCTCGATTTCTCCGGCACACTGTCGATAGGTTGTCAAGTCGCCACCATAGGGATCGGCGATTTCAGATTGCTCGGAATAGCCAACGTATTTTTTTAAGGTATATACTTTGTCAGCAGCAGCAGAGAAGGCATCAGCGATCGCTTTCTTTTGTCCGCCCGTCATTGTCAGCACTAAATCTGCCCAATCGAAGAGCTGGCGATCCAGGCGCTTCGCTTCATGGTAATGATGGATACCATACTCCTTCAGGACGCGCTGGGTCTGCGGGGATGCAGAATCTCCCTCAAATGCTACGACGCCTGCCGACCGCACCTCGACTTCCATTCCTTGCGCTTTTTGTCGGAATAGCGCTTCTGCCATCGGACTACGACAGGTATTGCCCGTACACACAAATAAAATCCGCATTTGTGACCCTCCCTTTTTTCTCTCGCTGTTGCTCAGCCAATAAAACTGCTGTAGTTAATTCTACGGAAGATTGGGTCTTTTTATTGCATAAACGCGAACATTCTTTTCCTGAATAATTGTGTCTTTTTCGTAAGTTAAGCTGACTTTCATTGCGACCTTCTGAGACGCGATGTTTCCGGGAGCGATTAAGGAAATGAGGCGGTTATAACCCAGAGCAAAACCATAATCCCGAATTGCACTCGCCGCTTCGGTTGCCAAACCCTTTCCCCAGTATTCCTTAGCCAACATATAACCAATCTCGACTTCTTCTTGCCCATCCACTCGCTGCGGTATTAATCCACACCGACCAATAAACTGGTTGTCAGCTTTGTGAATGGTCGCCCACAAACCGAAGCCGTATTTCTCGTAGCAGCTAAATACCCACTCAATGTGACTCTTTGTTTCTTCGGATGTCCGCGTATTGGGGAAGAACTTCATCACGACCGGATCTGCAAAAATAGTTGCCAAGTCATCTACATCATCCCAGGTGAGATGTCGGAGAAGTAAGCGCGGTGTTTCAGTTACAATCATCTGATTTTTGGGTGCCTGTTTCACAAAATGGAGTGCAACTGATATCTTGCACTAATATCTTGCGATCCTGCACCAACCCGATAACCCGCCTACAATTCAAATTTTGGGTGAATAAATCAGGTCTATTGAAATAGCCTGAAAACCTTAATATTTCTAATTCTTAGTCTGTTTTAACGAAATTAAAGCTATCAGCAAAAAATTTACTTTCCTTGCGTCTCATTAAACTTCAATTTTCATGCCGAGAAATGTAAAACGCACTATCTTTGTTATTAGACCTATTTTGACACCGCAAAAATGAGGCTGAGGATAACACGGCGACGGTTCGGTATGCTAACGATCGCAAGTACCTTGGTCGTTGCTAAGGATGCGATCGCATCCCGCATCGCGAATGCAAACCTTACAAAAAATATTTTTATGCAAGCAAGCCCTAAAACTTCCAGCGCAGTCGCGAAAACCCTGGAGCCTGGTAGTATTGACGTGACCCTGCGGATCAATGGTAAATCGCACACTTTGCAAATAGAACCGCGCGTGACGCTACTGGACGCACTGCGCGAACGCATCGGTCTGACAGGCACCAAGAAGGGTTGCGATCGCGGACAATGCGGTGCGTGTACTGTGTTAGTCGATGGACGGCGCATCAACTCGTGTCTGACCTTGGCGGTCATGCATGAGGACGCGGAAATTACAACAATTGAAGGTTTAGCTCGCGGCGATGAACTTCATCCTATGCAGGCGGCTTTTATTAAGCATGACGGCTTTCAGTGTGGATATTGTACGCCCGGTCAGATCGTGTCGGCGGTGGGTCTATTGGCAGAAGGGTGCCCGACATCCGATGAGGGAATTCGGGAGTGTATGAGCGGCAATCTCTGTCGCTGCGGTGCCTATCCTGGGATTGTAGCCGCTGTGCGCGAAGTTCATCAGACGCAGACTAGCAATGGGTAGTCGGGAAGCATGAGCAATTCCTTCACCAATCATTTGCATACCCGCTTTGCCCTGAAATAATCGGGCTAATCGCTAAAGTTAGCTAAAGCTAACTGGATATGGATTTCAACGGGTTGAAATGATTTTAAGCAGTGAAACCGGAACTTGATTTTATAGCTCTTAAGCTTAGTGCCATTCAATTCAAACCCATGCACAGGAGTTTTAATGAAACCTTTTAGTTATGTGCGTGCTACTGAAAAAGGCGCAGCCATTCAGACAGTTGCCGGGGATCGGGCAGCAAAATTTATCGCAGGCGGCACTAATTTAATCGACTTGATGAAAGGAGGCGTGGCGCAGCCTGACCAACTGGTGGACATCACCCGGCTACCCTTGGCAGACGTGACGGCAATCTCGAATGGCTTACGCATCGGGGCGATGGCACGCAACAGCGACGTGGCAAATAATCGGTTGGTGCGCGATCGCTATCCGTTACTTTCTCAAGCGTTACTCGCTGGCGCGTCACCGCAACTGCGGAATATGGCAACCATCGGCGGTAACTTGATGCAAAGAACGCGCTGCTACTACTTCAACGATTCGACGATGCCGTGCAACAAGCGCGAACCCGGTTCCGGTTGTTCGGCGATTGAAGGGTACAACCGCATTCACGCGATTTTCGGTGCCAGCGAACAGTGCATTGCAACGCATCCCTCGGATATGTGCGTGGCGCTGGCAGCCCTTGATGCCGTAGTGCGCGTTGAGGGGCCGAACGGAGAGCGACAAATCCCCATCAGTGACTTTCACCGCTTACCGGAAGATACGCCTCAAATCGACACGGTACTTCAACATGACGAACTAATCGTTGCGGTTGATTTGCCCAATTCACCCTTTGCCGCGCGATCGCACTATTTAAAAGTACGAGATCGCGCTAGTTATGCCTTTGCCCTGGTTTCCGTCGCCGCTGCCCTCGATATCGACAACAGCACCATTAAAGCGGCGCGAGTCGCGATGGGGGGCGTCGCACATAAGCCGTGGCGGGCGGTTGAGGCGGAGAAAATTCTAGTTGGTGCAAAAGCGAACGAGCAAACCTTTGCAGCAGCAGCAGAGGCAACAGTTCGGGAAGCCCAACCCCAAAAATACAACCGATTCAAAGTTGAAATGGCAAAACGAGCGATCGCGCGGGCACTCACAAAAGCAGCAGGAGGCACCGTATGAGTCAATCTGATAATGCAACCAACCAAGCTGTGGGCAAGCCGATAAATCGGGTGGATGGACGCCTGAAGGTGACGGGCGGTGCCCGCTACTCGGCGGAAATCCCTGTAGAAAATCTCGCCTATGCCGTCACTATCGGCAGCGCGATCGCCCGCGGGCGGATTAAGAGCATCGACACCCGTGCAGCGGAACAGTCGCCTGGTGTATTGGGCATCCTGACGCACCTCAACCCGCCCAAACTCCTTCCAGTCGCAACCTTGTTCGGGGGTGGGGCTGCCGCCGAAAACCGCCTGGTGCTGCAAGAAGCGGTTGTACATCACATCGGTCAGCACATCGGCGTTGCGATTGCTGACACCCTGGAAAACGCCACCCACGCCGCATCCCTCGTCCGCGTCGATTACGAAGCCGAAACGCCAGTAGTGGAGATGGAAAAGGCGCAGACATACGCGCCGAAGTCCGTGTTTGGCAAACCGCCAGAGACGATACGCGGCAATCCGACGCAAGCGTTAGCCGATGCTGAGGTGCGGATTGAAGAAACTTACCGGACGCCCACCGAACACCACAACCCGATGGAGACGCACGCGACAACTGCCGTGTGGGAGGGCGATCGCCTCACCATTTACGACGCAACGCAGTACAACTTCGGCGTGCGTCAGGCAATGGCGACGACATTTGGCATTCCCGAAGAGAACGTGCGCGTCGTGTGTCAATTCATCGGCGGCGCGTTTGGCGGCAAAGGTTTGGTTTGGCCTCACGTAACGCTGGCAGCGATCGCTGCCCGTCAGGTACGTCGTCCCGTGAAATTAGTTTTAACCCGCGAACAGATGTTCACCACGGTCGGGCACCGGGCGGAAACCGAGCAACAAGTCGCACTGGGAGCAACCCGCGACGGTCGCCTCACCGCGATCGCCCATCGGGGCATCTCCCATACTTCAACGTTCGAGGAATTCCTCGAACCGTACACTGTGGGAACCCACATGATGTACGCCACTCCCAACTTGCAAGCAAAGCAAAGTCTCGTCCGTCTCAACAAGGGAACGCCGACCTTTATGCGTGCCCCCGGCGAAAGTCCGGGAATGTTCGCCCTGGAATCGGCAATGGACGAACTCGCTTATGCCGTGAAACTTGACCCAATTGAGTTGCGCCTCCGCAATCATGCAGACATAGATCCCAGCAATAACCTGCCTTGGTCGAGCAAGTCGCTCAAAGAATGTTACCAACTCGGCGCAGAAAAATTTGGCTGGTCGCGGCGCACTCCCGTACCGGGTTCGATGCGGGACGGTCGTTACCTGGTCGGGATGGGCATGGCAAGCGCCACGTACCCCGTGAACCACTTCCCCGCTAGCGCTAGAGTCCGTATTTTGCAAGACGGCACCGCCTTAGTGCAGAGTGGTTCCCAAGAGATGGGGACGGGTACGGCGACGGTGATGGCGCAAGTCGCCGCTGACGCCCTTGGTTTGCCGGTTGAGCGAGTGCGATTTGAGCTGGGAGATACCCAGTTGCCCCGTGCGCCGATATCGGGCGGATCGGCGACGATGGGAAGCGTGGGGACTGCCGTGCATGAAGCGGCACAAGCAGCCCGTAGGAAGGTACTGGAGTTGGCACGCACGGATGCTAGTTCGCCGCTTTACAACGTCCCGGAAACGGACATAGCGATTGAGGGCGGACGCCTGTTTCACAAGAGCGATCGCAACCAGGGCGAAACTTACCAAGCGGTGCTGACGCGCCAAAATTTGCCGCAAGTCGAAGAAAGCTTTGATGCCAAGTTTAACCGCGCCGAGAAGAAGTATTCCATGCACTCCTTCGGCGCTCAATTTGCCGAAGTGCGCGTCGATCCTGACTTTGGCGAAGTGCGCGTAACCCGCTTTGTGGGAGCCTTTGGGGTGGGACAGGTAATCAACCTCAAAACAGCGCGATCGCAAATGATTGGCGGTATCGTCATGGGGCTAGGTATGGCACTACTAGAAGAAACGGTGACAGACTCCCGTACCGGACGCATCGTCAACGCCAACCTTGGTGAGTACCACGTACCCGTCAACGCAGACATCCCCGCAATTGAGTCGTACTTCGTCGAAGAAATCGACCCGTACATTAACCCGATTGGAGCCAAAGGCGCAGGCGAAATTGGCATCACTGGCGTGGCGGCGGCGGTGGCAAACGCTGTCTATCACGCCACCGGCAAGCGCATCCGCGACCTCCCGATTACACCGGATAAGTTGCTGTAATCTGTCTTAGAACCTAACCCCCCAGCCCCCTTCTCTGGTACGGAAGGGGAGCCATAGTCAAAGCCCCTCTCCGACACGGAGAGGGGTTTGGGGAGAGGTCAGCCCGTATTGGCTCAAACTGCAAAGCTCTATATGAAAGAATTACAGGAGATTGTTGCCGCATTTGCAAAAGCCAAAAATTGCGGCAAGACAGTAGCGATCGCCACCATTGTCAAAGTCAGTGGGTCTACCTACCGGCGACCGGGCGCTCGAATGCTGATAACACTAGAGGGTCAGAGAATCGGCTCGATTAGCGGCGGCTGTCTGGAGAATGACGTTTTTGAACGCGCTCAACAGGTCATCGTGTCCGGTCAACCCATGTTGGTGAACTACGATACGACCTCCGACAATGACATCGTCTGGGGGCTGGGACTCGGTTGCAAGGGAATGGTACAGGTGTTGATTGAACGCCTAATTCCAGAAAACGAGTTAAGTCCGATGACCTTTCTGGCAGAGTGTCTGCATCGGCGGCAAGTCGGAGTTCTCGCAACAATATTTCACATTGAAGGTCAAATAAAGGCACAAGTCGGAACCCATTTAATGCTGCATCAAGATGGCACGATTTTCAGTAACCTCGAAGATGCACATTTGAGTGCAGACATACTCGAAGATGCCCGTGAAGTGCTTGATAAAAATTGCTCGCTTTTTAAAGCGTATCCCTTACTGGGAGGGAAAGCCGAAGTTTTTATCGAAGCGATTCAGCCACCTGTCTCGCTGGTCATTTTTGGAGCAGGTGACGATGCTATCCCGGTTGTACGCTTGGCGAAAGAATTGGGATGGTGCGTAACAGTCGTTGATAGCCGACCTGCCAATGCAAAATCAGACCGATTTCCCAGCGCCGATGAAGTGATTTTGTCTCGCCCAGAAATCGTCAATGAAACCCTAGAAATCGATAAGCGCACAGTAGCTGTCGTGATGACTCATAACTATCTGCACGACCTAGAAATCCTGAAAACTCTTTTACCTTCTCCCGTGCAATATTTAGGCATTCTTGGCCCCAAGAGAAGAACCGAACAGTTACTTCTTGAGCTAAAAGAACAGGGAATTCAGCTTACAGAAGCCCAACTTCACCGCTTGCATGGTCCTGTTGGACTGGATATTGGCGCTGATACACCGGAAGCGATCGCACTCTCAATTGTGGCGGAAATTCACGCGGTTCTCGCGGATCGTTCGGGTGGTTTATTAAGAAACCGCAAACAACCGATTCACAACCGGAGTACCGGATGAATGCACCCGTCGTCGGTTTAATTATTCTCGCCGCCGGAGCATCCACTCGCATGGGGACTCCAAAACAACTGCTGATGTATCAAGGGCGCAGCTTCCTCCGCCACACCGCAGAAGTTGCGATCGCTTCCCGCTGTCAACCCATCGTTGTCGTTCTGGGTGCAAATGCCGAACAAATGAAGCCGGAAGTCAACTTATTACCCGTCCAAATTGTCGAAAACCCACAGTGGGAGGAGGGGATGAGTGCTTCGATTCGGGTAAGTATTGAAGCGCTGAGTAATTTAAATCAGAACATAGAAGCGGTTGCGATCGCACTTTGCGATCAGCCTTTCATCTCTTCCCAACTACTCAATCAAATTGTGGAAGCCTATCAGGTGACGCGCCAACCGATTATCGCTTCAGAGTATGCCGGAAGCTTGGGCGTACCCGCTTTGTTCAGCCGCGCCTTGTTTCCAGAACTCATGAGCCTAAAAACGACCGCAGGCGCAAAACAAATCATTAAAAAATATTCTACCGAAGTCTTTCACCTCCCCTTCCCGGAGGGTGCTATCGACATTGACACACCAAAAGATTATCAAAAATTTCAAGCGATCGCTGATGAGTATCTACAAAGCAGGACTGGTATTTAACAAATATAGCAATCCTAAATGAGTTGTAAACTTCTCTCTCTTCTCTTCTCTTTCTCTGTGTTCTCTGCGTCTTGGCGGTTCGTTTTTCCCCCAAATCACATAGGACTGATATATCAAGATGAAAGATGATGCATTTTTTACTTTTTAAAGCATTTTCTCCATGAACACAGTACAAGGACTCGTATTGTATCGCTCAATAAAATAGAAGCCGAGCCGCTGATAAAGCTTCAGAGCTTGTGCTTGTTTTTGTTCATCAATCGTATCCAGCCTGACTTTCTTATAACCTATAATTCTGGCAAAATCTAAGAGCATCTGAGCCATTTTCGTCCCCAACCCTCGTCCTCGATAATCTTTAAGAAACCACATTCTCTTTAGTTCGCAGATGTCGTCGCTCAAACGCCGAATTGCGCCACTGCCAACAACCCGCTCCTCATCAATCAGCACCAAGAATGTGCCCTTATTGTCGAAGTAGTGCGATTGCACGTCATCTATATCAGACATGGCATCGTAATGCCTAATCACTTCTTCAGGAAGCTGCCATATTTCGTTGCAAACCGCGATGATTACGCGCTTGACTTCTTCAACTTGGTGTGATTTTATCGGTTTGATTTCTATCATCTTTTTGTCTGCTATTGCGTATAAACGGCACAGATTATAAGTTTGAGATCCTTAAAGTCGATGTGCAAGCGCTGAGTAAAGCCCCACCAAGTGTGAAGGCGGAAAACCGATTGCCAGTTAGAAAAAATGTCTATCTTAAGACGTATCCCCAAGCAAGTGACAAAACATTGTTCC
This sequence comes from Trichocoleus sp. DQ-A1, assembly GCF_039961955.1. NCBI lineage: Bacteria > Bacillati > Cyanobacteriota > Cyanophyceae > Leptolyngbyales > Trichocoleusaceae > Trichocoleus > Trichocoleus sp. DQ-A1. The sequence continues at coordinate 102,462 of NZ_JAMPKE010000010.1, forward strand.
CTGCGTTGACTGAGCGCAAGTCAATCAGGCAAACTTTAACAAAGAAATTAGCGATGAAGACACGACAGTTAGGACAAAGCGATCTCACCGTCTCGGCAATCGGTTTGGGTTGCATGGGAATGTCAGATTTTTACAGCAACCGCGATGATACTGAATCAATTGCCACCATTCATCGGGCGCTGGAGTTGGGGCTAAATTTTCTCGACACGGCTGATATGTATGGGCCATTCAAGAACGAAGAATTGGTCGGACAAGCGATAAGGAATCGCCGCGACTCTGTGGTTCTCGCTACTAAATTCGGCATCGTTCGCAGCGAAGACCCTAACGTTCGCGGTATCAATGGCAAACCGGAGTATGTTCGCTCAGCCTGCGAAGCGAGTTTGCGTCGTCTGGGTGTAGAGACGATTGACCTCTACTACCAGCACCGAGTTGACCCAAATACTCCCATCGAAGAAACCGTCGGTGCGATGGCGCAACTGGTTCAAGAAGGCAAAGTCAGATATTTAGGACTCTCGGAAGCCGGATCGGAAACCTTGCGTCGTGCTTGCTCCGTACATCAAATTACCGCATTGCAGAGCGAGTATTCCCTGTGGAGCCGCGATCCAGAAGACGACATTCTTGCCACCTGTCGAGAGCTTAACATTGGCTTTGTTGCCTATAGCCCGCTCGGACGGGGCTTTTTGACCGGGCAGATCAAAAGCTTTGATGACTTGGCTGCTGATGATTACCGCCGCAACTCACCGCGTTTTCAGGGCGAGAACTTTCAGAAAAATCTGGAACTGGTACAACGGATTGGCGAAATTGCCCAAGAAAAAGGGTGCCGACCAGCGCAGCTGGCTCTTGCTTGGGTGCTGGCGCAGGGTGAAGACATCGTTCCGATTCCCGGAACTAAGCGACGACAATATTTGGAAGAAAATATCGCGGCGCTGGAAGTGAATCTGACGCCAGAAGATTTGCAGCGCATTGACGAAGTGGCCCCCAAAGGCGTCGCTAGCGGCGGACGTTATCCGGAATCGATGATGAGCATGGTAAACCGCTGACATTTTTTATCAACGGTTTCTGCTACAAAGATGCTTGTGACAGGTCAAAGTTACTGCGTGCAATCCTGAAAGCGGTTAATTCCGAGCCATCAGATTTTTTGTCCATGCTAAAACTCCCTTCGTTCTACGAGGAAAACCATGAGATACAAGCTATTAGGAAAGAGTGGATTAAGAGTTTCCGAACTCTGCCTTGGCACAATGACTTTTGGTGAAGACTGGGGCTGGGGCGCATCCAAAGATGAAAGCCGCCAAATCTTTGATGCCTTTGTGGAAGCAGGCGGTAACTTTATTGACACTGCCAACGGCTACACAGAGGGCACCAGCGAGAAAATGGTTGGTGAGTTCATTGCCTCAGAACGGGAACGCTTTGTCGTTGCTACCAAATACTCATTTCCCTTGCACATGAGCGCTCGCGCGGGCAACCCCAATGGCAGTGGCAATCATCGCAAGAACATGATGCAGTCGTTGGAAGGCAGTCTGAAACGCCTGAAAACTGACTACATTGACATATACTGGCTGCACGCTTGGGACTTTATGACGCCTGTAGAGGAAGTGATGCGTGCCTTCGATGACATGGTACGTTCTGGCAAGGTTCTCTACATTGGCATTTCTGACGCACCCGCCTGGATTATTTCCCAAGCAAACACGCTGGCGCAGTGTTACGGCTGGACGCCGTTTGTAGCGCTGCAAGTCGAGTACAGTTTGATTCAGCGGACGCCGGAACGGGACTTGTTACCGATGGCAAAGGCTTTCGACTTGGCAATTACGCCGTGGTCGCCCTTGGGTGGCGGTGTGCTAACGGGCAAGTACAATCAGCGCACCCAGAGCAACAATAGCGAACAGGGGGGCGAACAGGGGCGAATCGGAACGATAGGGGGAAATATTTCCGAGCGGAATTTAGCGATCGCTGACGTTGTGTGTCAAGTTGCCGAAGAAATTGGGCACACGCCTTCACAGGTGGCGCTGGCTTGGCTAAGCGCTCAAAGCAGCGTCATCATCCCGATTATCGGTTCTCGGAAGGTCAGCCAGATCGAAGATAATCTGGCTTGCCTAGATGTCCATCTGACGCCAGAGCATTTGCAACGCCTCAATGAGGTGAGTCAGATCGATCTGGGCTTCCCCCATGACTTCCTGAGTAATGACACGATCCGCGATCGCCTTTATGGCGGCACATTCAACTTAATCGACAATCATCGCAGCTGAAACCAGGGTAAGGAATAAATCAATAAACCCATGCTATTTCCTGATAATTTCCAATGGCGATCTAATTCACCTTGCAGAATTTACGCTAAAGCCAGAGAATCAGGAATGCTTGGGGGAATTGGAGCGGGAATCTGTAATGTTAAGGTTGCAAAATCCAGAACGAAACGATTTTTAAATCTCCCACAAAAATGTATCGCTTAAATAAGGTGAAGTTGCCATGAAAGTTAAATCTGCATATACAAGGCTTCTGGTTACTGATATTGAAGCTTGCTTTCTGTTCTACCGAGATGTAATGCAATTCAAGGTAAATGTAGAAGATTTCACGAGCGGATATGCTGAATTTGAAGCGGGAGATATGAAGCTGGCTTTATTCAGGCGCAAGGAAATGGCAGAGATGATCGGAAACGATCAGAAGCCTTCCAGTGCAGAATGTCAAGACAAAGTTGTATTAATTTTCTCAGTCCCTAACTTGGACGAAGCCTATCACGAATTAAGACATAAAGGCATCGAATTTACTACAGATCCGATGACCAACCCATACTATGGAATGAAAACAGCCTATCTTCGAGATCCTGATGGAAATCTTATTGGTTTATATGAGTTTTTAGACTGATATAAAAAAGTCAGTCTGGTTAGCGATGCCTAAGCTTATGATTGCGCGATCGCTATTTGCATTCTAGGCCTGCCGTCAGCATTACAAAAAAAGCGCTGCCCCTGGATAGCAGTTGATCTCAGCGTTCGGAAACCAAAGGCAAACCAAATTCCGCATCCCTCTTAGGTGCGGCTTGCTGACGGACACAGTGCCTTCGATACCTTTAAAGAACTCCTGACACAAGGCGGTGCAGGTTTAATCGAACCCATGTGAAATGAGCCAATATCCTGGCGTGCTACCGATCCGAGAAGAGGACTTTCCAGCGAATAATGTAGCTGAAGAGAGAAGATCGCAACTTTAATCTGGCGAACTGACTTTTTCCGCCCTTGTTGTCCCAGCGCTAACTATCGGTCTCCAAACCACCATTGCTCCCCTAAATCGAAATATAAAATTACAGTTTTCCGTGTTCCGAAATCTGTAAATTGTTCCACAATTAAGGGAACCTCTATTAAGGAATTGTTATGGGCAAGGAAAAGGAAAAGGGTGGCAAAGAAGCCAAAAAGCCTAAAAAGGAATCTGACGGCACTAAGAAGCAGAAGAAAGATCCGAATAGACATGACGGACCACCAGGAGGGAAGTAAACCGAGCTAGACGAGTTCCGTCTTCATATGACCCGCCCCACTTGTAGGATACGGTTGGCATCCCGATCTAACCTCTCCCTAGCCCCTTTCCCTGCTAGGGAAGGGGCTAGGAAATTCGATTTGCCAAGCATGGCGTTTTAAGTTGATAGCCACGACCTCATTTGCTTACAACATAATCAAACCCAACCTCGCACCCAGAGTCACCGCCTCAGTTCGGCTGGAAGCGTTGAGCTTTTGAAAGATCGATGATACGTGGAACTTGACGGTATGTTCGGAGATGCTCAACTGCTTGGCAATGTTCTTGTTCCCCATTCCCAGCGCCAGCATCCCTAAAACTTCGATCTCCCGTGGTGTCAGCGCCTGAATCGGGGAAGCAGGGAGTCGGCGTGCGGAGGACTCTCTGAGAGGCAGCAGAGAATCCATAAAGTCTGGATGCAGCACCATCAGCCCCAGCGCTGCTGTCACCACAGTTGCGACAATTTCCTCAGCCGTTGCCGTTCGCGGTAAGATTGCCCGCACGCCGACTTGCAAAACCGACTCTAGCCAAGTGCTGTGGGGGTTGTTCGCTAAGATGACAAGTGCCGGAGATTCTGCACCAAGCGCGAGTAATTTCTCTTCAGCCGGATCGTCATCTGAGAAGGAATAATCCAGCAACACCACATCGGGTTGTCGTTCCTCAAGCAGCTGCACCAGAGTGTCTGTGCTAGAGGAACTACCGACGATTTCCAGCAACTCAGAGGTGCGGATGATGCTCTCCAACCCCGCACGCACGATGGGATTTTCGGCTGTCACCACGACCGAAATCACGCTGACTTCACCTCTGGAAAGGTTGGTTCGGCAGTGTCTTGAGGAGCAGATGCGATCGCGTAGCAGCGTCTCCCAGAACGCAGAAATTCCAACATCAGGGGCTTCCCCGGTTCGGCATACTTGAGAATGCTGAGCAGATCCTCAGGAGTATGAAAAGATTCACCGCCCACGGCTATTAGCACGTCGCCCATTTGAAGACTCACCGAGGCAGCTAAACTCCCCGGAGCAACTTCCAACACCAATAAGCCTAAAACGCGCTGATTTTCTAAACGAAACAGCACGGGACGGAGAGTGACACCCAGAGAGAGTGGGCGATCGCGTTTGAGAAATCGTTCTACTCTCTTACTGGGGATTGCCAACGCTAAACCATTGGCAATCATCGTGTTAATTGCGATCGCTCGCCCCCGTGCATCGGCAAGCAAACCCCCCGAATTTCCGGGTGCTAGCCGAATATCAGCCTTCACCCATCTTTGAATGGTGAAGTCATCGGTGCCATCAGTCGCGTGGATAATTCCCTTAGTGAGTGCGCCGACTAGACCCAGAGGATTTCCCACTGCCAGCACCAGTTCGCCGACTCGGAGAGCCTCAGAGTCGCCCACCGTGACGGCTGGAAGGTCAGTTGCCTCAACCTGGAGTGCGGCTAAATCCTGTCTGGAGTCGATATCTGTGCGGATAGCCTCAATGACTCGTCCATCCCAAAGTTCGACAATCGCCCGGTCGAAAGGGGCGACATGAGCGTTAGTGATAATCAAACCTTGAGAATTCCAGATTGTACCCGATCCGCCACCCCCGCCACTGCTGCGGACTTGTACGGTACAACGGCGTAGTTGTTCGGCGATTTGCGACAACTCTAGGGCAATCTCTGCACTTGCACCTGTATTTTCGACTGTTGAGGTTGCGATCGCCATCTTAATCCTCCCTCGCCGGTCGTTCGCCAACGGTGAGTGCGACTTCAAGAGGCGCACCCCCCCGAATCAGATGCACTTTCAGAGTTTTTCCAACGCTTTCCGTCCCCAACATCGCCTGCACGTTCTCCGTGTCGCTGACCGGATTGCCATCGATTGCGACTAACACATCGCCAATCAGCACCCCAGCTTTATCCGCAGGGCCATTCGGCTCAACGTTGACAACAATTACCCCACCATTAGAAGCCAGAGAAAGCGCCCTCTTCAGCGTATCCGGCAAGCGAACCGGCTGCATTCCCAAACCCAGGTAGCCTCGTGCAATCCGCCCTTTAGAGAGCAACTGATTAACTACCCGGTTCACCGTAGACGCGGGAATGGTTAAAGCCATATTGCGAGGGCCGGAGGTGTTCATGCCTGCAACTTTACCGGCTGCATCGACCATCGGCCCGCCGGAGAATCCGGAGTAGAGGGTTAAATCGAGACGCACAAATCGATCGATCGAACCACCGCTCATACTACGCCAAGCATCCCCAATCGCGCTCACCACACCCATAGAGGCACTCACGCCGTTCTCAGTCCCGCGTCCGAGTGCAAGTGCTAGATGACCGACCTTTAGGGTTGCCGCATCGCCAATTTCCGCCACCGGGAATTCGATGTTTTCTAGCTTCAGGACAGCGACATCGGTGCTAGCGTCACGCCCCAGGATGGTAACGGGGACTGTCCGACCATCGGGTAAGGTGACGGTGATTTCCTCTTCGCGCTTGATGGTTTCGTCAGAGGTGACGATGATACCGGGTCGCCAGTGGATACCGCTTGAGGAGGAATTCCGCCTTAGCCATCCTCTTCTCCCGTGGGAGGTTCGCCCATTGACTGCAACAACTGAGGCACCGACTCGCTCAACAGTATCGGCTAAATTGTTGGACAGAGCCAGCAAGGTGCTGGATATCTCCGATGAAGATAAAGACATTCCATTTCTCCCATGCGATCGCTTTTACGGGATAACTGCCAATCCGGTTCGGTAAACTCCCTCAACCCCTCTCCATCTCTCCCTAACCCTCCTCGCGGGGGTAGAGAAGCGGGTTCGGGGGTGAGGTCTGCCCGATTTAAACCGAATTGCCACTTCCTGCTGATATCGTGCCGTTTTCAAAAGACGGGCGGCATCGGAGAAATGGGGAGAACCCACCCTAGAAAAATGGCTAGGGTTGCGTGTATTCCTAATTACAAGCCAACTTTATGAGGGCTAACTCCTCTGGCAGAACGCTACCCCGCACGAAGGTAGTTCTTAAGAACGAGGTAAGCTGAGAGCGGTTTCTTCAACATGGACAGCAGGCAAGTCATGCAAAACGGAAAAAAAGTCTATGGAACCAACAGAAACCAATCCATCCCAAAAACCGGCAGACAAGAACTCCAAGCCAATTACTCAGGTACAACGAGATAGTGTAATTACCTCTGAAGACTTGCCTCCGAAGGCATTTCGCATCAGCGTGACGCTAGCGGCTCTGGGGATTGTGTTGCTGTTTTTTGGCTTTTACTTCGGCATCATTAATGTTTAAAGTATTGCTAGCAAGATGAGCTACTTCGCATTTCACCTTGTCTTTATCCTGCCACCACTCCTCTTCCTAGCATGGCTTCAGCGCCAACCTCTGGCTGGTATCGGAGGAATCAGAGCGTGGTTAGGGCTACCGCTGATTGCGCTGATTGCCCTGATTTATACGACACCGTGGGACAATTACCTGGTTTGGCGCGGCGTGTGGCACTACGGCACGGATCGGGTGGTGGGTACGATTGGCTACGTGCCCGTTGAGGAATATTTATTCTTCATCCTTCAGCCACTTCTAACAGGTCTGTGGCTGTACTGGTTGTTTCCTCGCACGACTGAGCCAGCACAGCAGGAGGTTTCTCCTTGGGTGCGAGCATCTGGCATCGTTTTCTGGCTCGTTCTCAGCATTGCGGGAGCTTTTATGTTGCAGTCGGATAAGACTGTCTACATGGGGCTAATTTTAGCTTGGGCAGGCCCCGTACTGGCGCTACAGTGGGGAGTTGGAGCAAAGCAACTCTGGGCGAGAAAAGATGCTTGGCTGATTGGCACTCTGATCCCTACAGTTTACCTGTGGATAGCCGACCGCAATGCCATCGGACAGGGCATTTGGAGCATTTCTGAGACCTATAGCACTGGATTTAAGCCGTTTGGGTTGCCGATTGAGGAAGCGACGTTCTTTTTAATCACGAACCTGCTAGTGGTGCAAGGACTTTTACTGTTTCTATTGGTGGGGAAGATGCGATCGCTTCTACCACTAATCTCTTTCCCCATTCTCAATAATGGGCGACCAGAACTTCCAAAAGCTCTTGCTCAGGTAGAGCCTGGAAACGATACGGTTTGAGATGGTTGCCTCTATTTTCCACATCACCTTTTGGGAGTAAAACCGAGATGCCTATTAAGGAATTTTTAGAACAAATTTCTGACACGGTATGGGAAATTCCGGTTTCCTACAAGGAAGGGATGCGCGTTCCCGCCCGGATTTATGGAACAGAAAAGATAATTTCCGAATTAGACGAAGCGGTTTACGACCAAGTAACGAATGTCGCGACGCTGCCAGGGATAACCAAATATGCTTTGTGTATGCCTGACGGACACTTTGGCTATGGTTTTCCCATTGGTGGCGTAGCGGCGATGGATGTGGAAAAGGGGGGCGTGATTTCCCCCGGCGGTATCGGTTTTGATATCAATTGCGGAATGCGCTTGATGGTTACAAACCTCACCTACCATGAAGTCAAACCCTATATCAAAAAGCTGGTAGATAGGCTCTACGAAAGGGTTCCTGCGGGAGTGGGAAGCAGTGGCTTTGTAAAATTATCGCGGAATGAATTTCGCAAAGTGGTCGAACAAGGCGCTCAGTGGTGCGTCAATAATGGCTATGGTTGGGAAGAAGATTTAGAACTCGTTGAAGAAAACGGCTGCATTAAAGGTGCTGATTCTGCAAAGATTAGTGATAAGGCAATTGACCGGGGTTTTAATCAAATTGGAACTCTAGGATCTGGCAATCATTATTTAGAAATTCAAGTTGCTCGAAAGCAAGATATTTTCGATCCAGAGTTAGCCAAGACGATGGGAATTACCATGCCGGATCAGGTGGTGGTGATGTTCCACTGTGGAAGTCGCGGATTTGGTCATCAGGTAGCAACAGACTATCTGCAAAGATTTTTGAAGGTAATGGATAGCAAGTATGGAATTAAAATACTAGACCGAGAATTAGCTTGTGCGCCCTTTGATTCTCCGGAAGGACAAGCCTATTTTTCTGCGATGAAATGCGGCATCAATATGTCTTATGCAAATCGTCAAGTGATTCTGCATCGCATCCGCGAAGTATTTTCGGAAATCTTTGAGCGTTCTGCGGAAGACTTGGGGATGCACATGGTTTATGATGTGGCACACAATACCGCCAAGCTAGAGAGTCATATTGTGGATGGGAAAAAGCGATCTCTCCTCGTCCATCGCAAAGGTGCAACTCGCGCTTTCGCACCGGGAATGGCAGATGTTCCGGAACGCTACAAGAATATTGGTCAGCCGGTTATCATTGGCGGCAGTATGGAAACCGGATCTTATTTATTAGTCGGCGTACCCACTGGCGATCAAACTTTCTTCAGCACTGCACACGGAAGCGGACGCACAATGAGCCGTACCAAGGCTCGAAAAGCTTGGAAGGGAGAAACACTGCTCAAAGATATGCAGAAGAAGGGCATATATGTCCGCAGTACCTCAATGTCTGGACTAGCAGAAGAAGCGGGTGCAGCTTACAAAGACATTGATGATGTGATTGAAGCGGCTGAGTTAGCGGGGATTAGTAAAAAGGTGGTGCGGTTAACACCGATTGGAAATATTAAAGGATGAAGCAAATTTAACATTTGCGCGATCGCCATCTCCTACTAAAATTCTGGCTTTTTAGGTTGCTCTAAAAATTCCAAATCTTTACAGAAACTAGGCTTACCTTTTTTGAAGTCACTAAGCTTGTATTTGTAGAGGGTTCCTTGTTTGGCAAACACTAAATTACCCAGAAAATCCCAAGTAGCCCAGTCAATAGAATCAAGAAGATCGGGATATTCATCTAACCTAAACTTGAAAGTATAGCCACGTTGCAAAAAACCTGTGTAATACATTCTTAATGTCGGATGCTCTCGACTCGGCTGCCAATACCAGCCGTCGTCATTTTCGCACTTGACCGTATACGTTTTGGAATTCTCAACTTTCACATTATTGCCGTAATTGTCTCCAGCTCTAGTCCATCCATCCCGCTCTAACCGGGGATATAGTACGCCTAAATCTTCTCCTCCAAACTGGGAATTCAACTGTCCTAATTTAAAAGGGATGCTGCCTTTTGGCTGTCCCAAACCATTCAATAACAGTTCTTTCTCATCTTTCCAATAGCCTCCTCCAAACCACGTTCCCATATTGTCTGCCTCCAAGTGGGTTTTTAACCGAGGCAACAGACAAACCCCGCTCCAGGTGTTGCCATTACGCCCCCCCATCGCCAAATAAACCATCCATTTTCCATCGAAAGATATATCGCATCTTTTTGGATATAACTTACCGTTAAACCAAGACCCATATTCTAGGCAATCGTCTTCTGTATTCCAACGAATGATGTGGAAAACTTTTGACGGCTTTCGTCTGATTACAGCGACGTAGGGCGAGCCTTTCGCTGGAAGTAAATGTATTCTCGCTGGAATTTCTTCAATCATCGCAGTGCAGTTCCATCAAAGGGATAGTTTATGCAGGTACGCACGCCACTTACAGTCATTACGGGACCACTCGGAAGCGGAAAAACAACTCTGCTTCGTCACATTCTCGACTCTTTTCCTAAAAAGATTGCCATTTTGATGAATGAATTTGGCGAAATTGGTATCGATACCAAAATCATTCAAGGCAAAAATGTCCAAATGGCGGATCTCGGTGGTGGTTGCGTCTGCTGTTCGCTGTTAGGCGAGTTTGAAGCCGCTGTCAATGAAATCATTGATAGCGTTGACCCGGATAATATTGTGGTGGAGACAACTGGAGTTGCAGAACCAGATGCGCTGGTGTTCGACATTCAAGAAAGCTTAACTAAAGTGCGACTGGATGGAGTTGTCACGGTTATCGATGCCGATGCAATGGTGAAATATCCGTCTGTGGGACATACCACTAGGATACAAATTGAAGCAGCAGACACCCTCCTTTTGAACAAAGTTGATTTGGTTTCTGAAAGCGAGTTAAAGGCGATAGAAGATAAATTGCGCTCCTTCAACGAAGTCGCCTCAATTTTGCACACTAAGCGATGCCAAGTAGACCCAGATTTGCTATTTGGGATTGGTCGAGAGCGAGTTCAACCGCAACCTCATCACGTTCACCAACTTGAATTTGAATCATTTAGCACGACAAGTCCTGCCACTTTCGATCGGCAATGTTTTGGAGAATTTGCCGACTCACTTGGGACAGATGTTTACCGGGCGAAAGGTTTTGTACGATTTCCTGAAGGAAACTATCTATTTAATTTCGTGGCTGGACGTTGGGATCTGGAGCCATTTGAACAAGAGGGCACGGAGCTAGTTTTTATTGGCAAACAGGTAAGCGATCGCAAGGAAGAAATTATTAGTCAGTTAAAGACGTGTGAGCAATAGTCCTATGCCTTACGAGTTTCTTGAAGATGTTGCCACTGCTGATATTGCTTTTCACGCTTGGGGAAAAGATTTAGAGGAGCTTTTCATCACGGCAGGTGATGCAACCATTAACGTGATGATTGATAATCTGGATGCGATCGCGCTAACCGAGACGCGCACCTTCAGCTTAGAAAACGATGAATTAGATATGCTGCTGTTTAATTTCCTGCAAGAATTTATCTACTACAAAGACAGTGAGTTACTACTGCTGAGGGCGCAACAGGTTGAGATATCCGAGAAAGATGGAGTGCATCAGCTAAGTGCAGTTACGAAGGGAGAAAAGCTAGATAGCGATCGCCATCAACAGCGAGTAGATGTCAAAGCGGTTACTTTACACCAGTTCCAATTGGAAAAAACCGATGACGGTTGGACAGCAATGGTGATTCTTGATATTTAGTGCGTATCTGCAAAAAGGCTTTGCAAATTGTAAATGCCGATGTGGATATTTTAAGATTGCAGCGAATATTGCGGTTCTCAATTGAGTGGAACATAGGTTGTTTGTAGGGGCGAATGAATTGCCTCTACTCTGTAGTTTTTCAAAGAATGACTAATTCTCCTTTAAGTCAGTGATATTCGATTTAAATACTCTGACCGGGGAAAATATTACCCAAGCTAAGCCTCTCTAGCCTACGGCACGCTACGCTAACGCCGACTCACCAAAAACCCAAGTTTGGAAACCTGCGAAGGCAGATTTCGTCTTTCGTCTGTATATCCATAACTTACAGGATACCCTTATCCTTCCAATCGCAGTGGGTATTTATAAACATCCTTTCAAGAGGAGATTTTTCCCATAATGCACAATTTTGTAGAACCACTGGGTAACTGGAATCCCCAACTGTTGCGGGAACTCAAAGGACGTCTTAAACCTCGCAACATTCTGTTGGCAAGTGTTATCTCTGTGCTGGGTCAAATTGGAATATTCATGTATTTTCAAACCCAGCTCCCGAATCCTATTAACCGAATCGCGGATATCTACAATAAATATTGCACGGGCAAGCCCCTTCCTAATAGTAAGGAACCACTATGTCTGCCGGATGGATTGGACAATTTGATCATCAACTCGCAATTATGGTCACTAGACCGATTTATATCCCTGAGCATTATTGGCATCTTAATCCTGTTACTAGCAGGAACCTATTTGCTAATTAGTGATTTGGCTACTGAAAAACGTCGCGGCACCCTCAATTTCACTCGGCTCAGCCCTCACTCTACTGCGAGTATTTTGACGGGAAAACTGCTGGGGGTTCCGATTTTGATTTATCTGGTAGCCGTCGTTGCAGTTCCTTTCCATTTGTGGGCTGGACTCGCCGCCAAAATTTCTTTTGGACAAATTTTGAGTTTCTATGGGGTTCTCGTTGGTAGCTGTATTTTCTTTTACAGTGCTGCGTTGTTATATGGCATTGTCAGTTCTTGGCTGGGCGGTTTTCAAGGTTGGTTAGGCAGTGGTACGGTTCTGGCTTTACTAATGCTAACTAAGGGAATAAGTACGACCAGTTACTATAATTCAACGACTTGGCTGAAGCTGCTTAACCCCTTTTGCCTAATCCCACATTTGTCTGCTAGTTCTTTTAATGAAGCTTTTGCCACAGGGTTGGAAGGGTTTAAGTGGTTTAGCTTACCATTGGGTGACAGTGTTTTAACTGCCGTAGGCTTTGTGCTGTTAAACTACAGCATTTTGACTTGGTTTATTTGGCAAGCTTGGCAGCGTTGTTTTCGTAATCCCAAGGCCACTATGTTAAGTAAGCAGCAGAGTTATTTGTTAACTGCTTGCTTTACAGTTTTGACTCTAGGATGTGCCAATTACAACTCCATAGAAAATCGTAGCGTTTACGCTGCGCCGCTGTTAGAAAACCTCTTGGCACTATCGTTGTTGAATCTGTTGCTATACCTCTGTTTAATTGCTGCTGTGACGCCTCATCGCCAAACTCTACAGGATTGGGTAAGCGCTCGACCCAAGAGGGGTTCTAATAGCAAGAGATTCGCTGATAGCTCGTTGGTAAAGGATTTAATTTGGGGTGAAAAAAGTCCAGCGGTAGTAGTGATCGCGCTGAATGTAGTGATTGCGATCATCCCCTTGGCTTTATTTATTTTACTCTCCCCTGCACAATCAGCTACTGGTATAAATGCTGCTGCAAAAGTAAATGAGAGCAGAACTGGGGCGTTGTTTGGTCTTACTTTAGTGGCTAGCTTAATCCTAATTTACGCAAGCATAGCCCAACTGCGATTATTCATGCGAACTCAGCAACGGACGCTCTGAGCAGCGGGAACGCTAGGGACACTAATTGTATTGCCACCAACTATTTTTGCGGTACTGAGAATTCACCATTTCGATCCCTTAGCGGTGCTGTTGCTGTCTATTGTCTCTCCTTTGGCCCTCTTACTAGGCTCGGAGAAAATTTTTCTGCTAATTCCAGGTCTGGGACGAATACTGGTATTTTTGAACCTGCAACTGACACGCCAGTTGCGGCAAGCAGGCAAGCAAATCAAAGGCTCCAGCCACGTCAGCTCGTAGTGAGAAACGCGCGATCGCGATCGCCATCAACAGCGAGTAGATGTCAAAAAATAACTAGAAGTAAATGGGGAGCAACCCTTTACTGTTTCGGATACTCCATCCAAACAGCATGTGTGGGGATTATATCCCTGTGAACCATTCTGTTATAGAAGAAAGGCATAACCCCATTAGGTATTTTCAACTCCCTTGTAAGTTCTTGATTCAAAGGCAAAAATCCAGCATTTATTGCAGTGAAAACTCCGCATCCTGGATTTATGACTTCTGTTTTTAAATTATAATCAGGATGCAATTCAAACCCAGCATGAATTATTGCTTCCGGATTTTTTTTACGAATATCCTTTACTAAATCATGTAGCAGATAAGTTGCTATGCCCTTAGGTTTTTTAACACTTTTGTTTGCTAGCATAAATTCAGGACAAAATGAATTAGAATAGCTATCTCTGTTACTAAATACAGCAGCAACAATTTTGTTTCCGTTAGCAACAATCCTAAAGTTGTAATCGAAATTTTCCGTCTCAAGATTTTTGTTCACATCATCTTGAACTAAGCTTTTAAAATTAGTTGTTTTCTTGAAACGATCTGCAAATACTTTTATAGAAGATTTTCTAAATGCCAAGATTAACTGATTTTTGTCTTCATCTTTTAGGCTGACAAAATTCCTAGGAGTAAAAATTATGTAGCCCTCGCGTTCTAGTTCATGTTTTAATTCTGGAACTCCTTTATATCTGTCAGGTTGCTGTAAATGCTCTGTTTGTTTTAAAACCCTATGATTAAGATTAGATAACTCTTTATTTTCACCAAGAAGATATAGAGTTATTATATTTGTATCTGAATCAAGTTGTAAAACCTTTGCTAAACTGTAGCCCTGATCGATAGCTTGTTTAAGCAGGTTATTAAAATTTAGATTTCCAGTTATTATAAGATCCAAATAAAGTCCAGCATAACCTCCTCCTATTGCAAACGTATTTATAGGAATAAACCCTAATTCTTTAATATTTTTAAAGAAATCATATTTATTTAAATTAATTTCTAAACTTAAATCATTTACTGATTTAATTGTTAAATTAACTCTAGGTATGAGTATTTTATTACAGGGAGATACTAAGATATCTAAACCTTCATTAATTAAGCCAATTTCTCTAACCTCCCCTAAATAAGTAGATAGCCTGTTTTTTACTTTTCTCATGAAATTATAATTTTTTATACCATTTTGCATTACTGCTGATTCAGGCTGTTTTGCTTCTCCATCCAAATTCCATAAATTTTCTCTATTGCTGATGTCATTTGATCCAAGCATAGTCCTACAATGTTTTTGGATTTTTTCCCAATATATTTCCCCCAATATAATACTATGCGCCCAAATCACCTTACTGAATATGGATATACTCACTCTTGACCAATTTGGTCGTCTTCTCATTCCCAACGAGATACGAGAACAACTCGGATTGACCAGCACCACGCAGTTCACTTTAGCCGTTCAAGACGGTAAGCTGATTCTGGAGCCTTTGCCCCAAGAGTCAAAAGTTTATCATTCAGGCACGTCATTAGTCGTTGATCAGAGCCAACAGGTAATTTAGAGACGGCACTGGAAGAAGTATGGGAAGAACGAATCAGGGAATTTATTACCAGCAGTGAGAACCCTGTTTGATACCAGGAGTCCTATATATTGTGATGGCTCGACTTGTGCAAGTGCCGCAGTAGCGCAGTACACTTTTCAAGCCGTGATGTCTATCAAAAACCTGGGTTCGACTGCCCTGCCTAGCTAAGATACAAGCAGAAAGTTACTACTGTGAATCGTTATGGTACAGTACAACCCGTTTCAGCATCTTCCCACCGCTGAAGAGCTACCTGAAACTGACCATAAACCTGTGGATAGCGAACTGCAAATTCTCGTCCCCAGCTTATTAGGAGATATCTTAGCTTGGCTCTGGCAGAACCGTACCTACTGGTTTTGGGGCATCAACATGGGGGTTTATTATGACCCTGGAAAATCTGCAATTGTCCCTGATGGATTCTTAAGCTTGGAAGTTGAACGATTAACCCGTGCTGGGGGACGGTTGAGTTATGTTATCTGGCAAGAAGACAAGGTTCCTCTTCTGGCACTTGAGTATGTCTCTAAAACTTACGGTCAAGAGTACGACACCAAGAAAAATGAGTATGCCAGTATTGGCGTGTCGTACTATGCGATCTACAACCCGGAGTACCATAGGCGTGACAAGCACAATCCCTTTGAGGTTTATCGCTTGGTGGATGGGCAGTATGTGCTGCAATCGGGCGAGCCAGTGTGGATACCTGAGATTGGCTTAGGAATTGGTAGGGCGCAGGGTAGTTATCGGGCTTGGACGCGGGAGTGGCTGTACTGGTACGACGAGAATGGCAATCGACTTATTCCACCAGAGGAAATAATTAGGCAGGAGCGTCAACGGGCAGAGCGTTTGGCAGAGCGACTGCGGCAGATGGGAGTTGACCCCGATACTCTGTAGAAATGCGATAAGCGTGACGGTATGCTTCGCTAACGCACGGTAGTAATTCATCAGTGCGATCGCATCTTGAGCTACTCAAGTTCAAGTTTGGCGATCGCGTTTTTCTCAATTTCAGCTTGGGTTGTGGAAGCGATCGCTTCAAATTTCCTCCTCCCTCTCGCTATTACCTATCTGCTGAACCCTTATCGATAGTTTCCCAAAATACATCATTCTTTATACAGAGAAATTAATCGCAAACAAATTTCTCTGATATTTAGACAATACTCATTCACTATTTTTAGGCTAAATATTCTATCCCCCCTACCCCCTTCTACCTTTAACAACCTGAGGTGCTGTAGTCTTAAAAACTAAAAGTTGGGGGGATTGCTTTTTTTTGCAGACGCTTCGTGAAAAAAATACTTCAGAGATTTAGTCAATACTCATTCAACATTTTCAGGCTAAATATTCTATCCCCCCTACCCCCTTCTACTCTGAATAGGATGATGTGCGGTAGACAAAGAAGTTGGGGATCGGGGGGGATTAATGATTACGAATAAGTTGCTGAAATGGGATAAGTTTTACTACTTTGGAAAGAACATTATAAGATTTGTTTCAAATAATATAGTTAAAAGAAAACAGTTTAGAGCGAGCTTATGCAGATTGTAGATAGAGAAGAAAGTTTGAGCTACAAACATTACAGCAGCGAATGGAAATGGGGTTTTACCCCTAGCGCTGAAATTTGGAATGGTCGTTTGGCAATGGTGGGTATTGTGATTGCTGTCCTTATTGATTTAGTTAGCAATCAGGGAGTCCTGCACTTTTGGGGAATCCTATAAGCAAGGCGATCTCTTGCTAATTTCTCTTACCGTTACCCGCCTTTAAATCTGACTTTCTTCTTTTTACAAAGTCGCGTTTTGAATTTAAATAATGCAAACTTCGCAAGATAAAACAGAACAACAATACACGGAAGCTGCTATTAACATAGAACAAGGCTTCACCCCAAATTCTGAAATTTGGAATGGTCGCTTTGCCATGCTCGGTTTTGTATCCATCCTCACTATAGAGGCATTAAGTGGGCAAGGCATCGTTGATTTCTGGGGCGATATCCTCAGCAATCTTTGGTAATTGTTCTAATCAATTAAACTCATTGAAATCTAAATTAGGAGCATTATGACATCTGAACAACCAAAAAATCCCAACCAGACTGACGCTGTGCAGCACGATAGCGAAACACCTCTTGCTAAGAAACCCTCTGTTCTATTTATCCTCAGCACTTCAATAGGACTGATCACCATTATCACTGTGGTTATAAGTGTTTATCGCGGAGTTGCTGGCTTCTAGTTCTACTCAATAGAAGTTCTAAACGCTGGCATTTTCTTAAAGAAGTTATCAGCGTTTAGAGCTGATTTATTGCAATTCTCGTTTGAATGCAGTACGGTTTAACCTTACCCCTGCCCCTCCCCTGTAGAGACGCGATATATCGCGTCTAAAACGTTTATCTTCCTTGCAAAGGAACTTTGCTCTTGGGTGAGGTTTTTGAAATCGAAATAGGCGATTGCTTATCGCTGAGTCACCAACATCTTCATCCCATGTTTTGGGCGGAGTGTTAACGAGGGTTGCAGCACCACCGGATACTCTGGTTGTAGCGTCAGGCGAAACTTTTGCGCGATCGCTGCTAGCAGTAAACTTGCCTCCATCATCGCAAATGCCTTGCCAATGCAGATTCGCGACCCGCCACCAAAGGGAAAATAGGCAAAGGTGGGCAACTTCTTGATGAAATTATCTGCCCAACGAGCCGGGTTGAAAACTTCTGGGTTTTCAAAGAAGCGAGGATCTCGGTGCATCGCCCACTGATTGATAAACACAGTTGTACCCGCTTTGACCTCATACCCGCCCAGAACGCAGTCTTCTACGGCCCGTCGGCTCATTCCCCACACTGGCGGATACAGTCGCATTGATTCCAACACCACTCGTTCTGTGTAAGGCAACTGACGTAAATCGGCAACCGTGGGTGCGCGATCGCCCAACACTGTCTTTAATTCTTCTTGCAATTTCGCTTCTACTTCTGGGTGTTGTGCAAGTAGAAACCATGTCCATGTCATGGCGTTAGCAGTCGTTTCATGACCCGCCAAAAAGAGAGTCATTGCCTCATCTCGCACTTGGCGATCGCTCATCCCAGTTCCATCAGATTCATCACGAACTTGAAGCAATAGGGAAAGTAAATCGCCTGTGTCCTTACCGCTAGCTCGTCGCTCGTTAATAATGCGATAGACAATCGCATCTAATTGTTTAATTGCTCGTTGGTAGCGTAAGTTACTAGGAGTAGGCACCCAAGCAGGAAGGAAATATTGATTGGCAAGATTGGAATTAAAATCCATCACTGCATTTAGCGCCGCCTGCACCCCTTCCGCTTCATCTTTAATATCAACATCAAACAGTGTTTTTGACACAATTTCTTCAGTCAGCAACATCATATCTTGATGAATATCGCGGATTTCGCCATCGCGCCATTGGTCAATTAATTGCTCAGTATAGTCAACCATTACCTTTCCATAGGCGACAACTCGTTCCTGATGAAAAGCTGGTTGAACCAGACGGCGTTGACGCTGCCAAAAGTCGCCTTCACTGGTCAGTAAGCCGTTTCCTACAACGCGCAATCCGCGTCGGTACACGCTACTTTTAACAAAGTTGGGGTATTGAGTGACCAATACTTGCTCGATCAAGTCGGGATGGTTCGCTAAAAAAGCTGGAAATGGCCCAAACTGCCAGCAAACAAGATCGCCATACTCTCTAGCACATTTGCTCAAGAACTTAAGTGGATCGCGGTTTATTTCTGGAAGATGACCTACAAGAAAATGACCTTTAGGGCCAGGTGGTAAATGTACTGCGGGCATAAACAACTCGGTTAAAAATGCTTTTGTGGATAATCCAATAGTTTTATAGCTGCTCATGCCGAAAGGTAGCTATCATCTTGGTTTTTGATGAGTTTGAGCTGTTAAGAGCAACTTTCAAGCCTTACCTGAAATAACATTGGCTATTCGGGCGATCGCTACTTTTTCTTAAAGAGCGCCTATCTAAATTTTAGCCAAAACAAATTTTTCCCAAGGTACTTACACCTGTGCGCGAACATCCTAGGGACCCGCTTCGCGATCGCTCCTGCCATCCCTCGTCTCCAAAAGTGCAGCTTAGCACCAGCGCAAGCAATAGTAGTTAACAAAAGGAAGCTAATTAAGGGAAGAATTTGGGACAGAATAATATATAAAAATAGCCCTTTCGATGGAAGAGCTAAAGTAAACTATCGATTCGTGTTTTTGTTGGAAAGAAACCTAAATTAATGAACGTCAATAATGGGTTGGAGAAGAAGGGCGATCGCCCCAACACTGACAAAAGACAAAGTTACCCAAAAGAAGATTCGCATTCTATTTTCCTACCTTGATTTAATTTCTGATGCTTTACACAGTTCAATTTACTGGGATCGTAGTGAAGAGTTACGAATTGCCTAATCCACCTAGGGACAGAGAAAGCTCTCAATAGAAAGAAAGAGTGAATAGCCGAGGTGCGATCGCTCCTGCTATCCGTCCTGCTTGCTCTACCTATCTGGACAAAGCTTGGATAGAGTCAGACTATCTGCTGCTAATCTTTGCAATGGTTTCAAAATGAAGTTTTGGCGATGGTGCAGCGTGACTAATTAGCGTTATGCAATGCGCTACGCAGATTGAGTCATCGCTGTAAGATGGGGCGAGACGCTGGGTGAGGAGAAATGGCTGCCAAAGACTTATTCCATAATGCGGTGAAACAGGCACTCCTAAAGGAGCAGTGGACGATTACGGCAGATCCTCTGACAATTAAAATTGAGGGCGTGAAGTTTGAGATTGACTTAGCAGCAGAAAAGGTCTTTGCGGCTGAGAAGGCGGGGCGAAAAATCGCAGTTGAAGTCAAAAGCTTTTTGAGCAACTCTGCGATCGCTGACTTTCATGTAGCCTTGGGTCAATTTTTGAACTATCGGCTTGCCCTACAAATGCGTGACCCAGACAGGACGCTGTATTTAGCGATACCGTTTGATACATTTGACTCCTTCTTTCAAGAGCGGTTTGTTCAAGAAGCGGTCAAGATTTATCAACTAAAGCTCGTCGTTTACGATCCAAGCAAGGAGGTAGTTATCGAATGGAAAGATTAGAACACTACCGCGAATGCGTCCGTAAACTGTTAACTGAACAGGCGACGCTAGAAGAGCGTAATCCAGACATTGAGTGCCAGCTTGCTTTTGATGCGGAACATGACCACTATCAGTTGCTGGATGTTGGCTGGGAAGGACTGAAGCGGGTTTACAACTGTTTCATCCATTTGGATATTAAGGATGACAAAATTTGGATTCAGCGCAATATGACTGAAGTGGACATTGCGCGCGAATTAGTAAACATGGGGGTGCCGAAGGAGGATATTGTCCTGGGGTTACATCCGCCGTATAAGCGTCCGTACACAGGGTATGGAGTTGCTTAATCGCTCCTGCCATCCCTCGTCTACCACCCTGCTTGCTCTACCGATCTGGACAACCTGGATATGGTGATGCTACCGACTGCTCAGGGTTGCAATGGTTTTTACGTGAAGTTTTGGCAGCGATCGCAGCGTGACTAATCAGTGGTTGTGGTGGGCAGAGATCGCGCTGCTAGCCGCTACAACTGGCTAGGGGGGTTAATTGAAGCAGCAGTAAACTCCTATAGAAACGTTTACTTTTATGGATGACTACTACAGCTTATTTAACCTCATGCACTATAAAATAGAAGTTAAGGTTTGTACAATTATTAGACTCGATAAACAAAAATATGCCTTCTTTCCAAGACTTTTCCTTAATACAGACTAATGTTCGGCAATACAAAAAAGATTTTAAATTAGAGTCTGATTCATCAGGTTTCTCATACTTTGTTTTAAGTTTGCTTCTAGGATTACAGGACGACGAAATTGAAGATGCAATAACAGATAATAATCTTTTAAGAGAAATTGGTAAAGGCAGTGGTCATGATAGAGGGATTGATGCTGTTCATATAGATTATGAAGATGTGAGTGAAAAGCCTAAAATATATCTTTTCAACTTTAAATACACAAGTCAGTTCCAAAAAACAAACAACAACCTGCCATCAGTTGAGATAGACAAGATAACTGGCTTCATCAACGATCTATTTTTACAGGAAGAATCCATTAAGGATACAGTTAATAAAGCCTTATATAGCAAGGTAGGGGAAGTATGGAAAATTCTTGAGGAGGTTAATCCTAGTTTTGCGGTATATATGTGTGCAAACTATTATCTTGGACTTGAAAAGTTAGAAAAAGAAAGATTTGAAAGGGCTATCGGTAGACATTCAAACTTTGAAGTAAAATACTATCTAATTGAGGATTTGATAAATCTCATACAAAGAAAGAGTAGGATAAAAATTAACGCTAAATTGAGAGCTATTAATAAAAACATTTTTGAAAAATCTGACGGTGATGTTAGAGCCTTGATAGTTAATGTTGAGGCAAGGGATATTATACGTATTGTGCTTAATGATGAGTCCGTAAGGAATGATGTGAATCTTACTAATTATTCTGATTTAAAGAAGCACAGCCTTCTTGAAGACGCTTTTGAAGATAATGTAAGAGTGTATTTGAAGCAGAGATCTAAGATAAATAGAAATATAAAGAGAACAGCTTTGTCAGATGAAAATCGTAGATTTTTCTACTTTAATAACGGAATTACTATTACTTGTGATAGATTTGAGTACCCTACAACTATACGTTCGCCAATAATCGAGCTAGAAAACATTCAAATTGTGAATGGAAGTCAGACAATTCATGCCCTTCATGAAGCTTTTTTAGAAGATTTAAGCAAGTTTGAGGACATTGAAATTCTATGCCGTATATATGAGACAAAAAGTACAGTATTGAGTACGAGTATTGCAGAATATACTAATAGCCAAAACCCGGTTAAAAGTCGAGATGTTCGCTCAATAGATTTTATCCAACAGAAGTTGGAACAAGAGTTTCTTGCGAAAGGTTTATACTACGAGCGCAAAAAAAATCAGTATGCAGATAAGGACAAAAATCTTAGACTTGATGCGGAAAAATCTGGTCAAGTTATAATGGCTTTTTACAAGGAAATGCCTAGAGAAGCGAAGAATCGGAAGAAGTTCATTTTCGGTGAGAGATATGATGAAATTTTCAGCGATGAAATCACTGCTGACAAAGTGCTGTTACCGTACAAATTATTTGAAAGAATAGAAGAAGAAAAGACTAATCTAAAAAAAGACTTGTCTTCGTCTGAAGATAATTTTGTTCTATATTCTTCGTACTACATCCTATACATAATCGCAAGCTTAGCCCACAAAAATTCTATTAGTCTTGAATTTAGTAAGATTGATGAAATTTGGAAATTATATCCCCAGGTTATTGAAATTCTTAAAAAAGTTATAGAAATTGAACAAAGAAATTTGGGTCACAAAGATAAATTTTCATATGCAGCTTTCTTCAATACAGATAAGCCTAAAAAGATTTTTGAGCAACATTCCTGGTAATTAGATCCAGGGGTAGTGCGATCGCCTATCGCCTATCGGCTAGGTTAAAGCACGAATTTTCCTCTGTCAGCTACCATTTTTCTACTTAAACCCAATCAGCAATCAGCACTTAAGGAAGCAACTCCAGCACAGATAAACGGCTGACTATTTGCCCTGCGATCGCAACAGGCACTTCATCAGACAGTTGATAATCTTGACGATGCTGGTAGATGGATTCGGATGTCACAACAGGCTCGGTATAGACCTCAATCTGCTTTTCTGGGAGGTTGATAATCCAGTAAATCGGAATCCCAGCACGGGCATAGAGACGCTGTTTTGAGGTGCGGTCGCGCTCTAGGGTAGAGTCGGCAACTTCAATAATTAGGGCGATGTCAGCAGCACCGGGATGACGATCGAGGTAATCGCGGGTATTTCCCCGAACGACCACCAAATCTGGCTCTGGCTCACTATCTGCTAAGGTGATAGGTTCTTGAGTATCCACGTACCAGCCTTCTGGAATGACGGCTTCTAAAGCATTTCGAGTGAGTTTTGTGGTCGCACGATGGGGCGGATTTTTCGGCATTTTGTAGACCAACCATCCATCCAGCAGCTCTACCGGATCGTCGTCGCTCAGGATGCCAAGACGAATCATCTGGTGATACTGCTCAACACTCAAACGCCACACGGGTTCTGTTGGTACTGCCGCAATGGTTTGGGTATTCAGTGTCTCAGATGGTATGGATGTGGACACAGGGTATGTGACTTGAGCGCATTTACTGGTGATGGTAGCACTTGTGAAATTGCCTTTGTACGTGGAGAATGGGGCTGCTTAGGCGAATGCGCGATCGCACCTATCAGAGTAAGTGATGCCATTGAATCGGATGCCAAAACTATCTGGATGCCGACAATGAATCATCTGGTTGGAAGTCAGGATCGTCAAAGTAGTATTGTCCCTTAGCTTTCGCGATACGTTCAAACAGTTGCGGAATTCCTTTGGCAATTACCTTTACGTCTTCGGTTGTGAATGCCCAAACTTCTTCCCCAAAAATGGTTCCTTCCCAAACGGGTTTGCCTACAATCACCCACCATTCCCAAAGGCGATTTCTACTGTTGAGGCGGCGTACATAACCGTAGGCAATGCAGCGATCGCCCTCAATATCCATGAAACCAGTGAACTGATCGCCCTTAATATCGATGAAACCAGTGAATGGTTTGTCAGTACCTGTCAACTCGTGATAAGTATAGTCCTCTAATGCCCGAATGTGCCAAGGATATTCACTTTGAGCAAAAATTGTGCCACCGTCGAAATGGCTGTGGAGTTGAATCAGTTCCTTTGGCATTTCCGGTTGGCTTTGATTGTCTGACCAATCAATTGGCGATCGCATACTAGGTTTTTGCTCTAGGATGGTTAGCATCTTGAGAAATCGATCTTGCTTCCGTACTGCCCAGCCGATTTCCGGTTGGAGATAGCTATCTTGTTGCCGAACTCCAATAAAGCCTGCAACCACTTCTAAATCAGCTTTTCCTTTAGGGGTAACGAGTGCGATTGGTGCTTTAGAGAGTCCCGTGGGTAATACTGTTGGTGAGATTCCGTCCTCGACCGTGAGTTCTGCACGAGGGATATCTAGAATCGGATTCTTTTGTGTAGGCGCATGGGTGACGGAGTGATTAACGTAAGGAAATAGATCGGCTAACCATCCTGTAATCACCTCTCCACCGTATATCTCCTTTGGTTTATAAATCTGCTGCCAAAATTTCACTGGAGGTCTACCAGCAACGGTGTCAATCAACGCATCACAAATTGGCAACAGCCGTTCTGTCCACCAATCCAGATCGTAAGCAGCGATCGCTTCAACCCGTTCTCGGATACTGCGCCAGTCTGCTTCTGTTCCGCGCACCGCAATCCAAGGAATGCCGCAAATGGCATAGAGCATATAATCAAAATACTGCTGAAATGCCTCCATCATCACCACCTGACTTGCGGTTTGAATGATGGATGTAGTGGTGCTGAAGTTGCACACCATTAGTGAGTGAATATCAGGCTTAACATTGTGACGAATGCGTTCTGACCATTTTTCAATCACTTCAGCCCAGTCACTCGGTTGAGCGAGTTTTTGAGTCTCAACCTTTAACTCCAGCTTGCCTGAATGACCCACAAAACGCGATCGCAACTCTTCGGCATGATTGTTGATATGTTGTGCAAACCCTTGGGCAATTGTCAGCCAAATTACATCTGGAGTCAGCAACAGCGGTCGATGTTCGCTGTGGGCAATATGAACAGCAGTGACTAGAGGATGATTCCCTGATTCCTGAATGACTTCAAATGAGTTACTGTGGCTGAATGCCAATAATGGAGAACCTAATCGCTCCTCAAATTTACTCCAAGCCTCGCTAACAGGAATGATATCTCGACATACCTGGACATCATCAACAAGAAAACTAATTTCTCCGTCCGATTGATGCAAAATCGACGCTACGGTTTCCATAAAAATTTCTGGTGGTGAGTAAATAGGATGGAGGCTAAGCCTACTTACAAGGGAGTGGCATCCTTCAAGAATATATCTTACGAATCAAGGAACTAATCGTGTCTTTCTCTATGGTGTCAAGATGGTGTCAAGGTCAGATGCGATCGCCTATCGGTTAGGTGAAAGCACAAAACTCAGCCTAATCCGATTGATTTTCTAACGGTAATCCCAACAAGTAGCGTTTGAGGTCACAGCACCCACCAAGACTGCCGGATTTAGCGTTAGATTTCGCTTTAGCTAAATCCAACTGACAAGGTGAAAGTATATCGGTTATTTAATTAGCGCTCCTCACAAACGGTTTTTCAGAATGTAAAAAATGTTTTGCACTGAGCAGTAACGTACCGATTACTGATGGATTGTACCATCAGGCATCGTGACCTCTTCTAAGCGTGCTTCGCTCAAATCGGTTTCAATTACAGCCGCATTCGTCAGATTTGTCTTCAGCAAAACTGCTCCAGCTACATTTGCTTTGAGCAGAATCGCTCCTGTTAAAATTGCGCCAAACAGAATGGTTTCGCAGAGATTTGCGTACCTTAAATTAGTTTGACTCAGGTTCGCTCCACCTAATACGGCTCGGTTTAGATTTACCTTTTTCAAATTGGCTCCCGTAAGATTGGCTCCGCTGAGATTTGCTCCCGCTAAATTCGCTCCCTCCAGGTTGGCTCCCGTTAAATCTGCATCCTTCAAGTTCGCCCTCATCAAGTGTGCTTGTTGGAGGTCTACTCCACGCAGATTTGCACCCCTGAGGTTGATCATGCCTAGATTAGCTTGACTGAACTTCGCTCCATCTAGACAAGCAAAGGTGAGTTTTTCTCGGTATAGATTCGCTTGCCGAAAGTCTCTTTGTCCTGCTGCATACTTGCTTTTGAGTGTCTCACCATTCATATTCACTACTTCTTCCTAGGTAACACTTAACAATCTTGTTCTTTCCCTATCGAATGTTAATGTCGTGCAATAAGTTCCCTAGTTGTTTTTTGCGGGACTCCCAGAAAGCCGTTTTTCAACCACGCAAAGCAAGACAGCAAGCTCATGCTATTTTCTCTCCCTGTAGTATTTAGTAAATCTTTCATTTTACTTTTACATCTAATTTAGGGAATAAATCGTGAAGATTCTGTGTTGATGCTGAACCAAAAATTTTTAAATTGGACATTAAACCTTAAAAAGTTGTTACTTTTTAATAAAAAAACGGCTTAGTCTGCATTTATTTACAGATGAATTGTAACAAAAGTTATTGTATCTGTTTTTTTTTAGGGCACGGTACTGCTGGAACCCTGTGAAAATTCACCATCAGCCGTTATAAAGAGTTATGTTTATTTCTCTGAGTTTGCTTAATAAAAAACTATAAAAATCATTAGCCAAAATATAATAATTTTGGGTTTAAATTAAAGATTTACACAATTCGCTTAGGCACGGGTTTTGTGAAGATGCGTTCGTGCAGCGTGCCGGAGGCATATTGCCAATACTTCCCGCCAATACTTCCCGCCGTGCCAGCCTAAAGCCGGTTATGACAGGATTGGGACTAGCAACAGACTGCTGTTAAACGGAGATTGATACATGACAGAAAGTAGTCATCAGCCCTCGCAGGGGGGGCGTTTTGAGCCGCCGTATGACGGGCACGCCGACCACTTGGAGACACCCATTGAACCCATTGAACCCGTTGAAGTTCAGGTGGAAGACGATCGCACTGGGATGACGGTCGTGACCCTGAAACGGGCGTTTGCAGATAACCTGTATTACCTGCTGGCAAAAGATGAGTATTGGGCGACGCCCCATGATTACTACATGGCTCTCGCTTATACTGTGCGCGATCGCTTGCTGCACCGATGGATTAACACCAGCAGAACCTACATTGACAAAGATGTCAAAACCGTATACTACCTATCGGCAGAGTTCTTGATGGGTCGTCAGTTGGACAATAACCTACTCAATTTAGGTTTGTACGAACGGGCACGCCAAGCTCTCCACGAGTCCGGACTCGACATCAACGACCTCAAAGTATTAGAATCAGAACCCGGACTCGGCAATGGGGGTTTAGGGCGTCTGGCGGCCTGTTTTCTCGACTCCCTGGCTACCTTAGAAATTCCGGCAGTTGGCTACGGCATTCGCTACGAATTCGGGATCTTTGATCAATGGATTCAGGATGGCGCTCAAGTCGAACACCCCGACAAATGGCTCCGGTTTGGCAACCCTTGGGAAGTTCGCCGCTCAGAATTAACCGTTGAAGTGAAGTTCGGCGGATATACAGAAGCTTACAGCGATGGACAAGGTCGTTATCGAGTGCGTTGGATTCCCGATCGGAAAATCTTAGGGACGCCCTACGATACACCCGTATCTGGGTACAACAATAATACGGTGAATACGCTGCGTCTCTGGCGGGCGGGGGCTTCTGAAGAGTTCGACTTCCAGGTTTTCGACAGCGGTGATTATGCCGGTGCCGTTACCAACAAGATATTTTCTGAAAATATCTCAAAAGTTCTCTATCCCAACGACAACACCTCTCAGGGTCGGCAACTGCGCCTAGAACAGCAGTATTTCTTCGTCAGCTGTTCTCTCCGAGACATTATCAATTCGCATCAGCGCATTCACCGGACTTTCGATCGGTTCTACGACAAAGTCGCTATCCAGCTCAACGACACGCACCCATCGATTGGGGTTGCCGAACTGATGCGGTTGCTGGTGGATGAGTACGAATTAGGCTGGAACCGAGCTTGGTACATCACTCGGCGCGTCTTCGCCTACACGAACCATACACTGCTCTCTGAGGCTCTAGAACGCTGGCCTGTGAGCTTGTTTGAGCATCTGTTGCCTCGGCACTTAGAGATTATCTATGAAATTAACCGTCACTTTCTCGATGAGGTACGTGCCAAGTATCCGGGGGATGAGGCGCGGGTGGGGAGATTGTCAATTATTGAGGAAGGTGCCCAGAAGTACGTCCGCATGGCGCATTTAGCTTGCGTGGGCAGCCATTCCATCAATGGAGTGGCAGCACTGCATACCGATTTGCTCAAAGCAGATGTCTTGCGAGATTTCTACGAATTGTGGCCCGAAAAGTTTAATAACAAAACGAACGGGGTGACACCGCGCCGGTGGTTGTTGCTGAGCAATCCCCATCTGTCTGAGCTGATTACCGAGAAAATTGGCAATGATTGGGTAACACAACTCGATCAATTCAAGCAGCTAGAAGCGTTTGTTGATGATGCTGAGTTTTGTTCTCGCTTCTCGTCGATTAAGCGCAAAAATAAGCAATCCTTGGCAGAGTACATTCTGCTCTACAACGACATTGAAGTAAATCCAGATTCTCTGTTTGATATTCAGGTGAAGCGGATTCACGAGTACAAGCGTCAGCTGTTGAATGTGCTGTACATTATTACGCTGTACAACCGGATCAAAAAAGATCCCAATGTTGATATCTTGCCCCGGACTTTTATTTTTGCAGGCAAGTCCGCTCCTGGCTACTACATTGCCAAACTGGTCATTCAGTTGATTAATTCGGTGGCGAAAGTCGTCAATAATGACCCGGATGTGCGCGATCGCATTAAGGTTGTTTTCTTGGCAAATTTCTCGGTCTCTCTCGGTCAGCGAGTTTATCCAGCCGCCGATCTTTCCGAGCAAATCTCCACGGCGGGCAAAGAAGCTTCCGGGACGGGCAACATGAAGTTCGCCATGAATGGGGCGCTTACCATCGGAACGCTGGACGGTGCCAACATTGAGATCCGCCAAGAAGTCGGGCCTGAAAACTTTTTCTTATTTGGCTTGACAACTCAAGAAGTATATGCACTGAAGGCAAGGGGATACAACCCGCGAGACTATTACCATAGCAATGCCGAACTGCGACAAACGATCGACGCGATCGCTTCCGGCTACTTCTCACCCGACAATCGCGACCTTTTCAAACCAATTGTGGAATCGTTGCTAGACAGGGATGAGTATATGCTCTTTGCCGACTACCAAGCGTATATTGACTGCCAGCAAGAAGTCAGCCGAGCTTATCGAGACGCAAAGCACTGGACTCGAATGTCAATTCTCAACGTTGCTCGCACGGGGAAATTTTCCTCAGACCGCACGATTAAGGAGTATTGCCAAGAAATTTGGAACGTCCAGCCAGTCAAGATCGACTTGAAAGAGTATCAACCGCATACAGCGGGTTTGCAGGTGAAGGTGCAAGCCAAGCGCCCTGTCCTTTAACGAGCAACTCGTAAGTAGGGGACAGCGCGACAAGACAGTCAATGCAGTTGCATCTTAATCGTTAAAATGACGACCCAGGCTGCTGAAGAAACTCTGCCTCCTGGGTCGTTGTCTCTCGACCGAGAATCTGATTGCGATGGGGAAATCGCCCAAAGCGTTCAATTACCTCGAAGTGTCGAACTGCGTAGGAAATGTAATCAATACAGTCAGGATCGTCGCCCAATTGCTGAAATAACTCCACTGACTGACGCTGATGTTCGAGATTTTCACTATGTTCAAAAGGTAAATAAAAAAAGCATCGCTGGACTGGCAGCAATTCTCGATCGAAGCCATTGGCAACTGCGTGCTGTGCCACAGACAGAGCAAGGCTGTCGGTTGCGAAGGCTTGGGCACTCCCGCGAAACAAATTGCGTGGAAATTGATCTAATAGCAGTATCAGTGCTAAACAGCTTTGGGGCGATTCCTTCCAGGGATTTAACTGACCCGCTGCGGCTAGTTCGTAGTCTCCTAAGAAGCGGGTTCGGATCTCCTCATCAAACTGCGGTTTTTTGGTAAACCAGACTTTACGGGGTTTCCCATAACCCGCCTCATCGGGTTTGCCAAACCAAAAATTCAAAATTTCATGGACTTGTGACATGAGTTTTGGCTCCAGCGCTCTCAATTTCGCTCTCCCCAATCCTCCGATCTAATTCCCGCTTAAAAAAGGGGCTAAGGAGGGATCGGTTCCTGCACTGAGCCGGATTGTCAGCGCCCGGAAGCAGCGATTTGGTGATGCCGATGATAGCTAAAGATTGCATTTGGGCACCCTTGGAATAGAAGTGTTTAGCTGCGTCACTTTAACTTCCCGCTCACCCCCAGCCTGACTCATGAATTACACCGATAACCAAGAGTTGCTTCAACTGTTTATCCAGCAAGCGCCAGCAGCCGTTGCTATGTTCGACCGCGAGATGCGTTACCTGCTGTTCAGTCGTCGATGGCTGACGGAGCGCAATCTTGGCGAGGACATTATCGGGCGCTCTTACTATGAAATTGAGCGTTGTGAAATTGAGCGTTGTGAAATTGAGCGTTGGCGGGCAATCCATCAGCGTTGTTTAGAGGGAAGCATCGAGAAGGTTGAAGAATCTTTACCCCGTACTGATGGAACTGTGGAGTGGGTAAGGTGGGAAGTACAGCCGTGGCGCACGGGCACAGGTGAAATCGGCGGATTGATCGTGTCGAGAGATGCGATCGCCGAGCGCCATCCATCACAGGAACACCTACACCTGTTGGAGAAGGCGATCGCTGCTAGCAATAACGGCATCGTGATTAGCGACGCGAGCTTGCCAGACAATCCCTTGATTTATATCAATCCCAGTTTCCAGGAAATGACCGGGTACTCCGAGAGCGAAGTTTTAGGGCACAACTGCCGCTTCTTGCAAGGAATCGATACAGAGCAACCGGCGATCGCTCAATTGCGAACGGCAATCCGGGACGGAAAAGAGTGCAATGTCACCTTGCGGAATTACCGCAAAGATGGGACGCTTTTCTGGAACGAACTGCGAGTTGCGCCAGTAAAGAATCCCCAAGGAAAACTCACAAACTTTGTGGGTGTCCAAACTGACATCACCGACCGAGTGGAAGCCCAAGAACATCTGATTCGGATTAGCAAAGCCGTTGAAAATGCGAGTGATGCCATCATCATTACGAACGCCAAAGGGCAGTCCCTCTATCACAATCCGGCGTTTGTGGAATTGTTTGAATACACCACAGACGAAATAAATGCGGCTGGGGGGCCAGCTATCCGCTACTGCGATCCGAATGTCGCTCGTGAAGTCATCAGCACGATCAAACAAGGCAACTCCTGCTGGAGTGGTGAAGTCGAGATGCGTACCCAGAGCGATCGCACTATATCGATTTTGCTTCGGGCTGATGCCATCACCGATGACAATGGTAATGTAGTCGGGTTGATTGGGATTCACACCGACATTACCGCCCGCAAGCAGGCTGAAGCCGTTTTACGGCAGCTTCTGCGACGGGAGCAGCTCTTAGGAGCCATGCAAGAGCGTATCCGCCAATCCTTGAAGCTGGAGGATGTTCTCAACACTGCCGTGGCGGAAGTGCGGCAGTTTCTTCAGACAGACCGAACGATCTTGTACCGCTTTGAGCCGGATGGAAGTGGCACCGTCGTTGTAGAGTCCGTGAGTGCCCAGTGGTTGGCGGTGCTGGGAAGCAATATCAAAGATCCGTGCTTTGGCAAAACCTACGCTGCGGCTTATCAACAAGGTCGTATCCGTGTCATTGAAGATATCTACACGGCTCAGCTCAACCCCTGCCATATTGAATTGCTAGAGCAATTTCAGGTGCGAGCGAATCTAGTCGTACCGATTTTGCAAGGAGACCACTTGTGGGGGTTGCTAATTGCCCATCACTGTCGCTCGTCGCGGCAGTGGCAATATGAGGAAGTCGAACTGCTAGAGGCGCTGAGCGTGCAGATAGCGATCGCCATTCAACAAGCCGCTTTGTTCGAGCAAGTAGAAGCGGAACTAGCGCGATCGCAAGCCGCTCAGACTGCATTGCGCGATAGCGAGGAACGTCTGCGGACTGTCGTGAAAAGTGCGCCCATCGTTCTATTTGCCTTAGACGATCGGGGTGTCATTACCTTTTCCGAAGGGAGCGGTCTGGATACTTTGGGACTGGAAGCGGGGAAGGTGGTTGGTCAATCCATCTTTGAGGTGTACCGCCGCTTCCCACAGATTCTCGAAGAGGTTCGGCAAGCGCTATCCGGCAAAGCCTTAACATCCCTGGTAAAAATGGGCAAATTGACCTTCGAGGTTCGCTATTCGCCCCTGCGAAACGCCAACAACGAAGTCATGGGCGCAATTGGCGTCGCCACCGACATCACCGAACGCATCCAAGTAGAGGAAACCCTCCGCCAAAGCGAAGTGCTGCGCCAAAGTGAAGCCAAAACTCGCGCCCTCCTCGACGCGATCCCAGATTCGATGTTTCGCATCCGTGAAGATGGCACCTTTCTAGACTTCAGAGCGGCTAAAAATGACGTTCGGGCGATCGCTCCCGCTCAAGTCATCGGTCAAACTGTGCAGGAGCTTTTGCCAACCGAGGTAGCGCAGCAAATGCTGCATTATGTAGCCAAAGCGCTGTCTGCTAACGAGATCCAAGTTTTTGAATATCAACTGCTCGCCCCCTTGAATCCCGCTTACCCAACCGGAGAGATAGGCTCTGTGCGCGATTATGAAGCTCGCGTTGTTGTCAACGGAGCGGATGAAGTGCTGGCAATCGTGCGCGATATTACCGAGCGCAAGGAGATGGAGCGACTGAAAAACGAATTTGTCTCCATCGTCAGCCATGAATTGAGGACGCCGCTCACTTCGGTGCGAGGCTCCTTGAGTTTAATTGCTGGAGGTGTGACGGGTGAAATTCCCAATGAGGCAAAGGCGCTCGTGAATATTGCTTATAAAAATACCGAGCGTCTGATTCTCCTGATTAACGACATTTTAGATATTGAAAAGATTGAATCCGGCAAAATGGATTTTCATCTCCAGCCGCTGGAACTAATGCCACTCGTAGAGCAGGCGTTGGAGGCGAACCGGGGCTATGGCGAACAGTTTGGGGTGCAGTTGGTACTGGAGTCTGAGTTGTCCGGTGTTCAGGTAAATGTCGATCGCGATCGCCTGATGCAGGTACTAACGAATCTACTCTCCAACGCCGCCAAATTCTCTCCCCCCAATGGTACCGTCACCCTCTCCGTTTCCCGTCCAACTCAATCGCCAAATACCATCCGAGTTGCCGTTACCGACTGCGGTTGTGGGATTCCCGAAGACTTTCGCCCTCGGATTTTTCAGAAATTTGCTCAAGCAGATTCCTCAGATACCCGTCAAAAGGGAGGAACTGGCTTAGGTTTAAGTATCTGCAAAGCGATCGTAGAAAAACTCGGAGGACACATTAGTTTTGAAACTCAAACGAATGTCGGGACGACTTTCTACTTCGATTTACCAGAATGGCAAGAAGCACGGATCTCAAAGATTATGACTTCCCACTCGCCGGAAAGTCTCCCCATCCTTATCTGTGAAGACGATCCCGATATTGCCACGCTGCTGTCGCTGATGCTGAAACAAGAAGGTTTAAGTGCAGATATCGCCTACAATGCAGCCCAAGCCAAGCAGCTTTTGTCAGAAAATTGCTATGCAGCGATGACTGTAGATTTGGCGCTACCCGGTCAAGATGGCATCTCTTTGATCCGCGAACTGCGGGAAGATGAAAATACTCAGAGTCTCCCGATTGTGGTCGTTTCTGCCAAAGCCCAACAGGGGCGCGAACAACTCAGTGGCGGTGGATTGCCGGTGATAGACTGGCTGGATAAACCAATCGATCAGGCGCGATTGATGGCATCTGTCCGCCAAGCAGTTCGGCAGAACTCAGACAGTAAGCCTCATATTTTGTATGTTGAGGACGATCCGGATTTAACTCAGGTGGTCTCAACAATTTTGCAGAATATCGCCGAAATTGATTCAGCTAAAAATCTTCATGAGGCAAGACACAAGCTGTCTTCTAAAACTTTTGACTTAGTGATTCTTGACCTCAGTTTACCGGATGGTTCTGGTCTAGAATTGCTAGCGGATCTCAACAATCAGATTTTTTCCTCCATCCCCGCAGTCATTTTCTCCGCCAATACCGTTGGCATGGAGGCGGCACATCACGTAGCTGCGGCACTCGTCAAGTCCCGCACCTCCAATCAGCAGTTGCTGGAAACGATTAAATCCCTAATTGGACGCGGTAATTCCGCTTCTTAATTCTGTTTTTTTAAGTTTCAATAAATTAAACGTTTATTGAAACTTAAATTTAATGGAGTTTAAATAGTTGTTATTAAATTTTTAATTTATAAACTAAAAATCAAAATATTTAGTAAGATGACCGAATTAAACCATGTCATATTGTAGGCTGGGGAGCCATTCCCATCCTGCTTGGTTCTCCGCGTCGAGAGGCGTGGGGTTTGAGGTAAGGAACTCAACATGGCAAGGGTAAGACGGGGAGTAAAAAGCGCTTTTCCGATCTTACTAATAATTTAGTCTGACTACTTTCTGGAGATAGGGAATGAGTTCGTTATTCGTAGAGGTAAGAACAATAAACCCTAAACTATCGCCATCCTAAATAAATTGTAGAATCTTCTCTTTTTTTATAGATATGCTTTTTCTTCCGACTCAGTTTAAATTAATGAGTAATCAATCAAAAGCAATATGACAACTCCATCTTTAACTCGTATCTTGTTGGTGGAAGATGATCCGGACATTCAGACCGTTGCCTGCTTGGGTTTGAAAGTAGTCGGCGGTTTCACGGTAGAAGTCTGTAGTTCTGGGAGCGAAGCGATTCAGAAAGCACCGATGTTTGCCCCAGATTTGATTTTGCTGGATGTGATGATGCCTGGGATGGATGGGATGACCACCCTAAAGGCACTGCGGGAACTCCCGCAAACTTTAAGCACTCCGGTAATTTTCTTGACAGCCAAAGTGCAAACCCATGAAGTAGCTTATTATAAGCAACTTGGTGTATTGGATGTGATTGCGAAGCCGTTCGATCCCATGACCCTTTCTGCAACTCTCAATCGTATGTGGTTCCAGTACCATGATTGATGCGCTTCAAGATCCGCAAGAACAACTCAATGCCCTACGCCTTGCCTATAGGCAACAACTGCCCAGTCGAATTGAGCAGATTGAAACAATTTGGAATCAGCTGCTGGGAAGCCTTGAGGAAAGAGGGACCGTAGCTGGGGAGTCAGGATGTAGGGGCGGGGAAACCCTGCCTGGAGCAGGAGAGAATCAAGAACATCAACCCCTCAGCACCTCAAAGGTTCAGCCCCTTTCGTCTTCTCAAAATCCGCCTCAGTCCCTGCTAGAAGCCGCTGCCTCACCTTTGGAAACGCTACACCACCTGATGCACCGTTTGGCGGGTTCTAGTGCCACGTTTGGCTTGCTGGGGTTAGGGAATGCGGCGCGAACTTTGGAACTGGTGTTCAAAGCGATTTTGGATAGTGGAAAGTTGCCAACCGCAGAAGAGCAAGCACAAATCTGCGTGCTGGTAGGAGGATTGAAACAGGCGATCGCAGTGGAGGACACTTGTGTACTGGATCTAAACCTCCCCCCATTGCAGTCTCAAGAGCCTTGGACAGAGAATCGGCTGATTTTTTTGGTGGAAGACGATCCGCATCTATCGCAGGATTTGGCGTTGCAAATCAGTTGTTTTGGTTATCAGGTTCGCACTTTTGACAAAATTGCTGAACTGGAGGAGGCGATCGCGCAAACACCACCTGCCGCTGCAATTGTAGATGTTGTTTTCCCCCAAGACAGTCTCGCTGGCCCCAAAACAATTACTGCCATCCAGCAGCACCGAGAGCAACCGCTGCCAGTTTTGTTTATTTCTGCCAGAAACGATCTCATGGCTCGTTTACAGGCGGTGAGAGCGGGTGGAAAGGCGTATTTTCCCAAGCCAATTAATATTGGAGAATTGATTGATGCGCTGGATTTGCTGACAGTGCCGCAAGCACCAGAGCCGTATCGCATTTTAATTGTTGACGATGATGCGCCTTTGGCATCCTTCTATGGTTGGACTTTGGAACAGGCGGGAATGACGGCGCTGGTGGTGACAGATCCGTTGCAGGTGATGCCGCCGTTAATTGAGTTCAGACCGGATCTAATTTTGATGGATATGTATATGCCGGGATGCGATGGAGTGGAACTGGCAGCGGTGATCCGTCAGCAACCGGCTTATGTGGGCATTCCGATTGTGTTTCTGTCGATGGAGACGGATCTGAATAAGCAGCTAGCGGCGATTCAGCTAGGCGGGGATGATTTTTTAACCAAGCCGATTCAGCCAAATCATCTGATTGCGTCGGTGATGCCGCGAGTGCAGCGATCGCGTCTTTTACGTTCGGTGATGGTGCGCGATAGTCTGACTGGGCTGCTCAATCATACGACGATTAAAGAGCAACTCAGTATTGAGGTGCAACGAGGTCGGCGGGAAAAGACGAACCTTGCCTTTGCCATGATTGATATTGATGATTTTAAGTCAGTCAACGATACTTATGGTCATCTCACAGGCGATCGCGTACTGAAAAGTTTATCCCGTCTGTTGCAGCAGCGTTTGCGAAAAACTGATATCACGGGTCGTTATGGCGGGGAAGAGTTTGCGGCTATCCTCCCGAATACAGATGGTGCAACAGCCGTGCAAGTTCTCAACCGAATCCGCGAAGGTTTTGCACAAGTTCGGCAGCAGTCTGACGGCGCTGAGTTTTCGGTTACTTTTAGCTGTGGCATCGCTGTCTTTCCCAACGTAGATGAAGCGACCCAACTCAATGAAGCCGCAGATAAAGCTCTCTATGAAGCCAAACGACGCGGACGCAATCAGGTGGTTCTGTCTACGTGAACAAATCTCTGCGATCAAGAGATTACAACTGCTTTTAACGAACATTAAAGATTTAAAGCGATCGCAAATAGCCAATCCAATAATATTGGCAAGGCTCACCCTACACTGTTATCAGAGCTTTTCCATACAATCTATTAAGTGAGAACAGATGGCTGACATTGTTGATATTGCCGTTGGTGCGGGTTCTTTCAAAACTTTAGTAACTGCTGTCCAAGCGGCAGGGTTGGTGGACACGCTGAAAAGTCCTGGTCCTTTTACTGTCTTTGCACCGAATGATGATGCCTTTGCCAAACTTCCACCCGGAACGATTCAAACCTTGGTGCAAAATATTCCCCAGCTTGCCCGAATTCTCACCTATCATGTCGTTCCTGGCAAGTTAATGAAAGCCGATTTAGAGAAAGTAAGTTCTGTCACCTCAGTTGAAGGTTCACCCATCAGAATTGATTGTTCTGATGGTTTTGAGGTGAAAAATGCTACAGTTCTCGCACCAGATATCGAAGCGGATAATGGCGTGATTCACGTTATCGACACGGTAATTTTAATGGGTTAAATAAAAAAAAGGGAGCGATCGCTCCCTTTTTAAAAACCCTAGTTGAGGTGTGTTGGAGGAATCAAGGAATCGGAGTGCGATCGCTCCTTTTAAAAGCCCGCCTTTTTTCTAGCGAAGCGGCACGTTAGCGCGGGGGTTGGGGGATCTCCTATCGATAATCCGACTGCTGAATATCCCGCAAACGAGCTTCAGGACGCTTAAAGCGATCCATCTGAGCTTCAAAAAACTCCCGATTTGCTTGTAAATGCTTCGGATTGGAGTCATCTAAAGGATAGAGAAGTGCCGTCCGCAATGCTTGGATAACAGCAGAAGTAACGCAGTACATCGAGCGTTGGAAAGTAATCCCTAATTGGATTAACATATCATCTTCACCGCGGCAGTGTTGGCGATAGTAATCCACGAGATAGGGTGGGAGGAAATGCAGCATATCCTGCATTAACAATGTCGGCGGAATGCCAGCAGTTCCCACCGGAAATACATCAGCATAGAGAATTCCATAGTGGAAATCTTTCTGATTTTCCGGAACTTGCTTTGCCTGAGCATTGTAAGATTTTGTACCCCGGAAGGGAGCCGTGCGGTAGAACACAGCTTCCACATACGGTAATGCTGCTTCGTACAGCCATGTGAAACCGCAAGATTTGGGTATAATTTCATACTTTTCACCCCGAATGTAAACGTGATGATAAATTGGACGACCCGCGATCGCAAAAATTCCATTTACCAGAAAATTCATCGCTTCCGGCACACTGGTAATTTTCCCCTCATCGTAGAGGTCGGACATCTCAAAGAAAACTGGAGCCATCACTTCCCAGAACAAGCCTAAATTACTGTAGTAAGACAGTTGGCGCACCTGTTCTAAGAACATATCAGGGAACAGTTTATACAATCCCAGCATCGCCGGATTGCCTTTGAAGTAAGCCTTAATTGCTCTATCTGCATTCGCTTTATATTCATCAGTATCCAGATAGGCATCGAATTTACCCCAGCCCATATCTCTGCCGTGCCAAAGCATTGCTTGCATACAAGCTTCGGCAAATTCCATATTAATTCGGTCATGCCCTAAGTGATGGAATAACTTGGGCATTTTAGAAGTTTCGCCCTTCTCGATAAACTCTAGAAGTTCGGGATGAGCGGTAGCTTCTCCGCGCCAGACCCGCAAATCTGCATCGTCTCCAGCGTAATGATTATGTAACTCTAAATACTCTTTGGGCAAGAAGTATTTAAAGAAGGGAAAGGGATTTAAAAAGACACGCTCAGCAATATACAGCAGGTCGCGCCAGTAGAAATCCATCGGTACTGCATACGCTTTATAAATACCGATAATTTGCATGAGATTTTCCGGCGTATCTGGCAGCATGGCACCACCAGCTTCTAAGCGATGAATAATTTCGGCAAATTCATGGTTAGAAGGAGGTAATTTTGTTGAAGGCTTAGATGGAGTTTGTACCATTTTTAGTTCCTTTTTAGTTCGTTTAGATGAATTACTGAATGTTTTTTGATGAGTCGTTATTTAATTGTGCGGGCAGTGTTTTTGACGTTTTTGACCTTTCCCCCAACCCCTTCCCTGGCTTTTAAGGGTGCTGGGGGCTTAGGTTTCTCATTTTCAGGCTGAGCTTAGATTTAGCTCTATAGAGGTTGCTGGGTTTCGTTCCTCAACCCAGCCTACGGAATTTCATCTGAGGTTTTTCGTTTCCAGGCTGAGCAAAGGAACGAGAGGAATGAAAGTAATTTTCTACTCCTGAACTGAAGGTTGGTAGTTGATAGCAACTTGCTGAGTAGTAGTTGTGGGCATGGTAGCAACCATTGCAGCGGTTGTCGGTTCGCTCCAACGCACCAGCCAATTGGGGAAGATTCCTAAGAAGAAGATTAAGGCTGCTAAAACTAAAGCTGGGGTGCGCTCAACCCATTCAACTTTGGGATAGTAGGCTGCGGCATTGTTCAGTTTGCCAAAACAGGTGCGGTTAATGAGAATCACAAAATAAACTGCCGTTAAACCGCTACAAATTACACAAATCAGGGTTGGAATTGGAAATACGATGAAACTACCTTGCAGCACTAAAAATTCAGCGATAAAGCCTACCATACCGGGGATACCAGCACTCGCCATTCCGCCTAGAACTAGCAAAGCAGTGGTAAGCGGTAAGCCGCGTTGGGGACTCAACAAACCATTCAAGACATCTAAATCGCGGGTGCCAACTTTGCTTTCGATAACGCCCACCAAATGGAAGAGGATGGCTAAGATGATGCCGTGGCTAACCATTTGCAAGACGGCACCGAGTAAACTAAGCGGTGTAGCAGCGGCGGCGGCTAACAGAACATAGCCCATGTGACCGATAGAGCTGTAAGCGACCATGCGTTTGATATCTTTTTGAGCGATCGCACTCAGCGCCCCGTAAGCGGCACTAAACGCTCCGATAATCGCTAACCCTGGTGCCACAATTGTCCAGGTTTCGGGAAACATTCCTAAACCAAACCGTACTAAACCATAGGTTCCTAACTTTGCCAGGATGCCACCTAAAAGAATGGCTACGGGTGGTGAAGCCTCGACATAAGCATCTGGCAACCAAGTATGCAACGGAACTAGGGGAATTTTGATTCCGAAACCCACTACCAGCATTGTTAGCAGGATTAGCTGCGCTTGTAACGGTAAACCTTGAGCAATGTTGGCATTGTAATCAAAATTAGGAGCGTTACCCAGCCAAGTTATACCCAAAAATGCCGCCAGAATTAAAATTCCAGAAAGCGCTGTATAAATGAGAAACTTCATCGCTGCGTAGCCACGCTTTTCAGTTCCGCCCCAGATGGCAATTAACAAGTACAGCGGAATCAGTTCTAGTTCGTAGAACAACACAAACAGCATCAAATTCTGCGACAGGAAGGCACCCGCAATTCCAGCATTGACCAGCAGCACTAAAGAATAGTAAAGCTGAGGACGAGTAATCTGCTTTGAGGTGCTGTAAATAACAATCCATGTCAGCAGGCTATTCAAAGCCAACAGCGGTAAAGACAAACCATCAACACCAAGGCTGTAATTCAATCCCAATTTTTCAATCCAGGGCATAAATTCAGAGAATTGCATCCCGGCATTGTTCAGGTCGAATTGGGTTAAAAGAAATCCTGTCTCTAATAAAATTCCACTGATAATCGCTAATGCAAGTAAACGGAGCTGACTAGCAGATAAGTTAGGTAAGAATCCGACGAGAGCGGCACCTAAAAAGGGTAGCCAAATAAAAGTGCTGAGCATGGTTTGTTATTTGCTGATTCCTGATTGCTGATTTCTGTTGACCGGCTGAATGAGAATCATAGAAACGGCGGTTTGGCTATATAGCAATCCCAATTTATGTAGGAGATATTCTT
Organism: Trichocoleus sp. DQ-A1; assembly: GCF_039961955.1. Classification (NCBI taxonomy): domain Bacteria; kingdom Bacillati; phylum Cyanobacteriota; class Cyanophyceae; order Leptolyngbyales; family Trichocoleusaceae; genus Trichocoleus; species Trichocoleus sp. DQ-A1. Next base: position 142,872 of record NZ_JAMPKE010000010.1, read on the forward strand.
CTCTCTTTTTTCCCTCCGTTAACACGCGATCGCGCTTCGTTAATCGAAGACATCTCACCACTTAAATAGGATTGCTATAGCTCTACCTAACTCAGTAAGGTGACTTTGCCAGTGTCCAAATCGTAATAACCACCTACAACTTTCAGTTTATTTTCCTGAATTAACTGAGAAATGACAGGAGAGGTTTTCAATTTTTCTACTTGAACCAAAACATTCGCTTTGCTAGCATTCTCTAGCCGATCGCCGGGTTTGCCTTTTGAATTTTCTACACCAGGTTTTATTGCCTCAATTAAGCTACCAATTTGACCGGGCACTTGGGCACCTTTAATGGTGGCATCTACCGCCCCACATCTTTTGTGCCCCATGACCATGATTACCTTGGTTCCTAATATTAAACCCCCAAATTCTAGGCTCCCGGTTTCCTCCGGAGTTGCGATATTTCCTGCCACGCGGCATACAAACAAATCTCCAAATCCCCGGTCAAAGATAATCTCAGAAGGAACCCGCGAATCCGCGCAACTGAGAATCGCCGCAAATGGCTTCTGAGTTTTCGCAACGGCGGTCAAACGTTGAAAATCTCGGTTGATATTTTTAGTTTTTCTGGTAATAAACCGTTGATTCCCCTCCATTAAACTTTGCAGCGCTTGATCGGGGGTCATGTCATTCTCTGCAACGGCTTGGTCGGGGAAAACCAACTTGGTTCCGAGTCCGGCAGTTACGACCCCTGCTCCTACTGCGCCTGCGCTAAATTTCAGCAAATTCCGTCTGGAGAATTGTCCTTTCTGCTTTTTTGAATTCATTGGTTCGTAGCTTCCTTCCTAAGGGTTAAAGACTTGCTCTCTTTGTATTTTGTCATTAGTTATGTATCCTTTGCAATTTAAAAAGGACTAATGACAAAAAGTTCTAAACCAACCGGGTTTTCAGTTAATTTGGTAGGGCAGCGATCGCCCACTCTTGACCTATTGAGCGAGTGCTACAAAGAGTGGTGAAGCGGCATGAAAGAAGCGCCAGTATAATAGCATTCCTAAGACAATTATTCCCATTATTATCGTCATCGCATAAGCTTGGGACTGTCCGGAAGTGCTGTATTTCAAACTTTGTCCGCCGAAAAGGGAAGCAACTCCGACAAAATTAACGAAGCCATCCACTAAGTAGCGGTCAAAGGCAGAGATGAAGCGGGAAACTAAAGCAACGCTGAAAACAATACTCACGCGGTAAATTTTGGCGGTGTAAAAGTCATAAGCCAACAAATCTTGCAGGGGTTTCCAAGGAAGTTGGACGGGTTTTTTCCACATTTTATTCAGATAAATTATCCCGCCAAGGCTGCAACCAAAAATACTAGACCAAATCAACAGCAGCGCCATATCTTTATTGAGAGTTGCCCAACTCGGCAGTAGCGACAAGCTTTGTAACACTAAGGGGAGGTGGAGGGTGAAGGCGGCCAAAACTATCATGGGGAAAGTTAAAGGCCAAAATGCTTCTGGCGATCGTACAGTCATTGGCTTGGGTTCTCCGCCAAAAATCAGCCCAAACACTCTCGTTAAACTGAAGGCTGTCAAACCATTGACCACCAGCAATAACCCGACTAGCCAAGGTTGAGTTGCCCACAAACCATCTGCCAATTTCAGCAATGCCCAGAAGCTGCCTAAAGGCGGAAAAGCGATTAACCCCAGCGTCCCAACCAGAAAGGCTAACCCGGATATGGGACGGCGCGACCATAAACCGCCGAGTTGGGTTAAGTCTTGGGTGATGTTGTTCCAAATAATTCCACCAACACTCATTACCAACAGCGCCATTGCGATCGCATGAGTCAAGATCAACAACAAAGCTGCATCATCTTGTTGAGTGCCTACAGCGATAAATACCAATCCCATGTAGGTGCTGACGGAATAGGACAAAGCGCGTTTGATATCAATTTGCGCGATCGCAATCAAGGAAGCGCCAACCGCCGTCACACCACCGATCGATATCAGCGCCAGCGATACTATCGGAGAAAGCGCTAACACAGGTTGCAACTTAATCAACACCCAGGCACCTGTTGCCACGACGACCGAGTTCCGCAAAATCGTGCTGGGAAGCGGCCCTTCCATTGCCTCATCCAACCACAAATGCAACGGAAATTGAGCGCATTTACCCATCGGGCCAGCAATTAAACCTAAACCTAATAGCGCGGCTAGTGTAGGGTCTAAATCAGCGGTTTTTGCCCATTCTGCTAGATCGTTAAAATTCCAACTTCCTGCCAGGGGATACAAGGCAATGACTGGCATCAGCATGATTAAATCCCCAACCCGCTTGGTTAAGAAAGCATCCCGCGCCCCCGTCACCACTAGCGGCTGGCTAAACCAAAGTCCTACCAGCAAATAAGTCCCCAAGGTGAGGATTTCCAGGATTACATAGCTAAAGAACAAGGAGTTGCACAAAGCTAAAGCACACATCCCTGCCTCAAAAAGCCCCAGCAAGGCATAAAAGCGTGCCCAGCCCCAGTCCATCTCCATGTAGCCGATCGCGTATATCTGGGCTAGCAGGTTTAACCCGGTTACTAAAGCGATCGCTGCAACGTTAATTACTGAGATTTCTAGGGGGAAATTTAAATCCAAACCCGCTGCCGACAGCCATGTAAACGTTATTTCTTGAGACGGCTGGTTCCAAATCGCTTGCAGAGTCACTAAGCTATGAACGAATGCCAAAAAGGTCATCAGCAAGTTAATGTAACCAGCGGGGCGCGGCCCTGTGCGGCGGATGACACCGGGCGACCATAATAGCCCGGAAATAGCACCAATTAAGGCATAGCAAGGGACTAACCAAATAGTATCGATGAGAGCCTGAACCACTGAATTCCCTCCAAACTTGCAGCAAAGCTAGGGTTGCTTTCAGCCAACCCGTAATTTCCCTAACCAACCTATGCAGTAAGGCGAATGCCGAATTAATAATTTCTTAAGCGTTCTGCTTATCTTAATGGTTCAAGTAACCAAAAGGGAATAATTGATTTAAAGAATTAAGCGATAAATCATCTAAAAAAAACTTATATAACTCTTTGCTATCATAGGTTTTTATGCCTAGAGCAGTTGTCATCAAGAATTTATATGGTACTGATAGATAAATGTCTATAGGTAAAAATATTTTTTAACAAATAAGTTTTTTGATTTTTAAGTGTATTTTAGAAATTACCATCAAGGCTTTATATGGCATCTATAGATAAACATCTATAAGCAATTCTACTTAGGCTACTATAACAGTTCTATTTGAGTTGAAGGCAAGATATCCAATTTCGAGAGAGAAATTGGATATCTTGCCTTCACGAATCAAAGAGAACGCTCCAGAGACACAAGGGAGAGAGTTTTACAATCCATTTAGGATTGGTATCGGTGGGATGCAAGGATGTTGGATGATGCAAAGTGTTTAGCGAATCCAATGAAGACTATCCTGAAGCATCTTTACAGGCGATAGGATTTTGTTATGGCAGAACACAACCCGTCTGCGATTCATTTCAGTGCCCTACCTGTTACGAGCGCCGATGTGGAAGCTGCGGCGGTGCGGTTGGCTGGAATTGCCCGTTGCACGCCGGTTTTGACCTCCAGAACGGTCAACGAGCGCACCAATGCTCAAGTATTCTTGAAGTGCGAAAACTTTCAACGCACGGGTTCGTTTAAGTTTCGGGGTGCTTACAATGCACTGGCACAGCTATCTGAAGAACAAGCATCACGCGGGGTTCTGACGTATTCATCAGGGAATCATGCTCAAGCGATCGCACTCTCCGGACAATTGCTGGGCATCCACACCACGATTATCATGCCGGATGATGCCCCAGGCGTGAAGCAAGCGGCAACTCGTGGTTATGGTGCTGAGGTGATTTTGTACAATCGTCAGGAAACCACGCGGGAAGCTTTGGCGCAAAGTCTGGTAGATCGGCGCGGTTTAACTTTAATTCCCCCTTACGATCATCCTCATGTCATCGCCGGACAAGGTACATCTGCTTTAGAACTCTTTCAAGAAGTCGGTTCCCTCAATTTACTTCTCGTTTGCTGCGGAGGCGGTGGTTTACTATCAGGATGCGCCCTCGCTGCCAAAACCCTTTCACCGAATTGCCGAGTGATTGGGGTAGAACCAGAACGCGCCGACGATGCGACACGCTCTTTTCACAGTAAAACGCTGCATACTACGAACAATCCTGACACGATTGCTGATGGGGCACGCACTCCTTGCCTGGGAAACATCACCTTCCCACTCGTATTGCACTACGTCGATGATATGGTGACGGTATCGGAAGAAGCCATCCGCACCACGATGTTTTTCTTGTGGGAACGTCTGAAAATCGTAGTGGAACCGACGGGTGCCTTAGCCGCCGCCGCTTTGCTGTCGGGAGTCGTGAAAGAACCGGGTGCCCGAATTGGGGTGATGATTACCGGGGGGAATGTAGATATTCGGCAAATCTGTAAATTGTGAATGCGATCGCTTAACCTGGTACAACTCTAAATTGGCTATCATCGCATGAGAACGATTTTCAGGCACAATCATGAGTGGATCTGCGTTTACAGTTCCAGAAAAAGTAAGCTTTGAGAGTGCGATCGCGCTGACTCAATCTTTGCTTTCCCAGATGCAAGCGGGGGAATTATCCGAAGCAGAAATAGAAACAGCCATTGCAGAATTAGTGAAAACTGAAAATGGTGCGAGAGGCTTTTTCGTCACCTACCTGACATCAGAGGGGACAATCGCAGATAATCCCTCTGCTGCTGTTATACGGGCATTGCAGTCAAATCCAGACACCGTTTCAGAATTATTAGTCAAAAATGTAGCCATGTCTGCGGTGATGGCAGTTGCCCATCATCGCAATGGTAACGAAGAGATGGCGCAATCATCCCAAAGAGTGCGATCGCGTACCACTCGAATTATCGAACAGGTGGAACTTCCTTCTGTCTACGAAGTGTCTCAAAAGTTATTGGAAAGTGCCGTTACTGGCGAAGGTAGCTACAAAGCATTTTTAGAACGCCGCGGTTACGATTCCGAACAACGACAGGTGCTCTCTGAAGCATTAGAACAACTTATCAAGCGTAATGGTTAATCGTCAGTAGTCCTTAATCCTTGGTTTGTTGCTAGTGACCAATTACCAATCACCAATTACCAATTACCAATTACCAATTACCAACAACTATGGTAAATTCCCCTACTCAGTTTTCTGATATTCAAACTCATTGGGCACGCTTATTCATTCAAGCTTTAGCCCAGCGTCGCATTATTAACGGATTTCCAGATGGGACTTTTCGCCCAAATCAATCCATCACCCGCACTGAATTTGCAGCCCTAATTGCCACAGCATTTTCCAGACCTGTAAAACGACAGTATGTCCCCTTTATTGATGTTCCTTCTACTTTCTGGGCGGCGAGTGCGATTAAAAAAGCTTACGAAACACTATTTATTAGTGGTTTTCCCGATAACAGCTTCCGTCCAGCAGAGAGGATTACCCGAACGCAAGTTTTGGTTTCTCTAGTCAGCGGCTTGCAAATTGCTGCAAACGTAAAATCTGATTTAAAAACGGCACTTCCACAGATATATCAAGATGCCGCTGGAATTCCTAGCTATGCCACCGACGACATCGCAGTCGCGACGAAAGCAGGGCTGGTAGCGAACTACCCGAATGTAAAATTATTCAATCCCAATCTGGCAGCGACTCGTGGCGATGTTGCGGCTTTTATTTATCAAGCTTTAGTGTATCTCGACGAAGCTTCTCGGATTGAATCTCCCTACCTCGTAGTGCCTCCAAAAACCATTCCACCTAGTCAGACTCCAACCGTCAAAGTCAGCCATCAACGGGAGTTTCGGGGTGCGTGGGTGACAACGGTGTGGAACAGTGATTGGCCTTCCAAACCGGGACTAACGGCTGCACAACAGCAAGCCGAACTTATCGGTATCCTTGACCGGATGCAAGCGATGAAAATGAATGCGCTGGTCTTGCAGGTACGACCGGAAGGGGATGCCTTTTATGCTTCGCAATTAGAACCTTGGAGTTATTGGCTGACTGGAAGCCAGGGAAAAGCACCAGAGCCATTTTACGATCCGCTAGAGTATGCGATCGCCCAATGCCACAAGCGCAATATTGAACTTCATGCTTGGTTCAACCCTTACCGCGCCAGAGTCTCTATTAACAACTCCTCACCAGCCCGTCCTCACATCGCCGTCACTAACCCCGAAGCAGTTTATGTATGGGGTAATCAGATGTGGATGGACCCCGGATTGAAAGTGGTTCAGGACAGGGCATACAACGTCATTCTTGATGTGGTGCGTCGCTATGACGTGGATGGTATCCATTTAGATGACTATTTCTATCCCTATCCCATCGAAGGCAAATCTTTTCCCGACAATAAAACCTACGCCGCTTATACGGCGGCTGGCGGGAAACTTTCTTTAGGTGAGTGGCGGCGGGACAATGTAAATCAAATGGTTCAGCGCCTATCGCGGGGAATTCAGGCAACCAAGCCACACGTCAAGTTTGGCATTAGTCCTTTTGGCATTTATCGTCCCGGACAACCATCTCAAATTCGGGGACTAGATGCCTACAGCGTACTTTATGCCGATTCCAAAAAATGGCTAGAGCAAGGCTGGGTTGATTATCTCGCCCCGCAACTCTACTGGCGCATCGACCAAACTGCACAAAGTTACCCCGTATTGCTGAAGTGGTGGACGGAGAATAACCCTAAAGATCGACATATTTACGCCGGTAATAATTTAGGACAGTTGGATGGCAAGGCTTGGACGCTTGCGGAGATAGAAAAGCAAGTTGACATTACTCGCAACTTGAGCGGGAATTTGTCTTTAGGGAATATCTTTTTCAGTATGGAAGCCTTCGTTGAAAATCGTCAGGGCATCTATGAGAAATTCAAAACCTCGACTTATACCAAACCCGCACTAGCACCCGCGATGTCGTGGCGAAATACGACACCACCCCCGCCCCCAACAGCACTGGGGTTGAGAAATGGCAAGCTGACATGGAATCTTGCTAGTACTCCCGATATTCGTTCTTGGACGCTTTATAAGCAAACTGGTACAACTTGGACGCTGCAAAGAATCCTTTCAAGAGAGACAACGTTTGCCACCGTTGAGCCGGGAACTTATGCTGTGTGCGCGGTAGATAAGATGGCAAATGAAAGTGGGGGAGTCGTCGTCACCGTCTAACTTGTCATCGTCTAGGTATCCGTGGAAAGCACTTTTTTGAACCATAAAGACACTAAGGGAAATAACAGGGAAGTAACTTTGTGTTTCCTTAGTGCCTTTGTGGTTAATCCGGGGTGTTTTAAACCACCCAACTCAATAAGTTTGTGTTTCCAGTCCTTATAAGTCTAAAGACTCGGTTTTAGAGTTCAGGCGCTTGGAGATTTGGCTAATTATCCCACTCAAAATTGCCCCTCCCATGAGAACTCCAAGCGCTGGGGTAAACAAGGGTTGCCAGAGTTTGTACCACAAATCGAGACCGAGGGGAATGCCGACCGAGTGACCGACAACAGCGATCGCTAGCCACCCAAAACTGAGCAAAACTAGGAACACATCTGCGACTAAAATCAGATTGAGCCAATTGAGGAGTTTATCTTTCATCAGAGTTCTTCAAATTTGTCCGAAAATTTTCGTTTAACAACGTTTGTTTGAGGTTGTTCATCCGCATCTGAAACATTGTCTCTAAACCCCAGCGGATCGCGGTACTGTCCAGAAACGGGTTCAGCTCAAAATTAATGACATCAACTAGGCGTGTCTCTGTGTCAGAAATGGGAATGAACTGATGGATATGTTCCCAGAATTGGAACGGGCCGCGCAATTGTTTATCAATAAATCTTCTCGGAGGTTCCCAGCGAGTAATTTGCACTTGCCAGTCGATTCCTATCTGCTCGAAAAGTTCTACCCGGATTGTAAAGCGCGTCCCTAAACCACAAATAATGTTTGAATCCAATACCCTGACAACTGGAAACGGTAGAGAGATGCGTTCTAGCAGATGTACATCCTCGTGAGCTTCCCAGACGGTTTCGATGGGGAGGGAGACGGTTTCGCTAACCTCAAAGTGTTCCAATTCTCTTCACCACCCAAGTCATTTGCTCGTTGGTAAATTTTTTTTTGCAATTGACGCTTCGGAATCTGCTTGCTTTGAAATTTTATCAATTACAAGACGTTTTTGATGATTTTTACTAGAAAATTAAAATTAAAGAGATTTTTTTAAGGGTTTATATTACTCTGGGAATTTCTTAAGTTGAATATCGAATCGCTTCCTATACAGCCTGAGTGCGGATTGTGGAATCGCACTCAGGCTAACAGATGAAGCCTACAGGCTTCAGGAGGCTACGGTTGAATTAGACTTTCAGCACCCAGTCTTTGCGAGTATCGGCACTGACGAAGGATGCGGGAACGATCTCGATATCAACGCCCAGTGACTTGAAAGCGGCGCGAATTGCCGTTGCGTGGGCAGATTCATCGGAACCAATGCTTGCGCCTGCGGTAATTAAGGCGGGGGTTTTGAGCTTCGCAATTTCTCTGGTATAAGCGATCGCTGCGTCAGTCTCCAGAGCGAGTGCTAGCTTGGCAATATTCACATCTGAGTCGATGTTGCCTTCTCCTGCCTTGATGTAGGACGAGAGATCGTAGCTAGATTTTGCCGTCACCGGGGTAGCTCCCAAACTTTTCACCACCGATGCCAGAGTATCCCGATGCGTCTTATGATCGGCTTGGTTGCGGAGTGCCAACGCCAAAACAGCTTTGCCTACATCGGTGTCACTCAGCTTTGTTGCCGCAAAACCATACGCCCAAATCGCTTGATGCTCGAAAAACAAAGCTTTATTGAGGATGGCAGCATCATTTCTTTTATCCTCTCTAGAGGCAGCACTGGCACCGTCTGCGATCGCGGTCAGCCCTAAAGCACTCGCTACGCCAGTCACAGTCCCCGCCACCATAATCCCACGCCGTGAGAATGTTTTGCTGGGACGTAAGAATCTTTTGGCGAAGGTGGTTTCCCTCTCCATGTTGGTGTCTCCTCTTTCATAAATTCAGTAACTTACAGTTAATACGCGCACCTCATCTGGTTGGATTTCAGTAGGATTACGAGTGAGGAAATTATTTACAGGACTTACACACTGAAAGCTTGAAACCTAGATCCCCACTCACCCCCAATTTATCGGGGAGTTAGTGGGAACTCTGCGTCAGTCCTAACTTAAAAGCTTTCAAAATTTGAGAAGGGACTAATTCTTCTGGAAAGTTGTTCGATGTGCATACCGGAAGAAAGGTGGAGTACCAGTCAAACGAGAAAGTTTGGGAGACGGTGAGCTTGACTGAGCCTCAACACCGGGTATAACCAGTCGTGTATAACAAGTAGTGGGATTGCTAATCAGCTACTCTCTCATAGATTTCGTATGCAGGCGGTCGTTCAACCCCAACCTGAAGGGTCTAGCGGTAATTTCAAAATTGTGGAAACAACTGAATGATTACCATCTTCTATTCAGATAAATTTCTTCAGCATGAAACAGGATATATGCATCCTGATCAGCCGGAGCGACTCACTGCTATTGTCGATAAATTGCGAAGCTCAACTATAGCCGATAAAATCCGATGGCTGAGTCCTTCTAACTCAAGAAATGCGATCGCAGCGATCGAACAAATTCATTCCTCTGATTATATTCAGGAAGTTCGTACTTATTCTGAGCGGGGTTGGGGGTGTTTTGAATCAACTCAAATCTCGCCGCAAAGCTTTGAGGTTGCTTGCCTTGCAGTCAGTGCTTGGTTAGATGGTATTGATGTGGTTTCGCAGTTAAAACGTCCAGCTTTTGTTCTGGCAAGACCACCTGGACATCATGCCCTCAAAGATGAAGGAATGGGTTTTTGTATTTTCTGCAATGCAGCGATCGCTGCCATTTACGCTCAATCCATCGGAATTCAGCGAGTTGGAATTCTTGATTGGGATGTACATCACGGGAATGGAACCCAAACAGCCGTAGAAAATATTTCCAACATGGCTTTTTGTTCCATTCATCAATCACCTGGCTATCCCCGTACTGGAACGCCTGAGGAACGGGGTAAGTATAACAATGTGTTGAATCTTCCGATTGCTCCAGGCAGTAATATACAGGATTACTGTAAGTTATTCGAGGATAGAGTCATTCCCTTTTTTAAAGATTTTTGTCCGGATATCTTAATCATCAGCGCTGGGTATGATGCGAATCAAACAGACTTACTTTCTAAAATCAATTTACAGCCCCAAGATTACAGCATCATCACTGATTATTGTTTAGAGATTACACCCAAAATATTATTTGGTTTAGAAGGAGGCTATGAATTGGAGAGCCTTTCTTCATCAGTACTTGAGACTGTTAAACGATGCGTAGACGCATTTGTATGATGACCTCCAATGGGCGGGGCTAATGGCTCAAAATTTGGAATTGCTCGGAATTGATCCGCCCCGCCTCGTACAGCGTTTCGGCAACTTCCCCCATCCTCAGCACAGAATGACCCCGATAGCCGTTTTCCTGAAGCCGATCTTTGACTCCTTTTTCATGGTCGATCAACACCACAATATCTTCGACATTTAATCCAGCATCTTTGAGTTTCATTGCCCCTTGCATAGCGCTCTTGCCGCTGATGAGAATATCATCGACAACGACAATGGTTTCTCCCGGTTGGAAATGACCCTCGATGACTCGTTGGGTGCCGTGAGATTTTACCTCCTTGCGCGGAAAAATCATCGGACGGTCTAGGCGCAGCGCTAACCCTGTAGCGGTGGGTAAGGAACCGTAAGGGATTCCAGCTATTCGGTCAAAGTGCAAATTTTTGAGAATCTCGGCGTAAGCACTCAAGATTTGATGGAAGATTTGCGGTTGGGAGATGATGACGCGCAGGTCGATGTAGTAGGGAAAAATCGCTCCAGAGGCTTGCACGCGATCGCCAAACATAATGCAACCCAAGTCGTAAAGTTGCAAAATCAAATCTCGGTTGGGAGAATGTTGCAAGAAGCAGACATCCGGAAGCCACAAGTCACAGGTGGGGCTTTCCTGGACAATTCTGAGCCGTTCTTCATTAACACTGTCGCGTAAGGCTTGGACAGCCTCACCGGGGTGTTCGGTAGTTAATAAATCTAGGGAGACTGGCAGGAGTAGCCCTTCTCCATAGCTATTTAAGCCAGCCGCTAGAATTTCACTTAAGTTTTGGTTTTCTGACCATCCCTGCACGAATATGAGGCGTTCTGGTGCAATATTGCGGATGCGAGTCAGAATTTCTGGCATTGCAGCGCCCACTTCTAGCCCTAGTTGTTCTTGGGTGCCCCAAGTTTGCGCTTCTTTTATCAAATGGATGTAAAAGGGTAGCCCGGTGTCTGGATATTCTTGCAACACGGCGGCTGATGGGTTGTCAGTGGTACATAGCACAAAGACGGCTTTGCTCGGATAGACCAAAAAGGGAGCCGCTAAGTCAAGTCCTGGGTAAGGACTCAAGGTGACAGCATCGACCTTCCAGTGTTCAAAGACGGTTTGAGCAAAGAGGGTGCTGGTGTTGAGGTCGCCGTGTTTGGCGTCTAAAATCACTGGAATATCGGCGGGGATAGCTGCTAGGGTTTGCTGAAGCAGTTCTAAACCTGTTGCCCCCAGCGCTTGATAAAAGCCGAGCGTGAGTTTATAGGCGCAGACTAAATTGGCGGTTTCGGCAATGACAAATTGTAGCTGGTCGCCTACAAGAGTGCGAGCGACCGAAGGGAGAATGGCACTAGCCTCATCGCGCTTTTCTAGATTCTCTATATCTGGGTCGAGTCTTGCGTACAGTAAGCTTTGATTGCGCTCGATTGCTTTAAGTAGCTTATCGAAGAAGTTCATAGGTGTTTTTTAAAACGCAAAGGTACGCAAAGGAAGACAGGTGCGATGGTTACATCGATTGTTTGTATTGTTCTAAAATTTGGGGAATATAATCGTAGCCATCAACCCCGATGAGAGCGATGATTTGTGGGCGCGATTGTTGCAATTTTTTCTGGAACGCTTCTGCTCCCATTTGTCCTTGCAAAATGGTGAGTAAGCCTGCGGTTTTCCGCCACTCTTCCGCAGCAATTTGCTCTAGGAGATACATTCCCAGGCTACCCGTAAGGATTGTTTTATCGATGTTTTGCAGACTGTAGTGAGCTTCAGATAAGTAAGCTAAGTTTCGTCCTTGTAGATATAAATCGCCGGAAAATTGCGCGGCTTGTAAGCCGGATTCCAGGTATTTAATCGCTTCTTGGGGTTGTTCTACTATCAACAAGGCAATTCCCAAACTACTACAACAAAGGGCTTTACTTTGACCATCCCCTACTCGTTCTGATAACTGCAATCCTTGCTGCAAATAGTTGATGGCTGTCTCGTAAATTTCGGGTTCTATTTGTTCTAATTGTTGAGCTTGGAAGACTTCACTGTAGCCGAGATTGGCGAGGGCGTTGGCTTCTCCTAATCTATCTCCCGTCTGACGAGAGAGAATTAATGCCCGTTGGCTATAGCTGATGGCTTCGGCATAGTTCTTTTGCGCGACGCAGGTGCGACTGAGGTGATTAAAATTGGCAATTTCACAAGGGCGATCGCCTGCATTTCTAGCGATTTCTAAGGCTTGCTCGTGAAATGCGATCGCGTCTGCATATCGACCTTGCGCCCGCTGGGAATAACCCATTAAGGTCAAAATCCGAGCTTTTTCTTGCGTGCCTTCCACTTGTCGCAGCGGTGCATCTAGGTAGTCAAGGGTCGTGCGGAGATATGCGCCGGAAAATGAGGCGAAAATGCCACCGTAGAGGGGGAAGTATTGCCGCTGGGAAAAGGTTCTGAGGATTTGTAGGGTAATTTGAAAACAGCCATTTACCAAGCGATCGCGCGAAGTAGAATTGAGAATCGTCGCCTGATTCAAGCCATTCGCTAACTGCGACCAAATCACGGCAAAAGTCAGAAAAGTGGAAATCGACAGCCTTGCGCCCACCTTGGAGTCGTAAACCAGTTTGTCAAACCAGTTCACCAACCCCCGCTGCAAGTATTGCAAAATTACCGCTAACTCAACGAAGGAAATCAAGTCAGGCGGTTGTTTTGCGACCAATTCGGTTAATGATTCGTTGAAGGCAAGTGCGTGGAATAATCCCTGAGGATAGGGGCTATTGACTTGTTTTTCCCAAACTCCCCAAGGGCCACTTTGCGCCGGTGTGCCTTCAAATCCTAAGGAGCGATTTTGGTCGTAGATCCAGCTTACCAGGTGCCCTTCCAAGCGTTGCCAAGATTCCAAGCCACGGGCAAGACCTTCAGCCAGTTGCTGCACATCTCGATCTTGTTCGGGATGGGTAATTTCCGGCGCTTGTTGCTTCAGTGCAGATGCCAACTGCGGTAAGTTCAAAACTTGCGCTAAATTGGGGTCGATCACCCGTAATAAAGCTGCTAGCTTGTCGTCTGATGGGGAAGCGATAATTTGTTGAACAGCGGTAGCGATCGCATCCGTCGCCCGATTTTTTTCCTGCGCCCGTTCCCATTCTCCCCGAATCGTCTGCATTGCCCTCAAGGTACGAGTCGCCTTGGCAAGCTTCATTTCATCCTTTTGAGTGTCCACCTGTTGCTGGGTGGCGCTTAAGGTTTCTTCCAAAACTCGCTCGAAAATTTCGCCCGTACCCGGAGTCACATCCTTGACGAGCATTTTATACACCTGCTCTTTCGAGCGAATCTGCCCTTTGAGGGTGGTTTGTACAATTTGGTCGATTAATTGTAGATAGCGATCGCGCAAAGGCAGAGAGTCTGTCATGGGGAGTGGTTGAGTGGAATTGTAGGCAATACTGTTCGGTTCGCTTCTCCCCTGTTTTGCTCCCGCTTCCCTTGCAGGGAGAGGGGTTAAGCTTTTCTTTTTTAAGAGAGAAGAAAATAACTTATTTACTTTGCAGTGTACTGAATAAGTTACTGAGTTCGCATACTACAAAGTGTGGAGAAACACTAACGCTGATGTTTGCCGATTTTTTACCCTCCCAAGTTCAGCAGTTGCGCGAGTCCGCATCCATCGCCCTTGCTCAAAAAATTGAACGTCAGGCGATTAAAACTCCTCTCTCGCCACAACCGATAGCTACAGCTTACGTCCATCAGGGGAACGGTGGCACCCCAATTCTATTACTACCCGGTTTTGATAGTTCGGTGCTGGAGTTTCGCTGCTTGCTACCACTACTCGCCGCCCAAAATGAAACGTGGACGGTAGATTTGTTGGGATTTGGCTTTACAGATCGAGTGCAGGGAATTTTGTATAACCCCGACGCTATCAAGACGCACCTGTATTACTTCTGGAAAACTTACATCCAAGTGCCAGTCATGTTGGTAGGCGCTTCGATGGGAGGTGCAGCGGCAATTGACTTCACCCTCACTTACCCGCACGCTGTCAAAAAGCTGGTGTTAATTGACAGTGTAGGTTTCAGCGGTAGCTTCCCGCTTGCCTCCTATCTCTTTCCTCCCTTAGATTTTCTGGCAGTCGAATATTGGCGTCAGCGCAAACTCCAAGCGCTGTTATGGGGCAGCACTTTTGGCAACTTGGAACCGACTGCTATTGAGGCGATTCGGTGTGCGGCGCTGCACATGGAAATGCCCGGTTGGCACGAAGCAATCATCGCGTTTATGAAAAGTGGCGGTTACTGGAATTTGGCAGATAGAATTCCTCAAATCGATAAGCGGACGCTGATTCTGTGGGGAGAGGCGGATGATATGTTGGGTACGGACGATGCCGAGAGGTTTAAGAGAGCGATCGCTCATTCTCAACTCATTTGGATCGCCAATTGCGGGCACGTTCCTCAATTTGAACAGCCAGAGATTACCGCTAAGCATATTTTGGCTTTTAGGTAATTGTAGGATTTATTGTTAACGCAAAGGTACGCAAAGGTTAGCGCAAAGGTACGCAAAGGAGTTTTCAGGGTAGCCTTAAAGTTATGAATCAGGATTCTCTTGCCCATCGATGGGTAGTCAGTGCAGAAGAAGCGAAGGAATTGATTAAGCTGGATGCGACACTTCTGGATGTTCGCAATTCAATTTCCTGGTTGCTTGGGCATATTTCTGGTGCTGTTCATGTCACTTGGCAGCAATTCTCGCAACAACAATCTCCGAATAAGGGAAAGTTGATTGAGAATACAGAAATTTTGCAAGAAAAACTTCGCGCTGTCGGCATTTGTAACAATCAACCTGTCGTTGTCCTTGGCAATCCAGCGCACAATTTTGGTGAAGAAGGGCGCATTGTTTGGATGTTACGCACGCTAGGACATTCACAAGCAGTCTTTGTCGATGGGGGACATTCAGCACTTGTTAAAGCAGGTGTCCCGATTGTTTGGGGAGTGACTCAACCCAAACCTGGTGATTTTCTTGTACAGCGAACTTCCTTATGGGAAATTCAGCGCGATGAACTCAAAGCCAATCTTTCCGCTAAAGAGATATCCCAAGATTTGATTGTTATTGATACCCGTGAAGCGAGGGAATATGCAGGAACTCCCGCTTACGGCGAACAGCGGGGAGGACATCTCCCTGGTGCGGTTCATTTCTACTTCCAAGATTTGAAAGATGCCAAGGGGAATTTGCTGCATCGCGACCAGATTATTGATAAGTTGGAAAGATTAGGAATTCAGCATTATACTCCCATTATTACTTATTGTACGGGCGGTATCCGCTCAGCTTTCTTCACGGCTGTACTTGTTGATTTAGGATTTAATCATGTAAAAAACTATGCAGGTTCGATGTGGGAATGGTCAGCTTCGCCAGAAAATCATTATCCTCTAGAATCTGAACCTAAGTAGGAAAATAAATTAAACAAAATCAGTAACTATTTTACAAATAATTAAGCTTCTTTTAATTACCCATAAATTTAATAATAAACAGCAATTATTTAGGCAATTTTATTGCTTTACCAATATACATAACTGAAGTATTGTTACTAATTTCTACTTGAAATTTGCCCGTTTTTTTGTAGTGAATATAAGTAAGCACGTTTTGGTAAATGCTTTCACCAAATATATTAAACCCTTTAATTTCTATACCGCTAAATCCTTGGCTATGCATTAAACTTGTTAATTTTTGCGGCTCAATAAACTTATTCCAATCGTGAATACCACGAGGAATTTCCTGCAAAATATTTTCTAATAGCCAAATCATTATTAATTTAGAGGCGAAAGTTTTATTAATTGTGTCAAATAGAAACAAGCCGTTTGGCTTTAAAATTCTATAAATCTCAGAAAGTGTCTGACGTAAATCTGCAATATGCTCTAAAACATCAACACAAACGACAATATCAAAAGTATTGGCACTATAAGGGAGGTTTTCAGAATATCCCTGTTGATAGTCAATCTGAAGTCCGCTTAGCGATGCGTGATCTTGAGCTTGTTGAATACATTTAGCAGATTGGTCGATTCCTGAGACTTTTACTCCTCTTTTCGCCATGAATTCGCAGGTAAATCCGCCGCCACATCCAACATCTAAGGCTTGCAATCCCTGCCAATTTGAAACATAGCGATCGAAAAAATCAAATCGGGGTTGATTGAGATGATAGAGAGCATAGATTTTCTCATCTTCCTGCCACCACCTATCTGCACTCAAATCATAAAATTTTAAGTCGTTTTTTTTCAAGTGTTTGCTTTGCATCCTGTATGTGGGAAGGTTGATAGGACAAACGCATCTAAGGTAATTTTAGTCGCTGCTTCAGTGGGAAAATTATGCTGACATTGCGAACTCAATCATTCCACTTCTAGCCTATCGGCATCTAGTAGGATGTCCTTTATGAAAGGTAGCGATCGCTATCTTCGCTGCATCTGAGCGATAATAGCTAGCGTATACTGCCCGCAGCCACGCTTCTCGCTTTGTCTCCAGAAGCATAAATCTTATAATCTAAAATCAAAAATATTATCACAAGCCTCGTACAATGAAATATTGCTGGGAATATTGCTGGGACTCAAGGAGCTGATTTTATGCCACAGGCAGTGGGAACGATTGAAACGTTAGGGTTCCCAGCTGTACTAGCAGCAGCAGACGCAATGGTTAAAGCTGGTGCAGTCACGCTGGTTCATTATGCACTTGTAGAAAAAGGGAACTTTATGGTCTCCGTTCGGGGAAAAGTTTCTGAAGTCAACATCGCTGTTGAGGCAGGGATTAAAGCCGCAGAGACAGTCTACGGAGGTCAAGTGATCTCCCACTACATCATCCCCAATCCTACGGAAAATGTTGAAACTGTTATGCCCATTCATTTCACCCAAAAAGTTGAACAGTTCCGTATGTCGTAGTTGGTTAACAATCGGAACTTAATTGCGAGTAGACATTGCCAGCTATCCCAGCAATTATTGGGATTTTGTTTACTCGATTGTTTGGTCTTTTGTCAAGTCAAAAAGTGGGAAAGTAAAGGCAAGGGGCATTTCCATCCAAAGGTGCATCGAAAATTCGTACAATTAGTTCTTAGCTCTACGTAACTCAATTAAATTCAAATTCAGGAGATAGCCAATGCCACAGGCAGTTGGATCGATAGAAACGAAAGGCTTTCCTGCTGTCCTAGCAGCGGCAGATGCGATGGTTAAAGCTGGAAGAGTTACCCTAGTCGGATATATCCGAGTTGGTAGCGCCCGTTTTAATGTCAATATTCGGGGCGATGTTTCAGAAGTGAAAACCTCAATGGAGGCGGGAATTGCCGCAGTAGAAAAAGTTTATGGTGGCGTTGTAGAATCCTGGGTGATCATTCCCCGTCCCCATGAAAATGTCGTGAGTGTACTGCCAATTGGCTTCACTGAAGACGTGCAACAGTTCCGAGATGCTGTCGAACAGCCGATAGTCCGCAGGTAGTGGAAACATCTGTTAGCGAAAGGCGCGTAAGCAGCGTCTGCTGAGTAGAAAGACTGCCTGCAAGAGAGCGTCCAAAATCATAGCTGCTGTTACAACCCGTTTTCTTCAAGAAAATGGGTTTTTTTAGCAATATTTTTTGAATAAGACTCACTTTCCCTTTAAACCGGAGAAAACCTCTCTCTTACAAGTGGTTAATGATGTTCGTTTTTCACCTCACCCTAAAGGTAATTTCTTAAACCCTTGATTCGTCAGGGTTCTAAAATTTGGAGTTTCTCGTCTCGTGAAAATTTCGTGACGCTAGCATCGTACAAATACTGACAAAAACTAGAAATTACTAAATCTTTACTAAAATTCCCTATATTTTTATCAGAACTATACAAATAATGCCGTAGTTGTATATAAAAATTGATGAATTGTGAATATTACTACCAGACTTAGCTAAATTAGTGGAG
This sequence comes from Trichocoleus sp. DQ-A1, assembly GCF_039961955.1. NCBI lineage: Bacteria > Bacillati > Cyanobacteriota > Cyanophyceae > Leptolyngbyales > Trichocoleusaceae > Trichocoleus > Trichocoleus sp. DQ-A1. The sequence continues at coordinate 161,110 of NZ_JAMPKE010000010.1, forward strand.
CCAAATATTGCAAACATTACTTGCTAAAGCTTCATCGGTAGGTACTCGCCCTGAAATCGAAGTGCTGCTAATCTGTGCCAGTACTCGGATGGAATTGGAAAGAGTTGAGCGGCTAGTTACTCTACTCCAGGAAAACAATATAGACTGGGCAGAACTGATGCAAATGGCGACTGAGCATAGGGTGATGCCGCTTTTGTATTGGAACCTAAACAGCACCTGTCCGGAAGCGGTTCCGAAGGATATTCTGGCTAAGTTGCGGGCTGATTTTCAAACCCTCACACGACGCAGCCTATTTTTGAGCGGCGAACTGGTTAGACTTGTGAATCTATTTGAAGCACAAGGAATTCCGGTTCTACCTTTCAAAGGTCCAGTATTAGCCGCTTCTGCCTACGGTAATTTGTTGAGAAGACAGTTCTGGGATTTAGACATTCTGGTGCAAGAAAGAGACATCGAAAGGGCAAAGGCGCTGTTTTTGTCTCAAGGATACCAGATGAAAATCGAGCGCATCGAAGTGACTCAAGAACAGGAAGCGGCTTTTGTGCGATCGCCTCATATTCATCAATTTGTACGCGAAGCCGCCTATCCATTTAGAAACCACCAGAAAGGAGTGTTGGTGGAACTGCACTGGGGAGTAATGCCAAAGTATTTTTCTTTTCCCATCGATTCTAAAGAATTGTGGGATGACCTGGAGCCAGTCTCCATTGCTGGAACGACAGTTCCCAACCTCTCGCCAGAGAATTCGTTGCTAACGATTTGCGGACACGGAACCAAAGACTGTTGGACGCAACTGGCAAGAATCTGCGACGTAGCCGAACTTATCCGCAGCCATCCGCAGCTAGATTGGGTCAAACTGATGCAGCAAGCTAGCGCTAAGGGCGGTCAGCGAATGTTGTTTCTAGGTTTAATGCTGGCACATCGTCTTCTGGGAACTGCCCTGCCAGATGATGTTTGGCAAAAGATTCAGGCTGACCCAGCGGTAGAATTGCTGGCGGCTGAAGTATGCGAACAGCTTTTCCGTTCGTCGGACGGATCTGTTAAAGACGGGACAACCACCCGCTTCCATTTAAAAGCCAGAGAACGCCTAATTGACAGGGTGCGGTATTCTCTGAAATTAGCAATCACGCCGACTACTACCGACTGGTTGCTACTACCCTTGGCGGAATTTCCAGCTTTCCTTTACTATTTGCTGCGACCACTCAGGCTAATAGGAGAGCAAATATTAAAAAGATTCAAGGTGAGTAAAAAAAAATTATAATTTTCATGCTTAAACTATAAAATTTATTCCTTAATCAAAATGGTAGTAAGTAAGGAATAAATCTTTTTCAATTTTAAACCGGATACATATTATGAGCTTTAAATTTAAACTAAATCAAAAGCTCATAATATGTATTTTGTAATAACTAATATTATTTAAAATCGTTAATTTATAATATAAGCGGAATCATTATAAAGTCTATAAGTTTAGTAATAAACCTAATTAGTTATACCTTGACATTAGAATATCTCAAGGTTAGCTTAGGGTTAAGAAAAGCGAAACAAAGCTTGGTAGTATAGCAAAAAAATCATGAATCATTCAGAGATATTTAAGGCGAATGCTCCTAAAGTTGTCCACGAAACGATTGATGGTGAAGTTGTAATCGTCAACTTAGATAAGGGAGATTATTATAGCTTAGTAAAAGTTGGAGCTGATATTTGGGAAGAACTTATTAAAGGTACTTCCAAAAGCAATATTATCCAAAAAATAATCCAGTGCTACGATGGCGATCGCCAAATTATTGAAAATACTGTCAATGATTTTATTGCCAGATTGCAGCAAGAAGAACTCATTACTCTCGATAGCACAGAAGATCCTAAAAATTTAAATATAGACAGCGCACCAAGCACCACAAACGACAATCCTGAAAAGCTCAGCTTTTCACCCCCAACTTTAGAAAAATATACAGATATGGAAGAATTGCTAGCTTTAGACCCCATTCACGAAGTGAATGAGGTGGTGGGCTGGCCTAATGTTAAAGTTGAAGCCTGATTAAATCAGCATTTGGCATCATTATCAGCAGCTTCAAGGTGTATTGGGAAGGGGCAGCCGTCAGGATTTGCCCCTAGGTTTCAGCTAATTCCTTAAGTTTTTTCAACATGATGACTAACGAGTTGGCATCTGAGATTGCCACTAAAACAGAAGCGAAAGACCCTTTAGCCTTTTTTAATACGGTTTATGAATTATACGAAAAAGCTGAGGCTGCATCTGGTTCTATTGACCGTTTTTATTGCTTAGGCGGGTTTAAAATTCGGTTGCGTTTTGCTGGTTCAGCTTTAATTTCCTACATGACACCTGCTTTAGGACATTTAGCTACAGAACCCGTTTCAGATCCAGCGCTGACAGTTTGTTTGTGGGATAGCGCCTCGACAAACACCGTAATGCCACCTCCACCTTGGCAAATAAATCATCATCATCCAAAGCGTGGGGAAATTATCGGGTTTACTAATGAGCGCATTCATACCAGTTTCCAATGGGGAGCGTTTGCGTTAAGTATTTTAGATAGCGATCGCAACCTGGGAATCTATTGGGTTGAGACAACCGAACAACTTCCTTACTGGGAAGCAGGTTCTCCCCTACGGACAATTTTTAACGTCTGGATGAGTAAGCGGGGACTGCAACTGGTTCATGCGGGTGCAGTTGGAATGCCAAGTGGCGGCGTGTTGCTAGTCGGAAAAGGGGGATCTGGTAAATCAACTACAGCTTTAACCTGCCTTAACTCTGAGCTTTTCTATGCCAGCGACGACTATAGTTTGATTGCATCCGACCCCACTCCAACTGTTTTTAGCATTTACAGCACTGGCAAAAAAAATGCCGATGATGTTCAAAGATTGCCGTTTCTCGCTAAGGCAATTAGCAATAGCGATCGCTTAGATTCGGAAAAAGCGCTTTATTTCATCAACGACCATTTTCCCGAAAAAATCTTGCCCAGTTTTCCGCTTCAAGCTATCTTAATCCCCCGCATTACTGGGGGAAGCAATACCACCTTGAAAGCTACCTCATCAGCGGCAGGATTGGCAGCACTTGTTCCTAGTACAATCCTGCAATTGCCCGGTGCAGGTAAGGAAGCTTGTGAGCTGATGACAAAAACTGTTAGCCAGCTACCTTGTTATTATCTAGAACTCGGCACTGACCTGAAGCAAATTCCTGAAGTCATTTTAAGCTTACTTTCAAAGCAATAGCCCATGAATAATAAGGAATTCTTCGTTAGTGCGATCATCCCTGTCTATAACGGAGAACAGTTTCTAGCAGAAGCTATTCAAAATATCCTCAATCAAAACTATCAGCCTCTAGAAATCATTGTTGTTGACGATGGCTCAACAGATAAAACGGCGGAAGTTGCTGCTCGCTATAAAGATAGTATTCACTATGTTTATCAGCCTAATAGCGGGCCATCAGCAGCTCGTAACCGTGGTTTAAGGATGGCAAAAGGGGATGCGATCGCTTTTTTAGATGTTGACGATTTATGGTCAGAAGATAAACTGAAACTGCAAGTAGGTTATTTAGTAGATAACCCCTCAGTAGAGATTGTCCAGGGATTAATTCAACAAATGAAGCTATGCCAAATTACAACGAACAATCAGCCCCTTTTTGAACCTGCTTACAATCCTTATAGCTATATAAATTTAGGAAGCGCAATTTATCGGAGGTTAGTTTTTGATAAAATTGGCTTATTTGATGAAACACTTAACTATGCTGAAGATGTCGATTGGTTTATCCGAGCGTGGGAAAATGGGATTTCAAAAGTTGTATTAGAACGGGCTAGTTTGTTTTATCGCAAGCACGAAGATAACATGACCGTTGGAAAAAACTTAGTCGAGCTTGGATTTGTAAGGATTTTCAAAAAACATTTAGATCGGTGCCGAAAACGAGGGAATTATCAAAAGGCTTCTTTATTAGATATGCCAATTAATGAGTACCTTGGCACTTCTCCTGAAATTCCTAAAATAATGTAAAATCCTCAAAAAAATAATACAATGGAATATTTACCGCTAGTCAGTGTAATTATTGCTGTCAAGAATGGAGAACATCGATTAGCAGATGCTATCGAAAGCGTTCTATCGCAAACTTATGAAGACTATGAAATTATTGTTGTTGATGGTAAATCAACAGATAATACTGAAAAAATTGCCAAGTCTTATGAACGAGTTCGCTATATTTGGCAAGCTGGTCAGGGCCTTGCTGACGCTTGGAATCTTGGGCTTGAGGCTGCGAAAGGAGAATTTATTGCTTTTCTTGACCACGATGATCTATGGACACCCAATAAATTAAGTCTTCAGGTTGATTACCTTATCAACAATCCAACAATTCAATATGCGATCGCTAAGTTTAGGTTCATTTTAGAACCAGAATGTCCTATTCCCTTAGGTTTCAAGAAAGACCTATTAAACAAAGATATTGTTGGGCCTATTCCTGGAACTTTAATAGTGCGTAAATCCCTACTAAATTCAATTGGTAAATTTAATACTGACCTGGTGATTGCTAGCGATGTCGATTGGTTTGCTAGAGCCAAAGATGAAAATATACCTATGGCTGTTATCCCCGAAGTTTTTCTATATAAACGAGTTCACACCCAAAATCTCTCATCCAATGCTGAGATAAACAATCAAGAATTATTGCAGATACTTAAGCAATCTGTTAATCGTCAACGTCGTGCCAAAATTAAAAAAGATGCAATTCAACAATGAAGCGATCGCATTATTTAGAGCAAACAGAGTTTTATAAAACCCAAATACTTTTTTCAAAAGTGTAGATTTACTAGAATCTGCTTAAACTTTTGCAAATGAAAAACATCAAAAGGATTTACTTCAATAGATTTATTTAAAGATATTGCAACTTAAATTAGAAAGAAAGACTTTGATTAAGAATGAATAATTCTTTTTTAGTTAGCGTTATTATCCCTGTCTATAATTGCGATCGCTATCTGGCTGAAGCGATTGAAAGCGTACTAGCTCAAACTTATCAGCCACTGGAAATCATTGTAATAGATGATGGTTCAACAGATAACAGTGCAGAAGTAGCAAAGCACTTTGCGTCATCAGTGCGGTACTATTCCCAATCCCAAAGCGGTGCTGGTGCTGCCCGAAATTATGGCACAGAATTAGCGCAAGGAAGTTTCTTTGCTTTTCTCGATGCAGATGATTTTTGGGTCAAAGATAAATTGACTTGTCAAATGCAGGTTTTTGAGAGCGAACCCGATATTGATATAGTCTTCGGATACGTTCAACAGTTTCACAGTCCCGAATTAGATGAAAGCATCAAGAATAAAATATACTGTCCTCCTGAATTAATGGCGGGATATCACCCTGGAACCATGCTGCTTAAACGGGAAGCTTTTCTTCGGGTAGGAAAATTTGAAACCAACTTACAAATGGGAGAATTTATCAGTTGGTATGCGCGTGCAACAGAGCTGGGATTGCGTGAAAAGATGTTACCAGACCTCTTGATGTCAAGGCGGTTGCACGAAACCAATCTGAGCATTCGCCAGCGTGAAGCGCGGACTGATTATGTCCGGCTGATTAAAGCTTCACTCGACCGACGCCGCGCCGCAACTTTGCCAGAAAATAATTCTTCATTTTCTCAATAAATATGAGTTTGAAAACTCGCCTTAAAGCTGCCTTAACAGCCTTCGTGAATCCGCCCACAGCTCCAAAGTTGGTAGTTACAAAACCAGCAACAGAGCCTTCGGTAGTTATCGATAATCAGCTTTTAGCTGGAAAAAATGTTCTGATAACTGGAGCAGCCAGAAATATTGGCAGAAGTATTGCTCTTGAAATGGCAAAACAAGGCGCAAACATTTTCTTCACTGACCTAGTTCGGGAAGGATGTGAAAATTTAGAAAAAGAATTAAGTTGCTATCCAGTTAAGTCAAGAGCCTTTGTGTCAGATATTTCTAAGACTGAAGATAACGATTATTTATGTAACTATTTATTAAAAAACAAAATAAATATTGATGTTCTTGTCAACAATGTGGGAATCCAATTTGAGACGAGCCAGATAAAAAACCTTGATTTAGGAGAATGGCATAAAACCTTTAATACCAATGTTTTCGGGCCAATGTATCTCACAAAGCTTATTTCTCAAATGATGGTTAATCATCGCATTCATGGCTCGATTATATATATCACGTCTATTCACCAATGGGAACTTGTACGTTGGCCTAGTTACAGCTCCTCAAAAGCTGCATTAGGAATGATTATCAAAGAATTGGCTCTAGAATTGGCAACTTCTGGGGTAAAAGTTAACGGAATCGCTCCCGGCTGGGTAGCGGAAGATGAGCAAGGAAACTCCCTCCGTCACAGCTATACTCCGCTGCATAACAGTTCAATCAATCCTTGTTATATTGGTCGGGCTGCTGTTTACCTAGCCTCCGACTATTTTTCAAAATTTACGACTGGAACCGTTCTCAAAATCGATGCTGGGTTGTCATTATATAATCATCGTTATGCCGAATATCTGAATCAATAAAAAAGCTTGTTATTTTAAAGAAAACCAAATGTTTCATATCATAAAATGGGTAAAAAGAAAAGTAGAAAAGCAATTATTTTCAGGGCACTTGGAGGCGAAATGTCAAGCAGTTAAAAGTCTTTTCCCTAAAAATGCAACTGTTGAGCGTGTGGCTACGGGATTTGAATTTACAGAAGGCCCTATTTGGTTTGCTGAAGAAAAGTATCTCCTCTTTAGTGATATTCCAGCTAACAAAATCTTTAAACTGACTCCCAGTAGTGACGTAACAGTCTTTAGAGAGACTAGCCATAACTCCAATGGTTTGACTAGAGATAAGCAAGGACGACTCATTACTTGTGAACACGGAACGCGCCGCGTCACCCGCACCGAAAAAGATGGTTCGATTACCGTCTTAGCTGATAAATTTCAAGGTAATACACTGAATAGTCCTAATGATATTGTCGTGAAAAGTGACGGTTCTATCTACTTCACAGATCCGCCTTATGGCATCAAACCCGAACAGCAGGAACAACCAATCCAGGGGGTTTACCGCCTCTCGCCTGATGGCAAAGAAATTATAGTCGTAGCCGATGATTTTGATAAACCTAATGGACTAGCATTTTCACCGGATGAAAAAAAGCTTTATATCGACGATTCTGAACGCCGTCATATTCGCGTGTTCGACGTTCAAGCTGACGGTAAACTTGCTAACAGCCGCATTTTTTACAAGATGAATGGTAAGAAACCTGGTTTACCCGATGGGATGAAAGTAGATGTGCAAGGACATCTGTACTGCACAGGTGCAGGAGGCGTGTGGGTTTTTGATCCAGAAGGGAATCATTTGGGAACAATTGTGACTCCGGAGGTGCCAGCGAATTGTGCTTGGGGAGATGATGATTTGCAAACTCTTTATATTACTGCTGGCACTTCTGTTTACAAAATTCGAGTAAATGTTCCAGGCATCAAAGTGCCTTAATTGATTACCATCGTTTAAAATTTTCAATTACAAAAGATGCGTAAAATGAATCTATATAATAAGGATAGCTGTGACTGGCTTAATTCCGAGCAAAAATTGCTTTTGCGGGCAGCACTGTTGCAGGGAGAAGAGGCAATTGATTCTTGGAATCAATGGAAAGCATCTGCCGATATTGAGAATCTCGATGTAGAATCCTATCGATTGCTGCCTTTACTTTATCGCAACTTATCCGCACATGGCGTGACGGATCTGCATATGGCAAGACTAAAGGGAGTTTACCGACGCACATGGTGTGAAACCCAAGTTTTGTTGCAACAAGTCGCAGCTATTATCAGTTGTTTTCAGAATGATGGTATCACAACAATGCTGCTCAAGGATGCAGCTTTGAATATACATTATTACAAAGATTATGGCTCACGAATGATACATAATTTTGATTTTTTAGTTCATCCAGCAGATGCTTTAGCAGCCGTAAGTCTGTTACAAAAAATTGGCTGGAGAGCCAAAGGAAAAATACCAGTTACAATTACGCCCTTCTCTCATACTCTAGGATTTGACAATGAATTAAAACAACAGTTTAATCTTCGCTGGCATCTGTTCGCAGATGGTTTTCAAGAAGATGCTGAAAAATATTTTTGGGATAGTGCGATATTAACCAAGCTGGATGACTTATCAACTTATGTTTTAAATCCTACGGATCAGCTATTGTACGTTTCTGTATATGGAGGAATGAGTAATTTTGTTTTTCCAATTAGTCGGCTAGCTGATGCCGCAATACTTCTCAACTCATACCAAGCAGAAATTGATTGGAACCGACTGGTAGCTCTAGCACAAAAGTACCGCTTAATTTTGCCCCTACAAAATATATTGACGAAATTACATGAAATCCTAAATATGCCAATCCCTCTGTCGATTTTACAAGAAGTACAAAATATACCCATTTCTAAATTTGAGCGCAGCGAATATCAGCTCACGAGTAGACAAGAAAAATCAGTCCACGAGCGTTTGATAAGCAGATATCTACAATATTCAAGAGCAGTAAATACAGATAATTTTAAATTAAGCTTTTTAGGTTTTACCAGATATCTACAATATATCTGGGGTTTGGAACACTTATGGGAAGTTCCATTGCAAGCAATGATTCGGGGTATAAAAAGGCTCTGGTAAGAGCGATCGCTTTCACCTGAAAAGAGATGAAGAAAACCAGGGTTGGAAGCGATCGCCATCAATGCACTAGCAGATAACTATAAGCGTCTCCTAAAGCCCTTTACACATTTCCCTACCAGCCGGAAGAGGCAAGTCTCATACATGAGATAGAGCCTAGACACTCCAGAATCTGAGAACTTAAGAACAAATAAAGAAAATCTTCAACAACTGCTTTCTAATCATCATGTTTGGAAACCAAATTAAGACAGCAGCGTTGCTGGGACTCCTCAGCGGTCTTCTGGTTCTGGGTGGCTATTATCTGGTAGGCAACGAGCAGGGGCTATACCTAGGTCTGGCTTTTGCTGCATTCAGTAGTTTTAGCTCCTGGTACTATTCTGACCAAGCCGCCTTGATGGCGTATCGCGCCCAACCGCTAGAGCGTCAGGAGGCTCCAGAACTCTACGATATGGTAGCTTCTTTGAGCCAAAGGGCGGGGATTCCCATGCCGAAACTGTTTTTAGTGCCAACCAAATCCCCCAATGCTTTTGCAACCGGACGAGATCCGGATCATGCTTCTGTGGCAGTGACTCAAGGGATTATAGAATTACTCTCCCGCGAAGAACTTGAAGGTGTTTTGGCTCACGAACTTACCCACGTCAAAAACCGCGACACTTTAACTCAGGCAGTTGTAGGCACCATCGCTGGAGCGATTACTTTTGTCGGACGGATTCTCACTTTGGGAGCGCTCTACGGCCCTGTCACCCGCGATGACCGCCGAGGTGGAAACGCTTTGGGTGCCTTGTTTCTAATCGTTTTGGCTCCTATTACTGCGGCGCTAATCCAGTTTGCGATTTCCCGCACCAGGGAGTATTCTGCTGACTTGGGTTCGGCTGAAATCACGGGGAATCCTTTGGCGCTTGCCAGTGCGTTGGAGAAGCTTGAGGCAATGGGTCATCAGATTCCGATGAACGGCAATCCCACGATGTCGCCGCTACTGATTGTCAATCCTATCTCGACAAAAGGGTTGCAATCTCTTTTCCGTACCCATCCCCCGACTGAGGATCGGATTCGTCGTCTCGTAGAATTGGCTCAGCAACAAAAGCAACAAAAGCAAATGACTCCAGCGATCGCATAATGTGCAAGCAGTGCTGGTGATGCTTGATTTTAGCCGGTGGTAACGCCGGTTTTTTATTGAATGAGGATGCTAAACCGGAGATGTCTCGCGTTTCGATTATTATTCCCACGCTGAATGAGGCGACGTGCTTGGAACGCACGCTGCGCCAGTTGAATTTGCTAGATCCTCCAGCTTGGGAAGTGCTGGTGGTAGATGGGGGAAGTGACGATGAGACAGTTGCGATCGCCCAGCGGATCTTACAAGCGATCGCCCCGTCATCTCAAGCGCGTGTCCTCTGTTGTGATGTTCGCGGACGTTCAGTGCAGATGAACCGAGGCGCAGAGGCGGCGACGGGAGATATCCTGTGCTTCTTACACGCAGATACTTCGGTTCCAGATGATTTTGTGGCAGTGGTTGAGCAAACTTTAGCCGATCCATCTGTTGCTGGCGGCGGGTTTATTTCTTTGATGACTGGTTCCCAGACGACGCGCTGGGGAGTTTCGCTGCATAATTACCTCAAAACTTACTACGCGCCGCTGCTTTTCCGACCTCGTTTGTTTTTTCAGGGGTTGCGATTGTTATTTGGCGATCAGGTGATGTTTTGTCGTCGCGCCGATTTCTGGAAATGTGGCGGATTTGATCCGGCATTGCCAATTATGGAGGAAGCGGATTTGTGCCTGAAGTTGGTGCAACGAGGTCGGATTCGTCAAGTGAATCGAGTTGTGCAAAGTAGCGATCGCCGTGTGGCAAAATGGGGTTCGCTGAAGGCTACCGCGATATATCTCTACATCGGCTTTCTTTGGGGTATTGGAGTTGAAGCAACTTACTTGAAAAAGTTTTATGAGGAAATTCGCTAATTCGTTATTAGTTATAGAATCTGTTTAATTTCCCATAATAAAAGAACCCCACCCCCCAACCCCTCCCCGCTTGCGGGGAGGGGAGCCAGAGCCGCAGGCGTTGGCGGGGTGGGGTTCCGGGGAGTGGGTAATTACTGAATTTGATATCAAAGTGCATCTGCTGTCGCTCAACTAACAACTAATAACTCTTTTTTTCATTCAGATTCCAGTCGTAATAGAGATAGGAAATCGGCGTTGAAGCGTCAAGAGGCGCGTCGGTTTTTAAATACAAGCGGATGTATTCAGGAATTGAAGGTGCGACTTTCAGTAAATCGCTCTTGTACCACTTGAAAATTTTGCTACAGTAAAGCGTTCCCGTTTGGAAATCGTAGCGAACTTTATCGGGATTATTGATAAAACGGCTGGCGTCATCCTCTAACTGAGTCCGCACCGATTCCGGAAAGTATGCACCGTTTCGCAACAACGGACAACCGATGGATGCACAAACAAGGGCGAAGTGGATGAGGGGTTCGTCAAATTCGCGGCGGAGGATGCCATGTTCGATTTGGTTGAGGCTGTAGCGTTTACCTGCAAAGGAATAGACGGGACGGATGAAGAACAACAGGAAGGCAAGCCAGTTGGGAATTCCTAAAATCTTCGGTCGGATGGAGGGGATGGGATAGCGTTCTAGAACTTGATTGAGCGCGATCGCATTATATAAATTCAGCCACAGCGCTAACCGTTCATCTAGGTTGGGATAATCCCCCAAATCTACTTCCTGCAAGGAATTCAGCCATTGTGAAAGCGCTTGCGATCGCTCTGAAGACCAAGCATGATAATCGACGCGACCTTCTAGATCGACGTATCGGCGCAGTAGCTCATCCCAAACTGTAAAGTCGATCATAGCTGATACTGCTTGCTACTCAACAATTCAAGTTCTTGACGGTTACTGCTGAGGGTTACTGGCTGAAGAAGCTCTACAGGGTTGTCCAGCCGAGTCAACAAAGTAGCAATTTCCAGCTCCAAAATTACTACTTACAGGAGCCTGAGAATTTTCAGGGGCTTGAATGCATAATTTACCGAGATCCACAGTTCTCCCATCTTCAGTTTGTAGATAGCAAACCGGAATATCTATATTTGAATCTGGCACGACTGGATAGGGAGAATCTGCCTGTAAAGGGAGGCTAAAAGCTATACCAGGAAACAATGAAATGAGAGCATTAGATACGGTAGCTGTTAAACGAAAGTATCTGAACATTGGGTTTTCTTAAGTTTTAATGGTTGAGTTGATGGGTGAAATATTAGATTAAAAACGGCTAAAAAACTTTGGTCAATCGGAAATTGGAAATCACTCATTACTGTTGCCAATATTTCATAATTCAATTTAGATCGCCATACCTACTTAGCGGGATAAATGTCAATTTTTTAGAGAACGGGTTCGGCAAGCGATGCGATGGAAGCGATCGCTAACACGCCACGCTTTATAGCCGCACCAACCCGGTTTGCATCAAAGCTTGGGTGGTGATGCCTACACCCAAAAGGGCAATGACTAATGCACTCACCGCAGGCAAAATCCTCACAATCTTCATCTGAATCGGTAGCCGATCGAAGAAGCGCTTGCTGTAAACGAGTAGCAATCCCAACCCAGTTAGCACCCCTGCGAGTCCTAAACTAAATGTCAACACCAGCATCAGTCCAAAGCCGATCCGTCCCAGTGCGATCGCGCTTAGCAGCAAAACCAAGGCTGAAGGACACGGCACCAAACCGCCTGAAATACCTAGGGCAAGCAGGTTACGCCAGGTAACGGGCGATCCATCCGCGCCTGGGGGTAAGTGCGAGTGGTCGTGGTGGGAATGTTCGCCGTGGTGATGAGGTTCGTGAGGGTGATCGTGGTGATGAGGTTCGTGGTGATGAGAATCGTCGTGGTGATGATCGTGGTGATGAGGTTGGTGGTAATGAGAATCGTCGTGGGTGTGATGACTGTGGGAATGGCGCTGGGAAGCTGAAAAGCTAAGATGCTGATGTGCAGTCGCTGATTTGTCGCTTTGATGACTCCGCAGGCGGTTGATGAACAAATTGAGACCAATCGCCACCACCATCAAACCGGAGAGGACACTGAGCCAGGGATATAACTGATCGGGCAGGATGTACTGTGAGGCGAACAGCGCGATCGCTCCCAAGGCAAACACGCCGGTAGTATGGGCGATTGTCGTCGCTAACCCTAAAAATAGGGCGTGTTTGGGGGTAGCATGGGAACCCACCAAGTACGCTCCCACAATCGTCTTGCCGTGACCGGGAGAGAGGGCGTGCATTGCACCCCACGCAAATGAGCCAGCGATCGCAATCAGCAAGCTTCCCCCGTTAAGCCACGCCAACCCAGGCGGCATGAATGAAAATGTCTGGTTTGTGGGGCTGAAAATAAAGTTTTGCACCTGTCCGGAATGCAGAATCGTTGCAAGGCAAGTGGCGGTTGGCACTCCAGGCAGAAATAGATTGTAGTGGATCTGGAGTCCTTGAACCGGCTGAGACCAGTTGTAGGTCAGCTGTAAGCTGCTGTGGGTGCCCGTAGTAACTTTCAAGTTTGGCGGTAGGGCGCTGGTCTCGGATGCATTAATGGTTAGGGTAGCTTTCTGCTTCTGGTTATCGCTGAGGCGGATGCGATCGCTTAAGAATGTCTGCAACTGAGTTTGATGAGTGCGGACTTCATCGGGTGACAGCTGACTATCCTGGTTGTCATCTGCAAATGCCATCAACCCTGTGGGAAAGGTGAGTGTCATTTGAGTTTCAGTCTCGCCCACCATAATCTCAGCTACTGATAAATCAGCCCAGTGAGAGTAACTGGGGGTAGCAGCAGCGAACCAAAGTAATATCGCTCCCAAAAACGACAGCAGGCTCAGCGTGCCGTATCGACGCCACTTTGCGTTCATTGATTCACCTCGGTTGCAAAATTTGAGTTAAGTCTTTGCGATCGCTGTGTCTGTTCGTCAAAAGTCGGGTCGATTTCTTGAGCTTTTTGGAAATAAGCGATCGCTTGGGAATTATTCCCCAATGCCTGCTCGATTGTGCCTGCGCGAGCAAAAATTCCAGCATCACGAGTGCCTCGCCCTAGCGCTTCGGCAACGACCTGCTGAGCTTTCCGCCAGCGTTCCGAACGGCAAAGCGCCCAAGCTAGAGTATCCAGTGTCTCTGCATCGCGGCGAATAGCGACTTCTGCCTGCATTAGGGAAAGCGCTTCAGCTAAGTCCTCGGAACGCCCCCGTGCCAGTAACAGGCGTGCCAGTTCGCGCCGGTGCCCAAAGGAAGTAATATTTTGATGCTGGCGGATTAACGCTTCGGCTTTGTCCCATAACTCCTGAGCGCCTGACTGGTCGCCCTGCAAATGCTTCACCCGTGCCATGCCCTGCAAGGCAACGTGATCGAACACATTCTGGTAGGTTGGGGAAACAAAGACCTGGGAGTAATGACGCTCCGCGGCTCGATACTGTCCGAGTCGAGTCTCTAATTCTGCCAGATTGACTAATGCCAAGGGATATCGCGGCAGGATGCGTAAAACTTCCTGGTAAAGTTCCTTGGCAAGTTGATGGTTGCCCCGCTGGAAGTAAAACCGACCCAGCAATGTCCGCGTCCAAGCCGAACTGCCTGTCTCGCCCGGTTCTTCAGCTGCTAGAGCTTGCTGGAAATCTTGAATAGCTGCTGCATCTTGACCTTGTGCAACTTTTACCAAAGCCCTAAGTGTCAAGGAGCCTAACGTGGGAATTTTATCTACTAAAGCATTCGCGACGCGATTGGCTTCATCCACCTTGCCCATTGCCAAGTTTGATGTAACCAGCAGCGAGAGTGCATCTTCATTTCCAGACTCGGTTTGCAGTACCTGTTTTGCCAAGCGAATCGCTTCTGTGAAGTCATGTTTCGCTTCCGCAATCCGAGCCAGCACCAAAATAGCACCTTGATTATCAAAGGATAAATTAGCGAGCGATCGCTTTGCCGACTGCTCTGCCATGAGATACCAATTAGCATCCCCCGTCGCCCGCGCCATCTTCAAATAGGCTTTGGCTAAGGAGGTTCGATCCAGTCCGTCCCCTGGATTTCGCCGAATCCGTTCCTGATAGAAAGCAATTTCCCGTCCCAAAGCAGTGGTGATATTGTCTGAGGGTGACTGGGAAAAGGGATAACGATAGGGAGCGTCGAGTTCAGCACTGGGATTCCACAAACGCCAGCCTACCAAAACTCCGGCAATCGGTAGCGCCACTAAGAGCGGTATCCACCAACGTTTCCGGACAAAACGCCCACTCAACTCACCTTTCAAGATTTCAGATTTGTAATACTCAGCACGTTTCATGCTTCTGTCTCTAAGCTCAGTTAACCTCTCCCCCAACCCATCCCTTAGTAGGGGACGGGTTTTCAGTGATTCCCCCTCCCCCGTAAAAAAGATTGATTGGGCTTCCCTCTCCTCTTGGGAGAGGGTTAGGGAGAGGTGAGAAGGAGGTTAGATTTTCATCACTGATAATGTACGCAGTTCATCACTCCTGACCTAATTGGGGAGAGCCAAATAGGGGAATGCGGGTTGTAACGGCTTGTGTCCTTGTGCTGGATTACCCGGTGCGCCGTCGTAGGACACGTTATCACTCGTAACCTTCCCCTCGGTGACGACGCTTAAGGTGATGTCGATGACATCATCTTTTATCACGCGACCCCGAATCGGGCTACCTTTGGCATTCAGGGCGTTGGCGTATCCGCTGGGTCCCCTAGTGTCGATTCGCATCACGTCTGGCAAAAAGGCACCCAATAAGGCGTTCGCTCGTTGCTCGGTATTCCCAAAAGCTAGCAGCGTCTTTTTCGCTTCCCCGACGATTGGCCCTGCGATATTCGCAGCCGGTTGTTGACCCGCCAAAGCAGCAGCTTCAAAACCAGGACTGACGGTGTTTAGGGCGTTCAGGAAGTCGTTTGTGACGACTAGACCCTCGTTGATCGCCGGTCGAGCTAGTCGCTCAAACTGAGTAAATTTGCCGTTTGCTCCGGGCACTGAAATTGTTTCCCAGACATCAAAAGTGGTTGCGGAGGTCGAGCCTTGTAAGAATTTAATCGGTACTCGGACTGCGATCGCGTTGACGTTGTATCCTTTGGTAAAATCAATAGCTTGTTCGGGCGGACGGAACCCAGAAACTGCGGGACCGATGCCAAGAAAAGCAGCGCGAACCCGGAAATATTGCTCAACGTCGAAGAAGAATGGATCTTCCCGGAGTCCCGCAAATACGGCTAAGTTAGCGCCACCGCCGGATACCTGATTAACGATTGGCGGCGCACTGGGGTTGGGATTCAGCGGGGTGGTGCGGAGGTTCTTGGTTTGGAGAACAATTGCACCGTCCCGGATGGCGGTCATCGTCATGGTTTGTTGGCGATTTGCATCCGGTGGGCTAAAGGTGAATTGCAGAACCACATCTTCCTTACCCGTGGGAGTGGCATCATTATTATTCACCCGCGACACTTTGAACTCGTACTTCGCTCTGGTACTAAAGTAATACTGCTGACGCGCTAGCGATCGCGGGTTCGTATTCATAATCAAGACCAGATCGTTTTGAGACGCATTCGGGTTCTGATCTTTTTCCCGGAATACAAACAGGTCAGTTAAATTAAGGTTGCGTCCCTTGGCATCTACCTCACCATCATCATGGTCAGAAGCTTTGAGATAGAGAGGTGTCATCCCAGCGATCAAAGCTAATCCTAAAACAAGTACGCCCAAACCGATTGGGTTTCTTAAACCAAAGCGACGCGAAGGTTTTTTAGGGGAAGTTGCAATTTTGTTGAGAGGAGCCGCAGCTTCTTTCACAGGAACACAAGTTTTTTGCTTCATTTCAGTTTTTCCTAAAGATGTATCCATTCAGTCACTTATTGGTGCGGAATGGGAATGTTTATCTTCTTTTGAATCGCTAGGCTTAAAAGAAGTACGGCTCAGAGCTAGTTATGGATTCTTCCGAAAGTTAAAAATCAATCTTTAACTTGTTTTGGCAATTCTATTACCACTAGATTTTCGCTCTTTCCCTAACCTCTGCATTGAGGAAATCGCAATTATCAAAAATACAGTGATAAAACAAATCCCTGTTGGTTTATTGGCGTCCCACCAACAAAGGCACGATTGCACCTTTCCTCAATAACCAACCAGAAAATGCTGGAAACTCAGCTAGTGATTTTTTGTTTTCTTCTATTCTTTTTTAGATGAGAAACTGCGCCTAAAGTACCCAAAGCTAAAATGCCTAATGTTCCAGAGGGTTCGGGAATGCTTGCCGTGCTACTTTCAGCGCTAGTTGTAACTCCGGTTAGTGCGATCGCGTATCTTCCACTGGTAGCGCTCGTACCTGTAAAGCCGCTGAAGGAAAGGTTTCCGCCCGAACCCATCGGTTCTAGAGTTCCATCCGCTCCAGCCGAGAAAATTTTCCCAGATGCACTTACAGGATCGTAACCAGAGCTAGCAATGGCTAAATAGTAAATACCAGATTGAGCGGGAGAAAAACCACCTGATAATAGAACTGATTGTGAATTTAAGCCGGGGATATCGTCATTTCCATAAATGCCCTTACCAGCCGCATCAAACAAGAATAACTGCGGATCTTCAAGCAGCTCGGTCGGGGTACCTAAAACATTATCAACTGGGAGTCCTACCAGCGTATCCAGGCTAATTGTTGTCGCCGAGAATGTCTGTCCTCCGGTCAGAAAAATTTGGAATAAGTCAGCATCATTATCAGAAAGTGTCCCAGTAATAAACTCTAGTATTTGCGACCCTGATGGGATAATTTTTGCTGTATTTAGAGTCTTCCCAGCATCACTTTTCTCTGTGAATGTGGCAGCTTGGGCATGAGCTGATGATAACCCTGTAACCAGTACCGATATGGCGGTTATCTGCGCTAGTTTTTTCATTGGCGGCTTCTACCTCAGTGGAATCGGAAGGATTCCCTTTTTGATTTCTTGACTAAAAAAGATACGGCGATGGATTGGTTATGGATTGTTTTACAGCTCAATATATGTCTCAAGATAGAGAATGAAACTAGAAGCGCGAGTCAAAGAAAAGCAAAATCCAGCAGGCATTTCTTGTTCTTGGTTCTGAAAAACGCCTTGGATATTTCTGTTGAGCCTGTAACTTGACTCATCTGTAAATTTGCTTTAAAAATCTATCTCGTGATAGATACAAACAAATAATTGGGTAGCAAGATTAGTGAAAAATGGGGAACACATTTGCCTAACTCAAGAGAAAGCGATCGCAAGTGCAACACTCACATCACCCGCCGTTGCATAACACCGATGAGCGATCGCCCCTGCTATCAGAGAGTCGTGGGATGTCAGATGGATAATTGTTACAGTGGTTAAAATCTGGTGTAACTATCGTCGCGTACTCTCATTTTGTCCCGTAAAAAATCCCGCAATCAAATCCAAAGCAGCCAAAAGGCGCATCCCCTCAAGCGTCTGATTGACTATGGACGCAACTATCGTGCCCAAATTTGGCAGGCAAGTGTTTGTTCAATTCTCAATAAAATCTTTGACTTAGCCCCACCCGCCTTGATCGGTGCAGCGGTGGATGTGGTGGTGAAGCAACAAGACTCAGCGATCGCTCAATTTGGCGTCAAAGATGTTTTTTGGCAACTCCTGATCCTCAGCTTCCTCAGCTTCATCATCTGGGGACTGGAATCTATCTTTGAGTACGCCTATGCCCTGCTTTGGCGCAATCTAGCCCAGAATATTGAACACGACTTGCGCCTCGATGCCTACAGCCATATCCAAGAGCTGGAACTGGCTTATTTTGAAGAGCGCAGCACTGGCGGTTTGATGTCTATCCTGAATGACGATATCAATCAGCTGGAACGCTTTTTGGATCGAGGAGCGAATGAAATCCTCCAAGTAGCGACGACGGTTGTAATTATTGGCGGTGCCTTCTTTATTCTGGCTCCCAGTGTGGCTTGGATGGCGATGCTGCCGATGCCGTTTATTCTGTGGGGTTCGATTGTCTTTCAACATCGCCTTGCTCCCCGCTATGCCGAGATTCGAGAAAAAGTCAGTCTGCTCAACAGCCGCCTCTCGAATAATTTGAGCGGGATGACGACGATTAAAAGCTTTGTCACGGAAGACTATGAAGCGAACAGGATGGCAGTCGAAAGTGAAGCTTATCGACAAAGTAACCGGAGAGCGATCGCCCTCTCGTCAGCTTTTGTCCCCTTGATTCGCATCATTATTTTAATCGGGTTCACGGCAACGCTGTTAATCGGCGGGATGGACGCAGCTGCTGGCAGATTGTCTGTGGGTACTTACAGTGTATTGGTATTCCTAACCCAGCGGTTGCTCTGGCCTTTGACGAGATTGGGAGAAACGCTCGATCAATATCAACGGGCAATGGCTTCTACAAATCGGGTGATGAATCTGCTGGATACACCGATTGCGATTCATTCGGGACACATTTCCTTACCCGTCGCTTCAGTGCGGGGTGAAATGGAATTAAAAGATGTCACTTTTGCCTACAATGGGCGAAATCCAGTCATTCAAAATCTCTCTTTACACATTCCCGCAGGTAAAACAATCGCCATTGTCGGTTCTACTGGTTCGGGCAAGAGTACCTTAGTGAAACTGTTGCTGAGGTTGTACGAAATTCAGTCGGGAACGGTGACATTGGATGGGATTGAATTACGCGATTTGAAATTAAGAGATTTGCGTTCCTGTATTGGTTTAGTCAGTCAGGATGTCTTCTTATTTCACGGCACGGTGAAAGAAAATATCGCCTACGGCAGTCCTGATGCAACTGAAGCTGAGGTAATCGAAGCGGCTAAAATTGCCGAGGCTCAAGACTTTATCATGCAACTTCCCCAAGGCTACGACACGATTGTAGGCGAGCGGGGACAAAAGTTGTCAGGTGGGCAAAGACAGCGGATTGCGATCGCGCGTGCCGTTTTGAAAGATCCGCCGATTCTGATTCTGGATGAAGCCACCTCCGCCGTAGACAATGAGACAGAAGCAGCCATTCAGCGATCGCTAGAACGAATTACCGTCAATCGCACCACGATAGCGATCGCTCATCGCCTCTCCACCGTCCGCAATGCTGATTGTATCTATGTGATGGAACAAGGCTTCTTAGTAGAGCAAGGACGACACGAACAACTATTAGAAGACCAAGGAATTTATGCCAGCCTTTGGAAAGTGCAGACAGGCATCAAAAACGGCAAAAATTAGCAATTAGATTTAAAATAAATGGCACTAAATTAAGCTGTCTGCTGGGTTTCACTATCGTTCAACCCAACGCTCTACAGCGGTTGCTAAACATCCAAAACTCGGATGAGCCGCCGATGCTAATTAAACCTAGCACTGAGACTTTTTAGGTTTCTGCGCTGCTGCTCCGTTAACCCAATTCCTTTTCCAAAATTGCAATCTTCTACCACCGCACCTGACCATATTGTCTCATTAAGAGTTGCACCCCTCAAATCCGCATTTCTCAAATCTGCTCCAGTGAAATTGGCAAATAAAAGGTCGGCTTCTAATAAACTACTTCCCCTCAAATTTGCCCCCGATAAATCACCCCGGATAAAGTTAACGCCATCTAACTTCAAGTTAGATAAATCCGCTCCCCTAAGATTCGGGAATTTCACGCGACTTGTATCTCTAAAAAAATGCATTACGCAAGCTACATTTGCTTCTGTTAATGGCATTTTAGTTAAAAAATCAGCATAACGCGCTATCCCCAAGTCTTTGAGACTCTGCAAACGTTTTTGGGGATTTTGTGCCAGAAATTGAGTGCAAATAAAAAGAAGGTCTTGCGTTGGGGCGTTTAGCATGACTGTCCAGCATGGCTTCAGATAAAGGAATCTTAAAATTAAACATCTCTGACTTTAGGCAGACAGTTCCACTAACTTTAGGATGATTCCAGAAAAGAAATTTTCCTTCTCACGGTATAAGATGCAGCGGATTCCTCGTGCAAAAATTAGAAATATGAACACACTTGAACGTCTCGAAAATCTCAACCACATCCGCAGACTTAGCCGCCTGATGGATAATGCAATCCGAATCCCAGGCATCGGCTTTCGTATTGGTTTAGACCCAATTATTGGTCTGATTCCAGGTGCCGGAGATATCATCAGCACCGGGTTTTCGGCTTACATCATCTATTTAGCCGCCCGCTTCGGCTTACCGCGTGAAATCCTACAAAAGATGATATTTAATATTGCCTTAGAAGCCACAGTCGGCTCGGTGCCTTTGGTGGGAGACTTGTTCGATGCATACTACAAGTCAAATATCCGTAACTTGGCGCTTTTAGAGCAACATCTTCAGGTGGCTGAACCCGAACTGAATGAAGTGACCCCTCTTCAGACTGTAACGAGCATCAATTGATAGTAACGCCGCCGGAAGGAAGCACTTCCTTCCGGCTAAAAAGCCATTTAGGCTATCGTTCAATCTTCACAGAAAGAATCTTATCTCCCTGACGAATAGCATTGACTACATTCATGTCTTCAGTTTTACCAAAAACTGTGTGTTGTCCGTCTAAATGGGGTTGAGGAGCGTGACAGATAAAGAATTGACTCCCACCCGTATTGCGCCCTGCATGAGCCATTGATAGACTTCCTGCCTGATGCTTATTGGGGTTAATTTCACAGTTGATTTTGTAACCTGGACCACCTGTTCCCGTTCCCTGCGGACAGCCGCCCTGAATCATAAAGTTAGGGATGACTCGGTGGAAATTAAGACCGTCGTAAAACCCTTTTTCAGATAAGTCAACAAAATTTTTCACCGTGTTCGGTGCATCTTTGTCAAACAGCTCCAAATTGATTGTGCCTTTGTCGGTTTCCATAATCGCGCGAGTCATAGTTTCTCCTTTTCTAATCCCTTCGGATGATTGATTGATGTGGCTAGGAATATGCCACAAACAAACTATAGTAGAACAAAAACACTCTATCTTTACTTTATCTAATTTTAAAACTGTAATCCTTTGACGCTGCTACAGATTTACTGTTCTGACGCATCTAGCTCGAAGCATATAGCACAAGTGGTACGCTCTATGCGAGCGTCACCTAGCCATCAAACGCTTTTGTATAATAAGTTTATTTATCACCTGCTTAGGTAGCTTAGGGTCATGGTAGGCACTGGAACCAAGCTCACACTACAAGACTTTCTGGCTTTGCCAGAAGGGGATGTAATCTATGAATTTATAGATGGTCAGGTAGTGCCTAAAGTGTCTCCAAAATACTTTCATTCAACTGTACAGTTTGCTTTGATGGTTCTGATTCGTGCCTGGTGCAAAGGGCGTGGACGAGTTGTTCAAGAGTGGGCGGTGCTGTTGAAACGGAATGGTCAGGATTGGGCACCTGTACCTGATGTAACGTACATCTCTTATGAACGGCTACCCGCTAGTTGGAAGCGTAACGAAGCCTGTCCTGTGGCTCCTGAACTGGCAATTGAGATAATGTCTCCAGACCAAACTATAAAAGAATTTGAAGACAAGGCTAAGGACTACTTTGATACTGGGGTGTTACGAGTTTGGATTGTAGATCCTGAAGCCATAAGTATTAGAGTCTTTTCTCCAGATAAAACAAGTCAACTCTACACTGATAGCACACCAATTATAGATTCATTATTTCCTGGATTGGAAATCACACCAAAACAAGTTTTTGAAGAAGCAGAAGTACTTTAATTTTAAGTAGCGATCGCTAAACTAAGAAATATTGCTTATTTCGGGCTTTGCCACCAGTTTTTTAAATAGCGCTGAAGCTGCCTCAATACTTTGGTTATCCTCTAAAAATCTGAAAGCAGAAGCAGCTAAATAAGACGGATTTTGCTCAAAAGCAATCCAACGCCGTCGCAAAGCCTCAGCCGCCGCGCCAGTCGTATTCGATCCAGCAAAAATATCGAGGACTGTATCTCCTGGATCGGTGAGGAAGTTAATAAAAAACCTCGGCAGTTTTTGCGGAAACCGCGCCGGATGTGCAGCAATTCCAACGGCTTTGCAAAGTTGAATGTATCGAGAATTGCTTTCACTATTAGGAATTTGCAACAAGTTGGAGGGAATGGCACCGCCGTTATTAGTAGCAAAACCCGATCCAATATCGTGACCTGAAGGACGTGCTTTGGGTTTATAGTATTTTTCAGGATTCTCGTGTAGCTTTTTCATTCGTTCCGAATAAGGAACAAGTACGTTACTCACATTCGCTTTAGGATAGTCAGTTTTTGACAACCACCAGACAGTATTGACAGAATCCTTCGCGCGGATCTTACGTTTATTCACCCATTCAATCGGCGAAGGTAACTTAGAAGGGTTGTGCCAAAAAAACTCCTCAGCTAAGCGAAAATCTAGCTGATCGCAGAGTTTAATTAAAAGCCGGTAATTGTAGAGCGATCGCACGGGACGTTTACTTTGATAAGCACCACCCAGATCGATGACAAAACTTCCCTGCGGTGATAATACGCGATGCACTTTTCGACAGAAGGCAAATAGCCAATCGATATAGGCTTCTTGCTCAACATTTCCATAACTCTTTTCGCGTAGCAAAGCAAATGGAGGAGAGGTCATTACTAGAGCGATTGAGTCAGATTCAAGACAGTCTAGCAATTCAAGCGAATCACCAATATAGGCAGCGCCGTAATTTGTAGCGTACAAAGGTTTCTTTAGATTCATCGCTGCCATTTTTCACGAATACTTTCAAAACAAATTGTATAATTAAATCAATTATCAGCAAATACAAGCTCTTTATAGCTTGTATTACGTTATAAATAACATAGGCGTAAAGTAAGAGGTCACAATATGAACAGAGATAATCCAAAAAAGGGAAATAATCAGGAGAAAAATATTGCCTCTCCTTCATCTAGCGAACCAAAACAGGTTCCTCACACGATTGATATAGATGGGAAGCGTCCAATCGCGCCAGATAATATTCAGATTGAAGACACTCTTGACGTAGATGGACACCGACCGATTACCTCTAGTAATCTTCAGTTTGAGGACACTCTTGACGTAGATGGACACCGACCGATTGATCCAAGCAATATTCAGGTTCGTGAAACCGTGGACATTGATGGAAAGCGCCCAATTACTTCAAATGATTTTCAAGTTCAGGGCACTGTTGACGTAGATGGGCACCGTCCAATTGGCTCTAGCAATCTTCACATTGATGAGACAATGCATATAGCTGGAAATCGCCCAGTTGCTTCAAATAATCCGGACGATCTTGATATTACAAACGATTACATGGATTAGCCTTTATAGGCTTCTTTTTACCCTTTTCATCTACCGTGCTGCATTAAAAGCCATCTGCCAGAAATCCTGCTCTAATTCAGCCACCTTTAAAAAGGCTTCTTCGGCTTGATGCTGAACGGTTTCCGATGCAGTTTGCAGCACTTCATCTGCTTGCTGTTCCAAGAGTTTTACATATTCCGTAAAACCTGGATTTCCCCAGCGGTCGGCAAACTCGGCATAGGGATCTGGCATGACTCCTGGTAATTGCCAACCTTGATTGTAAGCAAGCTCAATTGCCCATAGTGCAGTCGCTTGAACTGGGTGTGGCATTGTCGAAAGACTGTGCATATAGTCACAGTATTCTGTGCAAGTTGATTGTTTTTGGGTATTGAGATTCAATTGTCGTTCAGAGGCTTTTGCTTTGAACCAGTTGAGTTCATCTTTCAGTGCGACTAATCCACCCAGAATAACATCAAAATGATCGGGTGGTGCAACTGCCAAAATTTGTGCCACCATCCGCGTGAACTCTACTACAAAAAGATAATCTTGTACCAGCCAGGTGTTAAATTGCTGCGGCTGAATAGTTCCTGATTTGCACTGCATTAGGAAAGGATGCACCGTTGCTTGGTGCCAAACTTGAGTATGTTTTTGAAGAAGTTGTTGACAGCTTAAGGTCATCTCTATTTTAGATTGTGGATTCGCAGTTTATTGAGATATTGAGTATTAATACTTAATTTTAGTGGGTTTTAGCGATCGCCTTCTTGTTTAATTTCTTAACTTTAGACCGAGCTAATTTTCAGACTTTAGAGAGAGTTATTCTCCACGGTTTTTTATCCACATTGAGTATAGAGCGTTAACGATACAACGTTACAAAAGTATAAGCAAAAGTGTACTTAGAACGCAACCTCTCATAGAGGCAGTCTTTTGACTTTGAAGGCGTAAATACCATGTTTCAAAGTGTAAAAATGATGCTGGATTTGTCCAGCACACAATTTTGTTTTGCTAAAGTTCCAGTGGCTCCGAGTGGGATTCAAGCCGTGAATCCCCCCATAAAAGAGGCAACACTTGTTTTTTCAAGTCCACAGTTTTTTGTTGCCTTGATTGCCGGAGTATTAATGGCCTTTGCTTTCCAATTTTTGTTAACCAATTTTTCGATTGCTGCTGGAATTTCATCCGCAGAGAATCCCTTAGATTCGGATGATGATGATACAGAAACTTGGGGCGAAAAAGTTCGTAGCATTGAATCTAAGGTAGGAATTTGGACATTATTGACCGTCAATATTGCCATATTCATTGCTTGTTTTCTGGCGGTGAAGCTGACTCTGATTAGCAGCGTCATTTTAGGTGCAATCACTGGCGTCGTGATTTGGTCAGCTTATTTTTTGCTGCTCCTTTGGGTGAGTTCTACGGCGGTGGGTTCCTTAGTTGGTTCGGTCGTGAACACTGCGGGTTCAGGGATGCAAGGGGTGATGGCTACAGCCAGCACTGCGCTTGGTGGGAGTGCGATAAATAGGCAGATTGTTTCTACTGCTGAAGCATCCGCCGCCGCCGTTCGCCGGGAATTGAGTTCGTCTCTCGATCCGGATAGCTTGCGAGAAACAATTAAGGATTACTTTACAGATTTGCAACTGCCAAAGCTAGACATCAATAAGGTTCGCAGCGACTTAGAAAAGTTACTTAGCGATGTTGATGTGAAATCTATTGCGGGGAATGACGTTTTACGCAATGTCAATCGCCAGACTTTTGTGGATCTAGTGAGTAGCCGTAGTGATTTCTCTAAGCAGGATGTTAATCGGATTGCGGAGCAATTGGAAGTTGTTTGGCAGAAGATATTAGGTCAACAACAGGGAACAGAAAAACCAACGGAAACAGATCCGCAGGTTGAATTACTCAACTTTCTGAAACAAGCCGCTCCAGAGGAGTTGAAATCTAATGAGCTTTCTGCCAAGCTTTCTCAACTTGTTGGAGTTGGACAAGGCAAATCGGAGCGCAGTCATGGCAATGGCTTGATGGAACACTCCATGCAGTTGGGTGTAACTGCGTTACTGGGAGAAGTCATGAAGCGGACGGATCTCTCCGATTTAGATGTGGAAAAAATTTCCAGCCAGTTGCAACATTTGAAAGAGCAAGCAACTGAACAAGCTAAAACGGTTGGGACAAAAGTTGCCGATAAGGTGCCTGCGCCATCTTTTAGCACGATTAAAGCGGATGTAGAAAACTACCTGCTAAATTCCAAACCTTGGCACCTGAACCGAGAAACGATTAAGCAGGAATTTAGAGAAGTTATTTACGATCCGGATGCAGCTCCTGGAAAAGTTCGGCAGCAGATAGAGCAATTGAATCGAGACTATTTTGTGAGGGTGCTGGAATCGCGGGGTGCTTTCACCTCCGAACAAATTGCGGATATTGCCGAGCAGATGGATAGTATTCGGCAAGAAGTTTTTGAAACTGTCCAGGGTGCGGAATCTCAAGAACAGTCGCAAGACCTTCGCGATCGCGTCGAACATTATCTGCACTCGACGGGGAAGGAAGAACTAAACCCAGAAGGCATTGAGCGCGATTTCAAAGCACTTCTAGAAGATCCGGATGCTGGAATTGATGCTTTAAGCGATCGCCTCTCGCAATTTGACCGCGATACTTTAGTGCAACTCCTCTCTCAACGGGAAGACTTTAGTCAAGAGGAAACCGATCAACTCATCGGTCAGTTGGAAAGTACGCGCGATCGCGTCTTGTCTCAAGCTCAAGAATTGCAAGACCGCGCCAAATCTGAAGCGGAAGGACTGTGGCAAAGGGTAAAATCCTATCTGCGCGATACTCACAAAGAAGAATTGAATCCTGAAGATATCAAGCGAGAGTTGCAAACGCTTCTCAATTACCCTCAGGCAGGACTTGCCGCACTCCGGACGCGACTTTCTCACTTTGACCGCGATACGCTGGTGCAATTGCTCAAGGGACGCGGCGATTTGAGCGAAGAACAGATCGATGGAACAATCCATCAGATCGAATCAGTGCGAGAGACTATTCTGCACGCACCGCAACAATTAGCTGGTCAAGCAAAGGATCGCTACGACCAAGTGACGAACCAGATTGCTGAGTATCTGCGAAACACCAACCTGGAAGAACTCGATCCGCAAGGCATCCAGCAGGATTTGGCAAAACTCCTGAATGACCCGAAAGAGGGAAGTTTGGCCCTGAGAGAACGGCTGTCTCACGTCGATCGGGAAACCTTGGTGAAGCTGCTGAGTCAACGAGAAGACTTAAGCGAAGAGCAAGTCAATCGGGCAATCGATCGGGTGCAAGAGGCGATTCACAGCATTGTCAAAGCCCCGCGCCGCTTGGCAACCCGTGCCAGAGACACGGTTCGGAATTTCCAAACCGATTTGGAAGATTACCTGCGGAACACCAACAAAGAAGAACTCAACCCGGAAGGCATCAAACGCGAGTTGCAATTAATGCTCAACGATCCACAAGCCGGGTGGAAGAATATTCGCGATCGCTTCTCTCATTTCGACCGTTCTACCTTTGTTGCACTCCTATCGCAACGGGAGGATATTTCCGAGGAAGAAGCCAACCGGATTGTCGATCAAATCGAATCGGTGCGCCATCAATTTGTCGAACAAGCGCAGAATGCCCAGCATAAAGTGCAATCGGTGCTTGACGGAGTTTTTGGCAAAATTCGCAATTACTTCAACTCCCTGGAGCGTCCAGAACTCAATTACGAGGGTATTAAGCGCGACTTCCGGAAACTCTTTGACGATCCGCAAGCTGGATTTGACGCGATGCGCGATCGCCTCTCGCAATTCGATCGGGACACGTTGGTGGCGCTGTTGAGTTCCCGTGAGGATATTTCCCAAGCGGATGCCAACCGACTCATCGACCAGATTGAAGGGGTGCGCGAGAGTACGATACACCGCGCTGAACGCTTCCAGCAGGAAACGAAACGACGCATCAAAGACCTCAAGCACAAAGCGAAGCAGCAAGCTGAGGAAACCCGAAAATCCGCTGCAACCGCTGCTTGGTGGCTCTTTGGAACCGCGCTAACTTCCGTAGCAACCGCAGCGATCGCTGGAGTCGTCGCTGTATCCGGTTTCGCTTTCTTTAGCTAAAGCTTTAACGATTTCCAAGCAAATTAAGCCTCCTTTTCAGGAGGCTTTTTCTTATATTTTGCATCCGGCTCAATACTTTCTCTGGAAAAGCTTGAGATTTCCCAAGTCATCGCCGCCGGTTTGTTCGATTGATCAAACCGAGAGCGGCTGCCAAAAGAGCTGAACCAATAATGGACCAAATAATTGGGAAGGATTTCCCTCCAATATTGAGGGCAAATATCACCGGAAGATTAAACTCTTTGGCTACCCACAATCCAATGTACGCACCGATAATCCCGACAATTATCGAGAGTAGACAGCCCCCTGCCGAGTAACCCACTAACGCTTGCCCAGTGCCGCCGCAGAATGCAGCAATGACCAACAATACCAGAAACTCGATCGGCGTCATTGTTCCTCCAGTACCGGAGTGATGAAACTGCTAATAGGTTCGCACAACTCGGTGCTTTTTCAGGAAAGTTGTGGATTCAGAGCCATGAATGCGATCGCTCTCTAAAGTCTCACTCATAGCTTGCTCCGACTCCAGCCAACCGGCAACTCTCAGATTTAAACTCAAGGGGAGCTCTTTTGTACCATAGATTTATTCGCCCATCCACTTGGATAACTTAGTAGTCATGGTAGGCACTGGAACCAAACTCACATTACAGGAATTTCTAGCTTTACCTGAAGGAGATGTAACCTATGAGTTTGTAGATGGTCAGGCAGTACCTAAAGTGTCTCCAAAAGAATTTCACTCGATGTTGACCTTTGCTCTGACTACCTTACTCACTCGATGGTCTAAGCAACAAGGTCGAGTTCGTTTGGAATGGGCAATTACTTTGAAGCGGAATGGTCAGGACTGGGCACCTGTTCCTGATGTAACTTACATCTCCTACGAACGTTTACCCGCCAGTTGGAAGCGTAACGAAGCCTGTCCTGTGCCTCCCGAACTGGTGATTGAGATTATCTCTCCAGACCAAACCCTGAAAGAATTTGAAAATAAAGCGAAGGACTACTTTGACGCTGGTATTTTAAGAGTCTGGGTTGTAGATCCTGAAGCGATGAATATCCGGGTATTTTTCCCAGATGGATCGAGTCAAGTCTACACAGATACGATGCCCATCGTGGATACCCTGCTTCTAGGTTTGGAACTAACACCCAGACAGATTTTTGAACAAGCAGAACTGATTTAATGGTTCCACTGTTACAGATGCGATCGCTCTCATGATGAATCACTACTTTGCCACAGTTGCCCGTGGTCTAGAACCTATTGCTGCTGCTGAACTGGAACGTTTAGGGGCAAAGGAAGTCCGTCCTGATTTCACTGGAGTGCATTTTGTTGGCGATAAAGCATTGCTATACCGGGTGAATCTCTGGGCAAGGACAATTTTTCGAGTCCTAGTCCCCATCCATGAATTTGCCTGCTATGACGCCCAGATGCTCTACCGGGAGGTGCAAAAAATCACGTGGCTTGACTATCTACATCCCAACAACACCCTAGCTGTGGACTGTACAGGAGGCAATCAAAAACTTAACCACACCCACTTCACGGCTTTACAAGTTAAAAACGCCATCGTAGACCAACAGCGTGACAAATCAGGTCACAGGTCTAGCGTTGATACCGAAAATCCAGATGTGCGGATTAATGTCCACATCCATCAAGACCGTTGTATTTTAAGTTTAGACAGTTCGGGTACCAGTCTCCACCGCCGGGGATATCGACCCGCAATGGGGCTGGCTCCGCTTAAGGAGACTCTAGCGGCTGCTATCCTCGACATGGCAGAGTGGGATGCGAATCTTCCCTTTTTAGACCCGCTCTGTGGCTCTGGAACTCTCCCCTTAGAAGCGGCTTTAAAAGCTTTGAATATTGCCCCCGGATTATTTCGGGAAAAGTTTGGCTTTTTCAGCTGGCTGGACTTTGACGAACAGCTGTGGGACGAGATATGGGCGGAAGCCGAAAACAGCGAAATCTCAGACTTAAAAGCACCAATTTGGGGGAGCGACAAAGACCCTGATATCCTAAGCCAAGCTCACACGAATGCCCAACGGTGCGGCATTGCAGATAAGCTAACGTTTACGCAAACCGAATTATCCCAATTGGAAGCACCCGCAGACAGCGGCGTTCTCATCTGTAATCCCCCCTACGGAGAACGTCTGGGAGATGAGAGAGAATTGGGCGAACTCTACAAAATGCTCGGTGATGTTTTCAAACAACGCTTCAAAGGTTGGACTGCCTTTGTTTTGACCGGAAACAAAGAGTTATCGAAAAGAGTGGGACTCAAAACATCTCGTCGCATTCCTGTTTATAACGGTTCTTTAGCGTGTACTTTGCTCAAGTACGAATTGTATTAGAAATTAAAGCCAGTGGAAGAATCGAAAGCATTCATCTTTCTCCCCGATTCTGTTAAGACTCAATCTCAGCCAGTTCCATCCAGCGTTCAGTCGCAGCATCAATAGCCTGAGTTAAAGTTTCCACCTTTTGATAGAGTTCCCCAACTTGGGCGACTTTACCCGGAGCTGCATTATAAAGCGCTCTCTCTGCCTCAGCTTTTTCGGTTTCCAATTGAGCAATCTTGGCTTCAAGTTTCTCAAACTCGCGCTTTTCCCAAGTTGAAAGCCTACGCCGTTTGTTGTTATTGTTACTAGCGGATTGTGGCTCTGCTGGACGTACTTGGAGCTGCACTGACTTTGAGCTATCCTTAGCATTGGCAGCTTCGCGCAATGCTGCTTCTTCTTCGGCTTTCTTGTAGTCCAAGTAAACTGAGTAATTGCCTGGATATTGGCGCAGATTGCCACCCTCTTCAAAGGAAAATATTTTGTCTACGGCGCGGTCGAGGAAGTAGCGATCGTGGGAGACACAAATCATACAGCCGGGGAAATCTTCTAGATAGTCTTCTAAGACCGCTAAGGTTTGAACATCTAAGTCATTGGTTGGTTCATCAAGGATGAGAACATTAGGCGCACTCATCAAAACGCGCAACAGAAATAGGCGACGTTTTTCTCCACCAGAAAGTTTATGAATCGGGGCATATTGTTGATTGCCAGGGAATAGAAAACGCTCCAACATTTGGGAAGCCGTAATCTGAGTGCCATCGGCAATTTTGAGATATTCTCCAACTTCTTTAATGTAGTCAATCACTCGCAAATTTTCATTCAATGCAGCGAGTAATTCTTCAGAGTGTTGGTTAAAATAGCCAATGTGAATGGTAGAGCCAATGTCAACGCTTCCAGAATCCGGTTGAACGCGCCCAGTGATAATATCCATCAAAGTCGATTTGCCTGCACCATTGCCACCGATGATGCCGATACGATCTTCGGGACTAAATTCATAGGTGAAATCTTTGATTAAGGTGCGTCCATCGTAGGCTTTAGAGATATTCATTAAATCAATAACTTTTTTGCCAATCCGACGACTCAGAGTGGAAATATCGACTTTGCCCTGAGTCTGTTTGAACTCAGTTGCTTGCATCTCGTGGACGCGATCGATCCGAGCTTTCTGCTTGGTACTCCGGGCTTTTGGCCCTCGCTTCAACCATTCCAATTCTCGGCGAAGTACTCCCTGATGTTTGCGCTGACTGCTGACAGCAGACTCTTCAGCGAGGGCTTTTTTCTCTAAATAGTAGGAATAGTTACCCGCGTAAGTGTAGAGGTCGCCTCGGTCGATTTCAAGAATTCGGTTGGTGACGCGATCGAGAAAATAGCGATCGTGAGTGATGAGCAGAATTGCTCCTCGATAGCGGTTCAAATAGCTTTGTAACCACTCAACAGATAGGGCATCTAGATGGTTAGTTGGTTCATCCATCAGCAACACTTCGGGTTCCGAAAGCAAAGCGGTTGCCAAAGCAATTCGCTTGCGATAGCCGCCGGATAGAGTAGCAATTTTGGCGTTAAAATCTTCAATTCCTAGCTTGGTGAGGATGATTTTGGCATTTGTCTCCAGTTCCCAAGCACCCGTGGCATCCATGCGTTGCATGACCGTAGAGAAGCGGGACATGAGCTGGCTATCTTCTCGATTGTGAGCCAGTTTGTCTGACAGTTCTTCATATTCGCGGACAAGGGACATTTGCTCCCCGCTATCGGCAAAGACTTGCTCTAGAACAGTGAGATTTTCATCTAAGTCGGGTTGCTGAGGTAAGTAAACAATCCGTACTCCTGAGTTGACTAAAAGTTGACCGCCATCAATCGGTTCTAGTCCGGCTATCATCTTCAACAGCGTTGATTTTCCAGAGCCGTTGGTGCCGATTAGTCCGACTTTATCTGTGGGATCTAGGCTAAAGTTGGCATCTTTTAAAATTTCTTTGATACCAAAGTCTTTTTTAACTGATTGCAGTGTAAATATGCTCATATCATTCTCAACTTTGTTTGGAGGGAGTAGGTGTTGCCCGTGAGTTGCCTAAATAGAGGGCGAAGCATTTGGGAGCGGAATTTCTTGGAGTGTGTTTGGGTTTATCCCCCGAATGCTTCGCCCCTACAAAACCATCTATGTAGGGGCGAAGCATGAGCATAACTGAGCGTAACGATGTGTTAGCTGGCAACCCTTAATTTTATTCGCTCATGGTTCGCCTTCTTAATTCTGAAGAGGCGAATCTACCCCCTAAAACTATTGAGGGGCAGTTGCATCCTGAAGATTACCCAGGTTGAAGAGGAATGGGATACTGCTATTAGAGTCACCACCCGTGACGAGAACTTTTGGCATTTGGGAACCTCCTTGTCTCCACGCTTCGATCGCTTCTTTCTGAAGAACTAGCCCACCACCTTGTTGCTTTAAGGTTTCAGCTAGGAGTCGTTGAGCCTCAGCTCTACCTTTAGCACGATTGATGTCTGCTTGGGCTTCTTGTTCAGCTTCTTGCGCCACATAAACTGCTCGTTGCGCCCGCTGTTCGGCAATTTGTTTCTCTTCAACTGCCCTCGCAAACTCAGGGGAGAAAGTTAGGTCAACGACACTAGTATCTAGCACGATAATTCCGTACTTATCTAACCGTTGACCCAAGGCAGTATCAAAGTCTTGTTTCAGTTCCTCTCTTTTAGTAATTGCTTCTTCAACGGTTCTCCTAGCAGCTGCTACTTTAAAAGATTCCTGAGTCTGCGGTGCAATAATTTTTGACACGATATTTTCTAAGGTTCCTTGTTTCCTTCTCACCTCAACGACTTGGGTAGGATCGAGGCGAAAGTTGATGGCAAATCTAGCAGTGAGATCCTGTAGATCCTTAGTAGAACTCTGTGCCGGAACTTCAAATTTTTGCACGGTCAAATCATAGATGTCTACGACTGATATCAGTGGTGGTTTGAGGTGGATGCCCTCTAGCACGGCTCCATCCCTCGCTTTCCCTAAGATGCTGATGACTCCTGCCTGACCTGGGTTAACAATTACAAAAGAATTGAGACTAATGAAGAGGACTAAGGCAGTGATAATCCCTAGAATTGATAATTGTAAATTCTGCGCGTACTGATTTTTCAAGAGCCGATCTCCTTTTGTTTTGGTGTGACTCAGGGGTTATGGTCTGCTACCTCTACTTCTGTATCACCCTTCTCCACGGTAAACTAAAACTCATGTTTACCCGTTTTCTACCATCCGCAGCCCAAGCGCTGACAGAATCCACCTCGATTGCCCTTGCAGAGAGTATCGAGCAGACGGCGATCGCAACTCCTCTCTCGCAACAGGCGATCGCTACCACCTACGTTCATCAGGGTAGCGGCGGAACGCCCATCCTGTTGCTGCATGGCTTCGATAGCTCTATATTCGAGTTCCGTCGCCTCCTACCACTGCTGGCAACCCAGAATGAAGCGTGGGTTGTGGATTTGTTGGGTTTCGGCTTTACCGAACGACCGGCTGGACTCCCGTTTAGCCCAACAGCCATTAAAACCCATCTCTACTACTTCTGGAAAACGCTGATTAACCAGCCAATCGTTCTCGTGGGAACTTCAATGGGGGGTGCAGCGGCAATTGATTTTACCCTCACCTACCCGGAAGCGGTGCAAAAGTTGGTGTTGATTGATAGCGCTGGTTTCGCTAGTCCCCCCAACATCGGCAGGTTGTTGTTTCCTCCCATCAGTAACCTGGCGACTTCATTTTTGCGAAATCAGAAAGTGCGCGATCGCATTTCACGCAGTGCTTATCACGATCAAAGCTTTGCCTCCCTCGATGCCTTGCTCTGTGCGGCGTTGCACCTGGATCTCCCCAATTGGCATGATGCCCTGATTGCATTTACCAAAAGCGGGGGGTACAACTTTTTGAGCGATAAAATTGCCCAAATCGCCAAGCCGACACTGATTCTGTGGGGACAGTTCGACAGGATTTTAGGGACGGCTGACGCAGAGAAATTTAAAAGAGCGATCGCGCTTTCTCAACTCATCTGGATCAAGAATTGCGGTCACGTTCCCCACTTGGAACAGTCCCAGATTACCGCCCAGCATATTCTAGAGTTCATTTAGAGCGTATTTATAAAAATGCCCTGGCGACTGGAAGGCGCGGCTACACAAGCAAAACCCTTGATTCTTCGTTTGTGTAGGCGCGATTTCTAATCGCCGGATATTTTATAAAATTAATTTTTCCTTCTTCTTGCCCTTTGACTTAATCGCCCTCGATTCAATCGTAAACTCTGGAATCTCTTGGAGTTGGTCTTCACACAAGCTGTACTGCTCGCAAACCAAACTCAGGCGAAACCCTGAACTGGTGACTTGATTCACTGAATGAGTTAAATCGCCCTGAAAATCTAGCAACGTGTTGGCTTGCGGGCGGACTTGTCCTACATTGCGCTTCTGGCAGCGTAACACTAACTCTCCTCCCATCAAATCCCGTGGCACTTGAACATAGAGGACACTCACCCAGGCTGGCGGTTCGATACTCTTGCAGTAAGAGCGCAGACTGCGGTCAATGTGGGGATCGACGCGGGAACCCTCTTTCAGCATCAGGGGATTGAGATAGAAGGCATTACACGTCGAGTGCAAAGCCACGTTGAGATAAGGTTTGAAAAAGGGAAAACTTCGTTCAACTTCGCCCAAGCCCGAACGCTGAAATACAATCGAAAATCCCTTCGTGCCGATAAAGTCGCGGTTCAAGTTGTTAACCGCAAAATAGGGACAAGCGAGAATCTGCCCCTGCAATTCGCTGAGGTAGTCAGGCTCAAAAACTTGGTGCTGTAGGCGGTAGTAGCTCAAGAAACTCTCAAAAAATGAAATGTCCTTCTGTTAGTTGTATCGCTTGTTGCACCTTGTTGTGTATATTCCACCACCCCATTCCGACTATTTCAAAATTAAGTAAATTATTTTTACAGAAATGAATAAATCAGCAATTTAGGAATTAATAGGTTTACTCTACTTTGTATCCATCATTGTTTCAGGGAAATGGTGCGACCATGATGCTGAACACATACAAAGTAGAAGAGTGGGATGCCAAGCTGTTTCTGAACCGCTGCGCTAAAGCACATCCCCGTCAAGACACTCTCCTCTACCTTGCTGTTAGCAATGATTGTTCCCACCTGGAAAACTTAGCCGCCGAAGTTCAAAATAATCTTCATGGCTGGTTTGACAGCGACGAGCCGATTTTATTGGGCGCGAACGACCTGAGTGTCATTGTCAACTGCTGCCAACAAAGCCCCATCGGTAAATTGCTGCCGGGTGCCCTCTACGTTCATGTGTCAGCACTTTCTCAACTCGACCCTCTGCTGAGGCTCTACGAGGGCTATGCAAGACGAACAGTAGGACGTATTGATGGCGCTACCCTAATAAAATTCAACATCGAGCAGCCTAAAATCTCTTACTTGTTGTATCCTGACTTTGATACCGACCCTCATCCCGCCTTGCAAGCTAGCATTCAGATTGATGTTCGGGACGGGAGTTCAACTTACCGAGACTACAGTACTAGCGACAATCCCCCTGTCCTCCACCGCAAAGAAACCTTTGTCACCCCCGATTATCCCCACTACGAAAAATTCGCCAACCTCACTCGGCAAGAAGAGAAATTGCGGCTTTT
Organism: Trichocoleus sp. DQ-A1; assembly: GCF_039961955.1. Lineage (NCBI taxonomy): Bacteria > Bacillati > Cyanobacteriota > Cyanophyceae > Leptolyngbyales > Trichocoleusaceae > Trichocoleus > Trichocoleus sp. DQ-A1. The sequence continues at coordinate 196,912 of NZ_JAMPKE010000010.1, forward strand.
AGACAAAACCCGTGGCATTGGAACGCTTCGGGGTTGGTTAGAATGCTTACAAGATTATGGTGTCGAAATCCAGGGTCATCAAGTTATTCGGCGGCAAGTTGTAGAGAACTTACATCCAACCTCTCTACATTCGACACTGCCTAAAATAGAGCGTCACAAAGCTGCAATTGCTCGTAAAAATCTTTCTCGCCCCGTGCGTCTCGCTTTAGAAGCTGGCTTATTTAGTGAAGATAGCACTTTCTTTGACTATGGTTGTGGCTACGGAAGCGATATTCAGCACATAGCGGAAAAGGGTTACACCAGCGCTGGCTGGGACCCTTATTACTCTCCGGATACCCCTCGCACCACCGCTGATATTGTCAATCTCGGTTATATCATCAATGTTATTGAACGCACAGATGAGCGTCGAGAAGCATTATTAAACGCCTGGGAGTTAACAGAAAAAGTCCTAATTGTTGCTGCACTGGTTTTAATTGATGACCGAGGAACGGGTCAACTTGCCTACGGCGATGGGGTGATTACTCGCCGCAATACTTTTCAGAAATACTACGAACAGGAAGAACTGAAAATTTATATTGACCAGGTTCTTAATGTTAATGCGGTGCCAGTTGCATTAGGCATTTACTTTGTTTTCCGAGATGAAAGGCTTGCCGAAGCTTACCGCGCCTCTCGCTTTCGTTCTCGCGCCACAACTCCCAGAGTTCGTGCCAACATCAAGCGATTTGAAGATTATCAGGAAATGCTGGCACCCCTAATGGCTTTTGTCACCGAACGCGGTCGTCTGCCTGTCAAAAATGAAAAACCAGAATTGAAGAATTTGAGGGCTGAATTTGGCGGGTTTCGCCGTGCCTTCCAGGTCATTTTACAAGCAACTGACCAAAAAGAGTGGGATGCGATCGCTCAAAAACGCCGCTTAGACCTTTTAGTTTATCTCGCGTTAGGCAAGTTCAATCATCTGAAGCTCAAACAAATCTCCCCAGAAGTCCGTAACGATATCAAATGTTTATTTGGTAGCTACGACGAAGCCTGGGAATTAGCTGAGGAAATGCTATTTAGTCTAGGCGATCCCGGTGTAATTGCCCACTGCTGTCAACAAAGCTTGGTTGGCTGTACCAGTGGTTTTAAATACGCACCTCTCTATCCTAGTTCCTTCATGGTTCATGTCTCAGCTTTTTCCGAACTCGACCCGTTGCTGCGCCTCTACGAAGGCTGTGCCAGCCGTACAATTGGACGCATGGATGAAGCCACACTAATTAAATTTCACACCTACAAACCAAAAATCTCATATTTGTTCTACCCCAATTTCGATACCGATCCTCATCCGGTTCTGCACACCAGTATGCAAATCGATCTGAGAGATTTGAGTGTCAGCTATCGGGATTACGAAGATGATGTTAATCCACCAATCTTGCATCGAAAAGAAACGGTTGTCTACCCAGATTATCCTGGCTATAAAAAGTTTGCAAAGCTCAGTAAACAAGAGGAAAAACGGGGACTCTTCAAAGATACCCGTGCCATTAGAAATCTTCAGGATTGGCAACGATGTTTAGAAAACCACTCTTTAGAAATCCAAAAGTATTGTCTTCGTCGGCGTACAGATACTGACTCGATTCAAGTGCAAAAAATAGCAATGGCTTGTGAAGAAATGGAAAATCAAAAAAGGCAAGTTTATCAAAAATAAAATACTATATAATTAGAATAAAAATGCCTAATTAAGTTATTAAGCATTGAATGCGGTAAGTCATTAAGGAACAATTCTTTTAAGACCACACACTATTTATTTTTTTCGCAACAGATGCGATTTTACTCGATAGACTGTTTCCGCAATTGCTTTGCTAACTTAACCCAATGTTCAATTCCTTTCTGTGTCGGTTGTCCCGACGCTGTAAATGTTCTAATATCTCTCTTGTGTTGAGCGCCATAACTAATATGAATTGGTTTATTGAATCCGTAAAAATATAGAGAATCAAAGGGTAATTCTTGATTTAATATCCAGTCAACCACTTGATTGCTAGCTAAACCTAAAATAATAAAATCACAGGCAGCACCTAGCCGTTGGCAGTAATATTTACCATTTTTATTTACTTCATGCGCCATGTGCTGGTCTAGTTCCGGTGCCACCCGACCATTTTTATCACCTGTTTGTGGATCTTTTCTATCTAGGTATCTTTTTAAATCCTTAGAGCAAAAGCCATAAGTTAGGTGGAAATTATTAATACCGAAAGAATCAATAATGGGATCTAAAATAAATTGATTTAGCTTTTGTAATGCAGGTAGCGTTTCTGCTATATTTTGAGGAAACGGATAAATTTTAGATGTGTACTTTTGATAAGTCTGCGTGCAGATGCAAAAATCTTCTAAAGTAAGGTATTTTCCCAGAAAGACTTCTTTCATCGTTGAGGAACTATCGTGCATCAAGATTACAATAAACTGGTACGCGATCGCATTCCCGAAATCATTCACCAAGCAGGGCGAGAGTGTGAAGTAGAGGTAATGACAGAAGCAGCGTATCACCAAGCATTGCGAGATAAACTCATCGAAGAAGCGCAAGAAGCCGCTGAAGCTACTGCTCAAGACTTAGTGAAAGAACTCGCTGACCTATACGAAGTCATCGATGCCTTGTGTGCAGCTTGTCAAATAGAGCGTTCCTCAATTTTGGCAGAACAAGAAAAACGACGTTCAGAGCGAGGTGGCTTTGACCAGCGCTTTCGATTATTGTGGACTCAGTAGCCGCGAAGTCGATACGGTAGAGGTATGGATAACCCGCTACACCTGCTAGACATCGCCGAGTCTTATCTAAGAAAATCGGTTGCACCATTAGCCACACAGATAGATGGCAGCCCAGAAGCACTACGAGAGGCGCTTAAAGGACTTGGCGAACGTTCTTTACTGGCGTTGCGAGTTCCCCAAGAGTGGGGTGGTTCCGAAGTCAGTGAACAGACTTTTCGAACTTTTCAAGAGCTAATTGCAAGATATTCCGGTGCTTTGGCATTCTTGCAGACTCAACATCAAAGTGCCGCTGGGATGCTTGTCGCCAGCAAAAATTGTTCTCTTAAATGCCAGTATCTTCCCCGTATGAGCAACGGGCAGATTTTAGTCGGTGTCGGCTTCTCTCAATTGCGGCGGCAGGGCGACCCAACTGTGAAAGCCTTTCCGGTAGAAGGGGGATATCATCTAGAGGGACAAGTGCCTTGGGTTACGGGCTGGGGCTTGTTTCAAGAGTTTATTGTCGCCGCAACACTCCCCGATGGGGGCGCAGTCTTTGGCATTGTGCCCTTTGTTACCAAGTATCAGGAGATGGGGGGTGCAATTACATTTACCCAGCCAATGCAACTGGCAGCAATGACCTCAACCAATACTGTCACTGCAAATCTTACCAGTTGGTTTTTGCCTCAAGAGCGTGTTGTCTCTATCAAGCCTGCGGGTTGGATTCACGAAAACGATTTGAAGAATGTCCTTCACCAAGGCTTTTTTGCTTTGGGATGCGCTAGAGCTGGACTTGATATTCTGGAAGCTGCTGCTCTAACCAAGCCTAACGCCTTTATTTCCAAAGCTTTTAAGTCACTCAACCGGGAACTCACTGCTTGTAGCACTGCCATCAGACATCCCCCTAAGCCTTTTGCAGATCGTCTGCAAATCCGAGCATGGGCGATTGATTTAGCAGTGCGGTGTGCCCATGCTGCCGTTACGGTTTCCAGTGGTGCCGCCAACTACAGCCACCATGCAGCACAGCGAGTTTACCGCGAGGCACTGGTGTTTACTGTTTCTGGCCAAACTACGGCTGTAATGGAGGCAACGCTCAGCAGGTTGGTGCGTTCAGAATCCGCACTTTCTCTCAGCACTGAGGAGGCTCAGCCTGGGACTGAGAAACAGCAACTTGAAACTTATTCCTCATCCGATTAATCTATGAATCGCCAAGAAGTTGAAGATAGAACGATTCTGATTGCTTTGACAGGTTCCAGGGGCTACGGTTTAGCGACTGAAACCTCAGACTATGACTATCGCGGTATTTTTGTGGCAACTAAGCCTTATTACCTGGGATTTTCTCAAATTCAACAAAAGGATAGAGCTTGGACAGAAGAGCCAGGAGAATTTTCTTATCTGACTAAAGATACTTGTATTTATGAGCTGAAAAAATTTTTAGAACTGTCTGCCGACAACAACCCAAATATTTTAGAGCTTCTCTGGTTCAAAGATTATGTTCTTTTAACTGAAGTCGGTAATACCTTGAGACGCCATAAACAAATGTTTCTGTCAAAAAAGGTGAAGCATACTTATGCGGGATACGGTTATGCCCAAATAAAAAAATTAGAGTCTCACCGCCGCTGGTTACTCGAACCTCCAACCAGACAACCTGAGACAGAAGACTTTGGATTAGAGCCTGCCCAAGCGCTGACGGTGGGCGAAATCCATGCGTTTCTAGAATATCTCTACTTGTTAATTAGAGACCGAATTCAGTTTTTGGAAGAAGCGCAGGAACTTTATAATTTGCTAACTGCCGAAATTGATTTTAAGGGAGTATTGAAGCAATACGCTTTACCAGAAGAACCGCTGGAGTACACCCGGAAACTTACCAACAGCTCGGAAGAATTTATTAAACTGCTGCAAAAAAGTCAGCAGTTTCAAAATGCCCGACGAGAATACGATAACTACCAACAATGGAAGAAAAATCGCAATCCCGCACGGGCAGTGATGGAAGCTAAAGTGGGGTATGACTCTAAATTTGCGATGCAGGCTATCCGGTTATTAAGAACAGGTATCGAAATTTTAGAGACACAAACCTTAATAGTCGATCGCCGGGAAACCGGAGATGCACGGGAATTGCTAGCCATTAAAAACGGCGAGTATCCCTATGAAGAAGTCATGGCGATCGCTAACAATTTGTACAAAGGACTCGATGAAGCCTACGCTAAATCTACCCTGCCTAGAAGTGTAGATAGAGAAGCAATTAATCAACTTTGTATTGATTTAGTGGCAATGCAAGGGTGGTAAGGCTAATAGCGGACAACGTTTTGTCTTTTGCAAATTTGGCTTTTACTTTGTACCTTGTACCTTTTTTTGCCACTGGTCAATTGCCTTCTGGGCAGTCGTATAGGTAGGTGTGTCTTTCGGGACTAAAGCCGCCGTCTGAATGGCTTCTTTAAGCCTTCCATCAGAGGCGCGAGTCTGCGCTGTCTGATAAATCGTTTTGCTCCACTGGGCAATTAACTGTTGTGCCTCGGTATATCCAGGCTGATCGGGGGGTACTTTGCGAACAGCGGCGATCGCGCGAGTGTAAGACGAAGCTTGTCCGGGTTGAATTAATCCTTGAGCAGATTGGAGAAGGATTTTGTTGGTTCGCTGTTGCTGTGCTTTTTCACGCCAGCTGGCGATCGCTCCTTGAGCTTCCTTATAAATGGACTGATTATCCTCTGGAACCAGTCGTGCCGCCGCGATCGCCTTATCAAACTGCCCTTGTTTTGCCCGCCCGTTAGCTAAATCCAGAATCACACCGCTCCAGCGTGCAATGTCTTGCTGTGCCTGTTCGTAGAGAGGTTCGCCGGGTTTTATTTTCTGGGCTTCTGCGATCGCCTGACTAAACTGAGAAGCTTGATTTGGGACGATCAAAGTTCTTGCTTTATCCAACACCGCTTGATTCGCCCCCGCTTGGGTCTCGGTGCCCCCCGCTGCATTCTGGGATTTGGAACCTGAAGAAGCTGACTGTAACGATACAGCAGCCGGTGTGGTGCTGCCAGGAGTGGCATTTGTTGAAGTATTTATTGCCTGCTGACCGATAAATGCGGCTCGGTTACGGAGAAATACCCCCCCAATCAATGCCACTATCAGTGCGATACCACCGCACCACAAAAGCAGATTCAGCCACCAGGGTGTGTCATCTACTACCCTTGTAGATGACACACTTGTCTGGGGGACGATAGCACCTTGACCAATCCCTGAGCGGATGCCGGAAGGGTTATAGTTTGTCTCCGATCCTTTAGAAGTCTGCTTCTGGGTCAAGGCGGCTGCACCAGCTACGTTATTATGCCCCACCATACCCGGAGTAGCCTCCTGACGCTCCATTCCGACGTTGTGCATACCAGAAGTGGAAGCTACTGGAGGTGTATCTGAAGCTAAGGTCGCATTCCAGTTCATCGCTCCGTTCGGGAGGAGCGTTGGGAGTTTGTAGTTACTTGCCGAAGAGGGTATTGCACTCAAGGGTATCTGAACGGGTCGCCAGTGGTGTTCGCTCAACTCAGGCAGGTGCGAGCGCAGATAACGCTCCAGACTCTCCAAATTCTTGCCTTGGTTATATCGCAGTCCTTCTAGCAATACTGCTGTAAATAATCCATGACCCAGTGAGGACGCTTCGTAAGAAAATTGATCAACTTGGCAGGACAGGACTGTGGCAATACCCATTGTTTGGGCTAATTCCAAAGTTTGCGCCCCTACCTTCGCACCTGCTTGACCGCCCTGACTGCGGTTTATATCTAGCAGCACCAAAATATTTTTAGCCGCCGACTCTTTGAGAGTGGTAAAGAGCGATCTTACTGATATACCAGTTTCCGCTATTTCATCTGGGTCTCCTTGACTGGGCATTAGGTAATCCTCCCCGTCGAGAGTCATTCCATACCCACTGAAAAAGAACCAGAGCGAATCATCGACGTTTACTGGCGCATGGCACCACTCATCAAACCAATCCAGCAGGTTTTCCTTAGTAGGGTAAGTTGACTGATCGCTAATCGGCGGTGAGGTGTCCGTTAACAGCAGACACTCGTCTGCTGACCATCCAGCTTCGTCAACCAGAAACTGCCACAGCGTCTGTGCATCCGCTTGGGCATAGCTTAGAGGCTGGAAAAACTGATATTGATTGATGCCAATTGCGATCGCCCAGTGATTTGCCATGACCCATGCCCCAGATATCTATTAGAGAGGGTAGCCCCAAAATAGCATTTACTAACAAGCAAACTACAGGAAACGGCTTCTTTTGGCAATTGCACAGTGGAAACAAAGCAGTTTGCATTAGCTCAATCCTATAATAAAGGGTCGCTCTTGAAGAGCGACCCTTTATTATAGTCAATCTAACTAAAAATCAACCTGGCACTGAGCTATTTTCCCAGGCAGTCACCCACCGAGTATCTTCGCCGCAGTTGCGTTTCACCTCCGAGTTCGGGATGGAGTCGGTGTGGTTCCACAACGCTAGTAGC